>NZ_JBIVAX010000005.1:149686-341656 GCF_044745805.1 Kitasatospora sp. NPDC086801
GTACCTGGGGGGGGGCGGGGGGGCGGCCGGTATCCGCCCCCGCGGGTGCCCCCGCCAGGGCCCCGGCCGCGCCCCCCGGCCGGGGGGGGGGGGGGCGGGGCTGCCCCCCCGGCCCCCCGCCACCGCTCATCTCATCAGGCCGATGAAGTGACCGCCTGGCCGAGATGCCGGGCGAGGAACCGGGTCGCGCTGTCGGCCTCGAACCTGGGCCATTCGAAGTGCTTGCCCGCGTTGGCGTGCAACGTCTTCTCCTTCGAGGCGAAGGCGTCGAACAGCGCGAGGCCGGCCTCGCGCGGGATGAGCTCGTCGTCCCACTGCAGGCCGAACTCGATCGGGACGGTGATCTGCTTCGCCTTCTCGAACAGGGCATCGGGCCACATCAGGCCGAAGACCGCGGCCGTGATCCGGGGCTCGGCCGCCACCAGCGGCACCCCGAGCGCGGTGCCCATGGCGATGCCGACGTAGCCCACCGGCCCGTCGGCGCCGATCTCCGGGAGTTCCTGAAGGGCGTCCAGGGTCGCCTGCCACTCGGGCACGGCGAGCTCCGCCAGGCGGGCGTTGTAGCGGACGACGATCGGGCCTTCCGGCTCGCCCGCCGCCTGCGCCTTGCGCAGTTCGGCGATCTCCTGCTCGTCCTGCGCGGTGCGGGGCCGGTCGCCGTGACCGGGCGCGTCGATGACGGCGACACGGTAGCCGCAGCCGGTCACGAGACGCTGGGCGCGGCCCACCATCGCCGGGTGCTTCTTGTGGGCGCCGCCGCCGTGGCCCATCA
The DNA here is from genome assembly GCF_044745805.1 of Kitasatospora sp. NPDC086801. NCBI lineage: Bacteria > Bacillati > Actinomycetota > Actinomycetes > Kitasatosporales > Streptomycetaceae > Kitasatospora > Kitasatospora sp. NPDC086801. The sequence continues at coordinate 150,459 of NZ_JBIVAX010000005.1, forward strand.
GGACCAGGGGTGCGCGATCGGTCGCGTCGGAGGCCGGAGACCAGAGAACGCCGGGGACGTCGCCCACGGTGAAGTCGCGTTCGAGCATGCCGTCCGACGACGACTCGGCGGTGAAGTGCAGAGAGTTCATGGGTGTTGCCTTTCGGGAGTGCCTTGTTGTCGAGGCGCTCCCGGCGACACCTACGTCAGTCGCCGGCCGTAACGGAAAGGGGGAGCACCCACGTCGATACAGCGTTCATGGGTCTCACCTCCTCGGGCGGTGTCACGGTCAACTGCAAGCTACAAGCCCGAGCACCGCCCCGTCCAATCCTTTTTCCGGCCACGTGATCACGACTCCAAGCGGGCCCTACTAGGCGTGGTGGTCGAACTCGCCGGTCTTGGCGGCCTGGAGGAAGGCGGCGAAGTGGGTGGGGGTGGTGGGGATGATGAGGTGGCCCTGGTCGGACTCGCGGACTTCGACCAGGCCGTCGGCGGTGCGGATCTCCACGCACTCGTTGTTCGCGGCGCTGTAGCTGGACTTCTGCCAGTTGGTGTCGGTCATCTGGGGTCCCGTTGGTTGTTCGGCGCAGGAAGTCGGGTTGGCCGACTTCCTGCGCTGTGGTGTGTCCAGCGCTGTGACCGGGATGGTCCACCGTGATCGGAAGGCGGCTCGCGGGACGAGCGTACGCGCAACGGCTGGTATTACTGGGGCATGCAGGAAGAGACGGCACGCTCCGCGATCGACACGTTCATCTCCGCGTTCAACGCCTCGGACGACAGCTATGTGACTGCCCTGCTCTCCCAGGCCCTGACCTCAGACGTGGTCTTCTGGGGGCCGTTGGGTCGCAGCGAAGGAATCGCGGCGGTCGAGCAGTTCGTGCTGGACATCCGGCGCCACCCGGCGGGGGCCGGCACGATGGCGCGCTGCTCGGCGGTGGACATGCCTGGCGAGTGGGCCCGGTACCAGTGGGTCTTCACCACGCCGGATGGAGGCCCCCGCCTGGCGGGAACGGACGTCGTCCATCTGCGGCGGAGCCTCATCGACCAGGTCATCGTCTTCGCGGGGGAGATCGAGCCGTCCGCCTCCTGAGCCGTCCTTCTGCCGCTGTCCTTCTCGTGAACCTGTCCCTTTCGGCACTCCGGGGCTGCGGTTCGCGGTCGGTCAGGCTGCGGCGTCGAGGGGGCGTCCGCCCTAGCGGCGAACCTACGCGGTCACAGCCCTAGGCGTGGTGGTCGAACTCGCCGGATTTGGCGGCCTGGAGGAAGGCGGCGAAGTGGGCGGGGGTGGTGGGGATGGTGAGGTGGCCCTGGTCGGACTCGCGGAGTTCGACCAGGCCGTCGGCGGTGCGGATCTCCACGCACTCGTTGTTCGCGGCGCTGTAGCTGGACTTCTGCCAGTTGGTGTCGGTCACCTGGGGTCCCGTTGGTTGTTTGGCGCAGGAAGTCGGGTTGGCCGACTTCCTGCGCTGTGGTGCGTCTAAGCGTGGTGGTCGAACTCGCCGGTCTTGGCGGCTTGGAGGAAGGCGGCGAAGTGGGCGGGGGTGGTGGGGATGATGACATGGCCCTCGTCCGACTCGCGGAGTTCGACTGCCCCGTTGACCGTTCGGACCTCCACACAGTTCTCGACGCTGCCGCTGAAGGAAGACTTCTGCCACTCGGTGTCGGTCATGATGGGCCTTTCATAGGTCTCGTGCGATTTTGCGGATCAGGTCGCGAGAGCCGCTCTCGCTCAGCGCAACCGATTCAGTGCGCTCGAAGATGTACCGGTAGCTGGCCAGCTCGTTGACGGCGTCGAGGTATTCGGGGCCCTGGGAGAGTTCCCGCTCGACAGTGTCGAGCTCAGGGACCGAGCCGAACGCGTAGGCGAGGTTCTCGGCGGCCCCGGGGAAGGTCTCGACGTCGAACGGTACGACTCGAATGGTCATCCAGGGCAGCTCGGAGTCTTCGAGTAGAGAGCCGAGTTGTTCCTTGAGGATCTGGGTACCGCCGAACCGGGTCCACAGTACCGACTCGTAGATGAAGGCGGTCAGCGGCTTCGGATTGCGGCGCAGGTCGGCCTTGCGCTGCATTCTGAACGCAGTGCGGGCCTCCAACTCGTGCCGAGGGAGCGGAGGAAATACTCGCCCGAAGACTGACGAGGCGTAGTTGATGGTCTGGCAAGGGCCCGGCATGTGGGTGAGGAGCCACATCATGAGCCCGTTCGAACGCTTCTCCAGCTCCGCGTTCTCAAGGATGCCGTCAGGGAGGGACCCTCGGTACTCCTCCCACCAGCCCTTGGAGCGGTCCTGGACCATGGACTCCAGCGCCTCGACCAAGGGCATGTTCGCGCACTTGCAAGCTGCTGCGAAGGAACGGAGCCGTTCTGGGCTCACGCCGATCTTGCCCGACTCCATTTGGCTGACCTGAGTTCTGTCGATGCCAAGGGCCCTGCTCAGGTTTACGGTCTGAAGGCCGGCGGCCTCGCGCATCTTCCGAAGCTCGGCACCGATACGACGTTGACGGAGCGTCGGATTGAGTCGTGGCGGCATTGGGTCCTTCCTTGCCGGTGTGCTCCAAGTCTGCCGCGCCGCTTGGGCGCGGGTCCACCTGGGGGCGGAGGGTGGCACTTGAGGGTGAACCTATCCGGTTTTCGTTCTACACGTGATACCAGTGCTGTATGTTCGGCGTCATGGCGATCCGACGGATCGTCAATAGCACCCTATTGCTGGGGCTTTCGGCGGCATGCCCGCCGGTTCTTCCCTCACCATCACGCCTCGGGAGAACTCCCATGCGCCACCTCAACACGCCCTCCCTCGCTATCGCCCGCCAGTCCCTCCGGGACGCGATGGGTCGTTGCGGGTACTCGCCCTCGGCCACTGCGGACGCCGAACTCGCGCTCGTCGAAATGCTCGTGAACGCCTGGCGGCACGGCGGCACCCCCGCGCCGCTCGTCCTCATCCTCGCTGTCGGCCCCACCCTCCGGGTGTCCGTCAGCGACGAGAGCCCGGACCTCCCCAAGAAGCAAGAGCCGGCGCCCCTCGCCCAGTCCGGTCGGGGCCTCCTGCTCATCGAAGGCCTCACCCACCGCTGGGGCGTGGACCCCCAGGAACGTGGCAAATCCGTCTGGTTCGAGCTGGAGTTGGAGGCCGCCTGATGTCCCTCCCGCGCCGTCGCCCCATGCTGCCGACCGACCCCCGGATCCGGCTCTACACCGACGAGAACATCCACACCCTCCTCGCCGAAGTCGACGAGCGCGGCCGCAAGTTCGGCCTCATCTGGCCCTCGGCCACCACCGACCGCACCATCGACGGCCGCATCCTCGTCCGCTTCAACACCGCCCCCGCGTCCACCCTCCTCAACCTCCTCTCCCTCCTCCTCGCCGCCGAACGAGACGCCGACCGGTGCGATTCCTGATCGGAGCCGCCTTCGCGGTCCTCCTCGCCCTGGCGATCGCCACCGTCGTCCTGGGCGTCATCACCGCCCTCCGCGCGACCCCGCCCGACGAGGACACCTAACCCCCAGCCCCCACCCCCACCCCCAGCCCCCGCCGCCCAGCCGTCGGGGGCTGGGGGACGATTGGGCACGTGGCACAGCGGAGATACGAGTACGCCCCGGCAGGCACCCTGCCCGGGCTGTTGCAGCGCGGCCGGGGCCTGGGCGCGCGGATGGCGGCGGAGGACCCGGCGGCAGCCGCCGACCTGGTCTACGGGTGCATCCGCTGGGACTGGCGCTGGGACCGGCAGGTGGACGACCGGCACCTCTACCTGGCGCGGCTCGTCCGGGACCTGGAACTGCCGGTCGGACCGATCGTCGAACTGCTGACCGGGGACGAGGACACCTGCCTGCGGGCCACCGGAGTCCTGGAGCTGCTGGCGCTCGGCGGCTCCGCCGAGGCCCGGGACGCACTCCGTACCCACGTCCGCGAGGGCGAGCACCGGGTGGCCGTCCTGGAGTCGGTGGCCGTGGTCTGGCCGCCCCAGTGGTGGGAGGATCTGGCGGCCGGGCAGGACGTCCGTGAGCGGCGTGGCCCTCGCGGCTCGACGGACCCGGCCCCCGAGCGGGACAGCGCGAGCCCGCGCGCCCTGCTGTCCGAGCACGGCGGCGCGAGTGATCCCGGTCTGCCCATGGCGACGGGCGAGCTGGAGCGGCAGTGGGCGGCCCAGGAGTGGTGCGGCCCGATGCACACCGCCCGGGGCCTGGCCCGGTTCGGCCCCGAAGCGGCCGGGGCCGGGTCGCTGCTGCGCCGCTTCTGGCTGTGGACGCCGCACTCCTCCGAGCGCCCCGGCTACCTGGAGTCACTGGCCGCCATCGCCCCCGCCGGGCTGGCCGAGGTGTACACCGAGTGCCTCTGGGACTGCGAGGCCGACGCCCGCCTCCTGGCCGTCGCGCACGCCCCCGACCGCCCCCACGTCCGGGAACGCCTCGCCCACCTGCGGGACGACCCGATGGAGGTACCGGAGGTCCGCGAGGCCGCCGGGGCGCGACTCGCCGGGCTGAGCTCGGGAGGCTCCGAGCCGGAGGGAGCCGCCTCCGAAGGGGAGCTAGAGTAGACGCGTGAACGTGTGAGTGATGGTCCGGACCCCACGAGGTGGTCCGGGCCACATCCGTTTCCAGGCACCTTCCGTGACCTGCGCGTACCTGCGCGTTCGCCGGCCCACCAGACCCGCACTCGCCTCCGGAGGCCCCGCCTTGAGCGATCAGCCGTTCGCGCATCTGCACGTCCACACCGAGTACTCGATGCTGGACGGTGCCGCCCGGCTGAAGCAGATGTTCAAGGAGGTCGAGCGGTTGGGCCAGACCCACGTCGCGATGACCGACCACGGGAACATGTACGGCGCCGCCGAGTTCCACAAGCAGGCGACCGCCGCCGGGATCACCCCGGTGATCGGCATCGAGGCGTACGTCGCGCCGGAGTCCCGCTCCAACACCAAGCGCATCCTGTGGGGCCAGCCGCACCAGAAGCGGGATGACGTCTCCGCCTCCGGCGCCTACACCCACAAGACCATCTGGGCCCGCAACAAGGAGGGCCTGCACAACCTCTTCAAGCTGACCTCGCGCTCCTACGCCGAGGGCTGGCTGGTGAAGTGGCCCCGGATGGACAAGGAGCTGATCTCCGACCTGTCCGGCGGCCTGATGGCCACCACCGGCTGCCCGTCCGGCGAGGTGCAGACCCGGCTGCGCCTGGGCCAGTTCGACGAGGCGGTGAAGTCGGCCGCCGACTACCAGGACATCTTCGGCAAGGAGAACTACTTCCTGGAGCTGATGGACCACGGCCTCGACATCGAGAAGCGGGTCCGCGACGGGCTGCTGGAGATCAGCAAGAAGCTGAACATCCCCCCGGTCGTCACCAACGACTCGCACTACACCACCGAGGCCGACGCCGGGGCGCACGACCTGCTGCTCTGCGTGCAGACCGGCAAGAACCTCTCCGACCCGGACCGCTTCCGCTTCGACGGCACCGGCTACTACATCAAGTCGGCCGCCGAGATGTACGCCCTGGACTCCTCGGACGCCTGGCAGGAGGGCTGCCGCAACAGCCAGCTCCTCGTCGCCTCCCGGGTCGACACCGAGGGCATGTTCAAGTTCCGCAACCTCATGCCGCGCTTCCCGATCCCGGAGGGCTTCGAGTCCGAGGCGGACTTCTTCAAGTCCCAGGTGTGGAAGGGCATGGACTGGCGCTTCCCGGGCGGGTACGACGAGGAGCACAAGAAGCTCGCCGAGTACGAGATGGACACCATCATCCAGATGGGGTTCCCGGCGTACTTCCTCGTGGTCGCCGACTTCATCATGTGGGCCAAGGAGCAGGGCATCGCGGTGGGCCCCGGCCGTGGTTCGGCGGCCGGCTCGCTGGTCGCGTACGCGATGGGCATCACCGACCTCGACCCCATCCCGCACGGGCTGATCTTCGAGCGCTTCCTCAACCCCGAGCGCATCTCCATGCCCGATGTCGACATCGACTTCGACGAGCGCCGGCGTGGTGACGTGATCCGGTACGTGACCGAGAAGTGGGGATCCGACAAGGTCGCCATGATCGTCACGTACGGCACCATCAAGGCGAAGGCCGCCATCAAGGACTCCTCGCGCGTCCTCGGCTACCCGTACGCGATGGGCGACCGGATCACCAAGGCGATGCCGCCGGACGTGATGGGCAAGGGCATCCCGCTCTCCGGCATCACCGACTCCTCGCACCCGCGCTACAGCGAGGCCGGCGAGATCCGGGGGCTGTACGAGTCCGACCCGGACGTGAAGAAGGTCATCGACACCGCGCGCGGCATCGAGGGCCTGATCCGCCAGCCCGGTGTGCACGCGGCCGGCGTCATCATGTCCGCCGAGCCGCTGACCGACCACATCCCGGTCTGGACCCGGCACACCGACGGCGTCACCATCACGCAGTTCGACTACCCCACCTGCGAGGGCCTCGGCCTTCTCAAGATGGACTTCCTCGGCCTGCGCAACCTGACGATCATGGACGACGCCGTCAAGGCGATCGAGAAGAACAAGGGCATCAAGATCAACCTGCTTGATCTGCCCCTGGACGACAAGCCGACCTACGAACTGCTGGCGCGCGGCGACACGCTCGGCGTCTTCCAGCTCGACGGCGGCCCCATGCGCTCGCTGCTGCGGCTGATGAAGCCCGACAACTTCGAAGACATCTCCGCCGTCCTCGCGCTGTACCGACCGGGCCCGATGGGCGTCAACTCGCACACCAACTACGCGCTGCGCAAGAACGGCCAGCAGGAGATCACCCCGATCCACCCGGAGCTGGAGAAGCCCCTGGAGGAGATCCTCAAGCCGACGTACGGCCTGATCGTCTACCAGGAGCAGGTGCAGAAGGCCGCCCAGATCCTCGCCGGCTACTCGCTCGGCCAGGCCGACCTGCTGCGCCGGGCCATGGGCAAGAAGAAGAAGGAGATCCTGGAGGCCGAGTTCGTGCCCTTCCAGAAGGGCTGCCGGGACCACGGCTACTCGGACGCGGCGATCCAGGCGGTGTGGGACGTTCTGGTCCCCTTCTCCGGCTACGCGTTCAACAAGGCGCACACCGCCGGGTACGGGCTGGTCTCGTACTGGACGGCCTACCTCAAGGCGAACTACCCGGCCGAGTACATGTCCGGCCTGCTGACGTCCGTCAAGGACGACAAGGACAAGTCGGCGATCTACCTCAACGAGTGCCGCAAGATGGGCATCCAGGTGCTGCCGCCGGACGTCAACGAGTCGGACTCGGACTTCACCCCGCACGGTGACACGCTCGTCCGGTTCGGCCTCACCGCGATCCGCAACGTCGGCGGCCCCGTCGTCGACTCGATGATCCGCACCCGCAAGTCGAAGGGGAAGTTCAGCTCCTTCCCGGACTTCCTCGACAAGGTGGAGTCGGTGGTCTGCAACAAGCGGACCGTCGAATCGCTGATCAAGGCGGGCTCCTTCGACTCGCTCGGGCACACCCGCAAGGGCCTCAGCGCGCAGTTCGAGCCGATGATCGACAACGTCGTCGGGGTCAAGCGCAAGGAGGCCGAGGGCCAGTTCGACCTGTTCGGCGGGGACGCCGTCTCCGACGAGCCCAGCTTCGGCCTCGACGTCGTCTTCTCCGAGGAGGAGTGGGAGAAGGCCTTCCTGCTCACCCAGGAGCGGGAGATGCTCGGCCTGTACGTCTCCTCGCACCCGCTGCACGGCATCGAGCACGTCCTCGCGGACAAGGCGGACTGCGCGGTGGCCGACCTCGCCGAACGGCCCGACGGCACCATCGTCACCATCGGCGGCATCATCTCGGGCCTCCAGCGCAAGATGACCAAGCAGGGCAACGCCTGGGCCATCGCGACCGTCGAGGACCTGGCGGGCTCGATCGACTGCATGTTCTTCCCCGCCAGCTACCAGCTGGTCTCGGCCCAACTCGTCGAGGACGCCGTGGTGTTCGTGCGCGGCAAGCTGGACAAGCGGGAGGACGTGCCGCGACTGATGGGGATGGAGCTGTCCGTCCCGGACCTGTCGAACGCGCACGCCGAGGCGCCGATCGTCATCAACATCCCGAGCGTGAAGATCACCCCGCCGCTGATCGCCCGGCTCGGCGAGGTGCTGGGCAGCCACCGGGGCACCACGGAGGTCCGGGTGCGGCTGGAGGGCCGGAACAAGACGACCGTGCTGCGGCTGGACCGGCACCGGGTGAAGTCGGACCCGGCGCTGTTCGGGGACCTCAAGCAGCTGCTCGGGCCGAGCTGCCTGGCGGGCTGAGCCGGTGACCTGATCCCCCGGGCCCGGGGGATCAGCCGTGCCCGCCCAGGCCCGGGGGGACGGCCGTGTGCAGGGCGGAGACGAAGGCCGAGATGGCCGGGTGGGAGCCGGCGCCCGCGCGGAAGGCGGCCCGGGTGCGGCGGTACATCGGCAGCCGGGTGAGGACCACACCGGGCGGGGGCTGCGCGGCGCCCAGCTGCGGGACCAGGGCCACGCCCTGGCCGGCCGCCACCAGGGCCAGGACGGTCGCGAAGTCGTCGATCTGGTGCCGGATCCGGGGCGCGAACCCGGCGGACTCGCAGGCCCGGACGGCCATGCTGTGGCAGAGCGTGCCCGGCGGGGCCATGATCCACGGCGCGCCGCGCTGCTCGGCGACCGTACCGGGGGCGCGGGCCGCCAGGTACATCGGCTCGGTGAACACCGGACGGGTCACCGCCAGGCCCGGCTCCGGATCGGCCGGGACCAGGTCGTACTCGTGGACCAGAGCGACGTCCAGCTCGCCCGCGCGCAGCGCCGCCGCGACGCCCGCCGGATCCACCTCGGTCACCATCGGCTCCAGGCCCGGATGCCAGGCGGCCAGCTCGGCCAGCACCGCCGGGATGATCGCGCGGGCCGCCGACGGGTAGGTGCCGATCCGCAGCGGGCCGGCCAACCCCCGCCGGGCGTGGGCGAGTTCGGCGCCCGCCTGCTCCAGCAGGGCGAGCACCGCCTCGGCGTGCCGGACGAGGTTGCGCCCGGCCGGAGTGAGCGCGACCCGCCGCCCGGTGCGCTCCAGCAGCGGGACGCCCGCCTCCTTCTCCAGGACGGACAGCTGCTGGGACACCGCCGAAGGGCTGAAGGAGAGCGCCTCGGCGACGGCGGCGATGGTGCCGAGGTGGGCGAGTTCGCGCAGCAGGCGCAGGCGTCGGACGTCGAGCATCGGCTCAGCTTACGAGAAGCATCACGAATGTGAACTGGACCTGGGCGATCGGCGGGCCGCAGGATCGTGGCCATGGAACTCACCGGCATCCACGTCCCCCTGATCACGCCCTTCGCCGCGGACGGCACGGTCGCGCTGGACGCCCTCGCCGTGCTCGCCGCCGAACTGCTGGAGGCCGGCGCGGCCGGGCTGGTCGCCCTCGGGACCACCGGCGAGCCCGCCGCGCTGAGCGAGGACGAGCGCTGGGCCGTGGTCGAGACCGCCGCGGCCGCCTGCGCCGCCCGCAGGGCCCTCCTGACCGTCGGCGCGCACGGCGGCGACACCCGCTCCACCGCCGAGTCGCTGGCCGCGCTCGGCAAGCGGGTGCCGCAGGCCGCGGCCGCGCTGGTCACCGTCCCGGCGTTCCTGCGGCCGGGCGAGGCCGGGACGGTCGCGCACTTCCGGGCGCTCGCCGGGAGCAGCCCGCTGCCGCTGGTCGTCTACCACATCCCGTACCGCACCGGGCAGCAGCTGTCCGCCGCCGCGCTGCTCGAACTCGCCGCGCTGGACGGCGTGGCGGGCGTCAAGTACGCGACCGGGGGAGTGGACCAGACGGCGGTGGAACTGCTCGCCGCCGCCCCCGCCGACTTCGCGGTGCTGACCGGGGAGGACGCCTTCCTGTCGCCGCTGCTGGCGCTCGGCGCGGCCGGCGGCATCCTCGCCTCCGCCCATCTGGCCACCGCCCGGTTCGTCGAGCTGACGGAGGCCTGGCAGGCCGGGGACGCCGCCCGGGCCCGGGCGCTCGGGCACCGGCTCACCGGGCTGGCGCTGGCCGCGTTCGCCGCGCCGAACCCGACGGTGATCAAGGGCGTGCTGCACGCCCAGGGCCGGATCCCCACCCCGGACGTCCGGCTGCCGCTGCTGCCGGCCGGGGAGGCGGAGGTCGAGGCCGCGCTGAAGCTGGTGAGTGGTCTGGACCACTAGCCCTCTCTCATAGCGTGGAACACCAGGCCGCCGCACCCGCGTGACAAGGCATGATGGGCAGAGTGCGGCTGTAGACAGCACCATCCAGAGGAGTAGTCGGAATGAAGATCGGCATTGTCGGGGCCACCGGCCAGGTCGGCGGAGTGGTCCGCGAGATCCTGGCGGAGCGCGCTGGTCGTGAAGGCGGACTGGGCCCGGTCGAGCAGCTGCGGCTGTTCGCCTCGGCCCGCTCGGCCGGACGCACCCTGCCGTGGCAGGGCACCGAGGTCACCGTCGAGGACGCGGCCACGGCCGACTACACGGGCCTGGACATCGTGATCTTCTCGGCCGGCGGCTCCACCTCCAAGGCCCTCGCCCCCAAGGCCGCCGCGGCCGGCGCCGTCGTCATCGACAACTCCTCCGCCTGGCGCCGCGACCCCGACGTCCCGCTGGTCGTCTCCGAGGTCAACCCCGGCGCCATCGCCGACCGGCCCAAGGGCATCATCGCCAACCCGAACTGCACCACCATGGCCGCCATGCCCGTGCTGCGCCCGCTGCACGAGGAGGCCGGCCTCGCCGCGCTCGTCGTCTCCACCTACCAGGCCGTCTCCGGCAGCGGCGTGGCCGGCGTGGCCGAACTCCAGGACCAGGCCGCCAAGGTCGTCGACGGTGCCGCCGCGCTCGCCCACGACGGCTCCGCCGTCGAGTTCCCCGAGCCCAAGGTCTACCAGCGCCCGATCGCCTTCAACGTGGTGCCGCTGGCCGGCTCCATCGTCGAGGACGGCTCCAACGAGACCGACGAGGAGCAGAAGCTCCGCCACGAGAGCCGCAAGATCCTCGGCATCCCGGACCTCAAGGTCGCCGGCACCTGCGTGCGCGTCCCGGTCTTCTCCGGCCACTCGCTCCAGATCAACGCCCGCTTCGAGCGCCCGATCAGCCCCGAGCGCGCCGCCGAACTGCTCGCCGCCGCCCCCGGCGTCGAGCTGTCCGACATCCCCACCCCGCTCCAGGCCGCCGGCCGGGACCCGAGCTACGTCGGCCGCATCCGGGCCGACGAGACCGTCGAGCACGGCCTGTCGCTGTTCGTGTCCAACGACAACCTGCGCAAGGGCGCCGCGCTCAACGCCGTCCAGCTGGCCGAGCTGGTCGCCGCCGAGCTCAAGGGCTGACACCCGGCCCCGCCGGGCCGCGGGCGCCCGCACCCCCGGGCTTGCGCCCGCTTGCACCCCCCGGCGTGACCAAGGGCGGGCCCCGTCGTTGAACGGGGCCCGCCTTTGCGTTCCGTTGGGCTTGCCGTTGCGGTACCGCGACATCCGTCGAGGTTCGGCGCGCGAACCAGGGGGAAAAGGTGACCCAACGATCGGGCGGCCACGGGGGCCCCTCACCCCACCACGCTCGGACGACGGGCGGATCCGCGCCCACCGGCCCGACCCCCCACGAGGGCGAGTGGAAAGAGGTGCGCGATGGACCGCTGTGTCGTCCTGGTGGATGCCGGATACCTGCTGGGCGCCGCCGCCAGCCTGCTCGCCGGTGACCCGTCCCGCTCCAGAGTCACCGTCGACCACACCGCGCTGATCACCGCGCTGCGCGAACGCGCCGAGGCCGAGACCGGGCTGCCGCTGCTGCGCATCTACTGGTTCGACGCCGCCCCCGACCGGCGCCCGATGCCCGAACACCGCCGGCTGCGCGTCCTGCCCCGCGTCACCGTGCGGCTCGGCGCCCTCACCCGTGCCGAAGGGCGCTGGGTGCAGAAGGGCGTGGACGCCGCCATGCACGCCGAACTCTCCGAACTCGCCCGCAACCGGGCCTGCGCCGACGTCGTCCTGATCACCGGCGACGGCGACCTGCTGCCCGGCATGATGACCGCCAAGGAACACGGCGTGGCCGTCCACCTGTGGGCGTTGCAGGCCGCCGACGGCGACTTCAACCAGTCCGAGGACCTGGTCGGCGAGGCCGACGAGCGCAGAGTGCTCGACCGCGAGTGGATCGAGGGCTCCTTCAGCCTCCGCGAGAACGCCAACGTCTTCCCCGCGCCCGGCGCCCGCCAGGAGATCGCCAAGATCCTCGCCGCTCCGCCCGCCGCCCCGCCCGTCGTGGCACCCGTCGTGGCGCCCCCGGCCGTCCGTCCGGCCGCCGTCGCCCCGGCCCCCGCGGCCGTCGCCGGGGTCGGTGCCGGGGCCGTCGCCGGGGTCGGGGTCGGTGCCGTCCCAGGGGCCGGACGGCCCCAGCCGGCCACCGCGCTCAAGGTCGTCCCCACCCCCAAGGACCTCGCCGGGCGCACCCCCGCCGTCGCCCCGGCCGTCAACGGGCACGGTGCCAACGGGCAGCTGAACGGGCACACCAACGGACAGACCAACGGGCACGTGAACGGGCACGGCACCAACGGGCAGGCCGTCGGCGCTGCGGGCGCCGCAGGACAGGCCGGCCCGGTCCTGCGCTGGTCCTCCGACCGCGGCTGGGTCGACCGCCCCACCCCCGAACCAGCCGTCACCGCCGGCGACAGCCTCCCCACCCTCGCCCACCTGACCACCGCCGAACAGCGCTGGGCCGACCGCGAGGAGGACATCACCTCCATCGGCGGCGACGCCCACGAAGTCGGCCAGGTCTTCGCCCGCCGCTGGAGCGAACGACTAGGCGACGTCGAACGGCTCACCGCGCTCTGGCCCGACTACCCCCGTATCCCGCACCGGGTCGACGGCGAACTCCTCCGCTACGCCGCCCGCTTCGGGCTGCTCGCGCACAAGGACGACCAGATCGACGAACACGACCGCTACGCCATCCGGGCCGGATTCTGGAAGGAACTCGCGGTGCGGGTGCCCGGCGGATCAATGGTCGTCGTGGACGACTGACGGACGCACGGCTCGGGTTGGACCCGGCGGGCCGCGCGCCGGTTTTCGGTGATCAGGCCCCCTTGTCCGGTTCGCCCGTGCGAACGCGTAAAGTCTTCGGTCGTGAACGAGTCGGCAGGGCGAGCACCCCAGAACACCCCGCCGTGCGTCGCCGTGCGCGACCTCGTCCGGACCTTCCGGACCGGGCGCGGGGCCGCCGCCGCCGAGATCCGGGCCAACGACGGAATCAGCCTCACCGTCCGCCAGGGCGAGGTCTTCGGACTGCTCGGACCCAACGGGGCCGGCAAATCCACCCTCGTCCGCCAGCTCACCGGCCTGCTGCGGCCGGACTCCGGGTCCGTCGAACTCCTCGGCCACGACATCGTCCGCCACCCCGAACGGGCCGCCCGGCTGCTCGGCTACCTCGGCCAGGAATCCAGCGCCCTCGACGAACTGACCGTCGCGCTCGCCGCCGAGACCACCGGACGGCTGCGCGGCCTCACCCGGGCCCGGGCCCGCGCCGAAGCCGCCGACATCCTCACCGAACTCGGGCTCGAACCCCTCGCCCAGCGGCCGCTCGCCAAGCTCTCCGGCGGTCAGCGCCGGCTCGCCTGCGTCGCCGCCGCCCTCGTCGGGGAACGGCCGCTGCTCGTCCTCGACGAACCCACCACCGGCATGGACCCGGTCGCCCGGCGGGCCGTCTGGACGGCCGTCGACCGGCGCCGCACCGAACGCGGCGCCACCGTCCTGCTGGTCACCCACAACGTCATCGAGGCCGAGACCGTGCTCGACCGGGTCGCCGTCATCGACGACGGGCGGGTCATCGCCTGCGACACCCCCGGCGGACTCAAAGCCCTCGTCGACGGCGACGTCCGGCTCGACCTGGTCTGGCGGGACGAGGCGCCGCTCGCCGTCCCCGCCGTCGCCGAACTCGCCGAACGGGCCGAACGCACCGGCCGCCGCTGGACCGTCCGCACCACCCCGGAACAGGCCCGCGAACTGGTCGCCGCCGTCACCACCGGCCCGGCCTTCGCCGCCCTCGACGACTTCACCCTCGCCACCCCGAGCCTTGAGGACGCCTACCTCAAGCTCGGGGGCCGCCACGGAGGACTGGCCAAGTGACGCTGCTCTCGGTGCCGCCGCAGGCCACCGCCCCCGCGACCGGCGCCACCCCCGCCCCGCTCGCCCCCGCGGCCCGGCTGCTGCCCGCCCTCGCCGCCGTCTACCGGGCCCAGCTCGCCCGGGCCCGGGTGGCGCGGATCCCGCTGCTGTTCGTCGCCACCTTCCAGTCCGTCGGCATCCTGGTGATGATGCGGGGCGTGGTGGACGCCGGGCAGACCTCGGCGGCGCGGTCCGTGGTCGCCGGGTCCAGCGTGCTGGTGGTGGCGTTCGTCGCGCTCAACCTGCTCGCCCAGTACTTCGGGAAGCTGCGGGCCACCGGCGGACTCGACCACTACGCGACGCTGCCCGTCCCCGCCGCCTCCGTGGTGCTCGGCGCGGCCGCCGCCTACGCCTCGTTCACGCTGCCCGGGACGGTCGCCACCGCGGCCCTGGGCGCCGTGATGTTCGGGCTGCCGCTCGGGCAGCTGTGGGTCCTGCTGGCCGTCGTCCCACTCGCCGGAGCCGCCCTGTCCGGGCTCGGGGCCGCCTGCGGGCTGCTCGCGCCCCGCCAGGAGATCGCCACCATGCTCGGGCAGCTCGGCATGTCGGCGGCGCTGCTGCTCGGCGTGCTGCCCGTCGACCACCTCCCGCAGCCCGTCCTGTGGCTGCGCGACCTGCTGCCCTCCACGTACGGCGTCGAGGCCTTCGCCCGGACCTTCGACCCCGACCCGGACTGGGCGCTGGTCGTGGGCGACCTGGCCGTCTGCGCGGGCGTCGGCGTGGTGTCGCTGGCGATCGCCACCTGGGCCTACCGGCGGGCCGTCTCCCGGTAGGGCGCGTCCCGGGGCCGTCCTCGGCGGGACCCAGGGTCCGGCTCCGCGAGGCACGGGCGACGGCTCGTCCCGGCCGCGATCGTGAAACGATGGGGCCTGTGACCGTACCGAACACACCTCCGGACCCCACCCGCGCCGACGTGGACGCGGTGCCGGACATCACCCCCGACCCGTACGCGCCGCCGCCCGCCCCCGACGCCGGGACCCTGCCGCCGGCCGGCCTCGCGGTCGCGCAGTCGCCGGGCCCCACGCTCAAGGAGCGGCTGCTGCCCGAACTGCGGCTCGGCGCGGGCACGGTGCTGGCCTGCATCGCGGTGGGACTGGTGATGGCGGGGCTGTGGGTCTGGCTGGCGCCCAAGGTGCCGCTGATCGTGGACGGCGACCGCATCCTCTACGCCGACCCCGAAGGCGAACAGCGGGCGGGGGCCGACGCGGTCTTCGTCCTGATCGCGCTCGGCGCGGGCCTCCTGACCGCGCTCGGGGCCTTCCTGGTCACCCGGCGGCGGGGCGGCGGCATCGCCGTCGCGCTCGGCCTGGTGATCGGCGGACTGCTCGGCTCGGTCGGCGCCTGGCGGCTCGGGCGGTGGCTCGGCCCCAGCGACAACCTGATCGCCGAAGCCCGGCGGGTCGGCAACGGCGGGCACTTCGACGCGAGCATCGACCTCGGCGCGCTGGGGGCGCTGCTGGTGTGGCCGATGGTGGCGATGGTGGTGCTGCTGGCGCTGTCGGCGGCGTTCGGCAAGCGCGAGGAGGACCCGCCGCCGTACTGGGCGGGGCCGGGGCCGTACGGGGTGGCTGCGCCGCATGCTCCTGCGGAGGGTGCTGGTGCTGCGGGGCCGGAGGACGCCGTGCCGTCGGACGGCGTTGCGCGGCCGGGGGATGTTGTGCGGCCGAACGATGCTGCAAGGCCGGAGGGCGCTGCGCGGCCGGGGGAGCGGGGGCAGGACTGATCGCGTAGGCGGGGGGCGAGGCCGGGGCCGGGTGCGGGCCCGGCCTGCCGGTTCGCGCAGTTCCCCGCGCCCCCGGGGTGGGCGCTTCCCGAGGCGGAGAGCCGGGTCGGGCCCGGGGAGCTCGGCAGCCCCGTCGGCCGGGGGTCAGCGCGCGATGGGGGCGGTGCGGGCGCTGGTGAGGGTGACCAGGTCGGTGGGGGCCAGCTCGACCTCCAGGCCGCGGCGGCCGGCGGAGACGTAGACGGTGGGGTGGGTGAGCGCGCTGGCGTCGACGACGGTGCGCAGCGGGCGGCGCTGGCCGAGCGGGGAGATGCCGCCGCGGACGTAGCCGCTGCTGCGCTCGGCGGCGGCCGGGTCGGCCATGGCGGCGCGCTTGCCGCCGACGGCGGCGGCGAGGGCCTTGAGGTCGAGCTGGCCGACGACCGGGACCACGCCGACGGTGAGGACGCCGTCCACGTCGGCGACCAGGGTCTTGAAGACCCGATCGGCGGCGACGCCCAGGGCCTCGGCGGCCTCGCCGCCGTAGGAGGCGGCGGCCGGGTCGTGCTCGTAGGCGTGCACGGTGAACGGGACGGCGGCGGTCTCCAGAGCGACGGTGGCGGGGGTGCCCTGGCCGCCCTTCTTCGATTTCTTCGCCATGCGGGTTCCTGGGCTCTCGTCGGGGCTGCTGGGCAGGGCTGCTGGGCGGTGCTGTTGGGCGGTGCTGTTGGGCGGGGCTGCTAGTTGGGGCTGAACGACTGGCGGGTGAGGTCGACCGCGGGCAGCGACGGCAGCCAGCTGAGCACGGCGCTCTCGCGGCGCAGCAGGTCGAGTTCGACGCGCAGCCGCTGGGCGGTGTCGGGGCAGGCCAGCAGCTGCTGCTTGACCGGGGTCTCGAACACCGAGGCGGCGGCGACCAGGTAGGAGAGCACCTGCGGGTCGTCGGGGAGTTCCTGGCGCCCGACGGTACTGGCCTCGCGGGCGCCGGCGAGGCGCTTCTGGTAGACCCGGAAGGCCCGCTCGACCTCGGAGGCGAGGGCGCCGGAGCCTTCGCCGGACTGTTCCTCGACGAGTTCGGCCTCGCCGGTCAGGTACGGGCCGGAGACGTCCACCGAGCGGAGCCGGAACCGGGTGGTGCCGGTGACCAGCAGCTCGTAGCGGCCGTCCGGCTGCTCCTGGACGGAGGCGACATCGGCGACGCAGCCGATGTGGAACATCGCCTCCAGCGGGTCCCCGGTGGCGGTGCCGAGGCCGTCGAGCGGCCCGGCCGGGCCCTCCTCGGGGCGGACCGGGGCGACCTCGCGGCCGTCCTTGATGGCGAGCACGCCGAAGCGGCGCGGCGTGTCGGCCGGTAGTTGGAGCAGGTCGGCGACGAGACGGCGGTAGCGCTCCTCGAAGACGTTCAGGGGCAGCACGAGGCCCGGGTAGAGCACGTTGTTCAGCGGGAAGAGCGGCAGCCGTTCTGTCACGGCGGACAGCGTAGTTCCCCGGGCGGTCGCGGCGCGTCGGGGTTGTGCCCGCCGGGAGGCCCGCGGCGGCGGTCAGCCCCGTTGCAGCATGCGGGTGGCGCCGGCCACGACGGTGGTGGCGAGCAGCCAGCCGACGACCACCAGCCCGGCCGAGACGTACTGGCTGAGGCCCCCGGGGTTCCAGCCCTGCTGGCCGAGGTCGACGACCGGGACCAGCTGGCTGAGCGTGTACAGCACCGGGTTCCAGTGCGGGCGCTCGTCGGCCTTCAGCGGCTCCAGCGGGTGGGTGGCGAACCAGACGCTGCCCAGCGCCCAGGCGAGCAGCAGCCACAGGCCGGCCCGGCCGGGGCGGTAGCCGTAGCCGACGGTGGCGTCCTGGACCCGGCCCCAGATCCGGGCGGGCAGCGGGAGGGTCCGGTGGCGGCGGCGCTGCTTGGCGTACAGCACCTCGCGGGCGTCGTCGTCGGCGCCGTCGCGGCGCAGGGCGGCGGCGAGCTGCTCGTAGGACTCGGGCTGGAAGTCCACCGAGGAGCCCTCCAGCCAGGCGATCCGCTGCTGGACGGTGAAGTGGCCGACCGGGCGCAGCACCTCGTAGACGAAGCCGGTGAGGCCGAGGTGGCGGCCGCGCGGCCAGGCGTCCGGGGTGTCGACGAGGTTGCCGACCCGGGCGCGGGAGAGCGAGACGGTGCCGGTGGGGCGGATCCGGCAGGTGAACCGCAGCTCGGGGGTGTGGATGCGGCGCAGCGAGAGCTCGTCGTCACCCTCCAGGTGGAACTCGCCGGAGATCAGGCAGGCGCTCTCGAAGCGGGCGTCGGAGAGCCGGACCCGGCCGTAGGCGCGGAACGGGGTGCTGGGGGCGCCGGGGGGAGGGTTCTGGCCGTAGCCGGAGCCGTAGTAGCTGCGGGAGCCGAACCAGCCGCCGTCGGCGGAGCTGGTCAGGTAGAGGGTGTGGCCGACGGTGAGCCGGACGGCGTTGAGGCAGGTGCGGTTCTGCGGGACGGCGCGCAGCTGGGCGCCGCGCAGCGACAGCCGGCCGCCTATCCGAGCCGTGCGCAGGCTCAACTCGCCCTCCACGTCGACGCGTTCGGCCTCGAAGTCCTGGTGGACGGCCAAGCCGTCGGCGGACAGCGCGCGGCCGTAGCGGTCGCCGCCCAGGACGGTCTGGTTGAGCAGCAGGTCGGTGCCGATCTTGGCGTCGGTGAGCCGTACGCCCTCGGGTATCCGGCAGCGGGCCAGGTGGAGGTCGCCGGTGGTGGTGAGCCGGGAGGCCTCCAGGCGGGGGATCAGGCAGGTGACGAAGCGCAGCGTGGAGGCCGAGGCCTCCGAGATGAGGACCTTGCGCTCGAAACGGCACTCGCGGAGTTCGACGTAGTGGCCGATGGCGCCGCCGGCCAGGTTGAGCGCGCCGGTGACCAGCACGCCGTTGAGCCGCAGCGACGCGACCCGCCCGGTGGCGGCGGCCGGGCCGGCCAGCAGCAGATGGGCGAGGACCTTGGCCCGGACGGTCCGCCCGGGGCCCCAGACGGCGTCCCCGAAGGGGTCGTCGGCGGCGGCGTCGCCACTCCGCCGGTCGAAGACGTTGCCGCGGCGGAAGGCCTCCCAGAGCTCCCGTTCGGTGTCGGTCCAGCCCTCCGGAACGCGCTCCACCGTGCCTTCCCCCGTCCCCCCGGTCGTCTCGCCTTTCGTATCACGGACTGAAATACGGGACCAGTGGTTCCGGCCACTCCTTACACTGGGTGGCGTGATCTCTCGAATCGACCTCCGCGGCTCGCTGGACGACCCGCGTGACCTGCTGCCCCGTGCCGAGTTCGACGTGGCGGCCGCCCTGGAGAAGGTGCGGCCGATCGCCGAGGACGTACGCCATCGCGGGGTCGCGGCGGTGATCGAGATCACGGAGCGCTTCGACGGCGTGCGGCTGACGTCCACCCGCGTCCCGGCCGAGCAGCTGGCCGAGGCCCTGGAGACGCTGGACCCGAAGGTGCGGGCCGCGCTGGAGGAGTCGATCCGCCGGGCCCGCGCCGTGCACGCCGACCAGCGCCGCACCGAGCACACCACCCGGGTGGTGCCGGGCGGCACCGTCACCCAGCGCTGGGTGCCCGTGGAGCGCGTCGGCCTCTACGTGCCGGGCGGGCTGGCGGTCTACCCGTCCTCCGTGGTGATGAACGTGGTGCCGGCCCAGGAGGCGGGCGTGCGGGGCATCGCCGTCACCTCCCCGCCGCAGAAGGAGTTCGACGGCCGCGTCCACCCGACCATCCTGGCGGCCTGCGCGCTGCTCGGCGTGGACGAGGTGTACGCCGTCGGCGGCGCCCAGGCCGTGGCGATGTTCGCGCTGGGCACCGAGGAGTGCGCGCCGGTCACCATGGTCACCGGCCCCGGCAACATCTACGTGGCCGCCGCCAAGCGCCTGTTCGCCGGCCGGATCGGCATCGACTCGGAGGCCGGCCCGACCGAGATCGCCGTCCTCGCCGACGACAGCGCGCTGCCCTCCGACGTGGCCGCCGACCTGATCAGCCAGGCCGAGCACGGCCCGACCTCCGGCTCGGTGCTGGTCACCGACTCGCCGGCGCTGGCCGACGCCGTCGAGGCCGAACTCGCCGTACAGGTCGCCAGGACCAAGCACAGCGAGCGGGTGGCCGAGGCGCTGGGCGGCCGGCAGTCCGGGATCATCCTGGTCGACGACCTGGAGCAGGGCCTCGCGGTGGTCAACGCCTACGCGGCGGAGCACCTGGAGATCCAGACCCGGGACCCGCACGCGGCGGCCGCCAAGGTCGTCAACGCGGGCGCGATCTTCATCGGCCGCTGGACCCCGGTCTCGCTGGGCGACTACGCGGCCGGCTCCAACCACGTGCTGCCCACCGGCGGCTGCGCCTGCCACTCCTCCGGCCTGTCCGTGCAGACCTTCCTGCGCGGCGTCCAGGTCGTCGAGTACGACCGGGACGCGCTCGCGGACGTCGCCGCGCACGTGGTCAACCTCGCCAACGCCGAGGACCTGCCCGGGCACGGCGACGCGATCAAGGCGCGCTTCGACTGGACGGTGCCGGGATCGTGACCGCCGTGACCCGCATCGACGACCTCCCCATCCGCGACGAGCTGCGCGGCCAGTCCCCGTACGGCGCGCCGCAGCTGGACGTGCCCGTCCAGCTGAACACCAACGAGAACCCGTACCCGCTCCCCGAGGAGCTGGTCGCCCGGATCGCCGAGCGCGTCGCCGAGGCGGCCCGCGGCCTCAACCGCTACCCCGACCGGGACGCGGTCGAACTGCGCGAAGGCCTCGCCGCGTACCTCAGCCGGACCACCGGCTTCGCGGTCACCCGGCAGCAGGTCTGGGCCGCCAACGGCTCCAACGAGGTGCTCCAGCAACTGCTGCAGACCTTCGGCGGCCCCGGCCGCAGCGCACTCGGCTTCGAGCCCTCCTACTCGATGCACGCGCTGATCTCCCGGGGCACCGGCACCGAGTGGATCTCCGGCCCGCGCAACGACGACTTCACCATCGACGTCGACGCCGCCCTCGGCGCGATCGCCGAGCACCGGCCGAACGTGGTCTTCGTCTGCTCGCCGAACAACCCGACCGGCACCGCCGTCGCCGCCGACACCGTGCTGCGGCTGTACGAGGCCGCGCAGGCCGCTGGGCCCAGCCTGGTCGTCGTCGACGAGGCGTACGTCGAGTTCTCGCACCGGGCCTCGCTGCTGCCGCTCATCGAGGGCCGCCCCAACCTGGTGGTCTCCCGCACCATGTCCAAGGCCTTCGGCGCGGCCGGGCTGCGCCTGGGCTACCTGGCCGCCGACCCGGCGGTGGTGGACGCGGTGCAACTGGTCCGCCTGCCGTACCACCTGTCGTCCGTCACCCAGGCCACCGCGCTGGCCTGCCTGGAGCACACCGACACCCTGCTCGGGTACGTCGGCCGGCTCAAGGCGGAGCGCGACCGGCTGGTCGACGCGCTGCGCGGGCTCGGCCTGGAGGTCACCGACTCGGACGCCAACTTCGTCCAGTTCGGCCGCTTCGCCGACACCCACGCCGTCTGGCAGGCCATCCTCGACCAGGGCGTCCTGGTCCGGGACAACGGCGTCCCCGGGTGGCTGCGCGTCACCGCCGGCACGCCCGCCGAGAACGACGCCTTCCTGGGCGCCGTCTCAACCGTGATCAAGGAGCTGTAACCCCGTATGTCCCGCATCGGACGCGTCGAGCGCACCACCAAGGAGACCGCGGTCCTGGTCGAGATCGACCTCGACGGCACCGGAAAGACCGACATCTCCACGGGCGTCGGGTTCTACGACCACATGCTCGACCAGCTCGGCCGCCACGGTCTCTTCGACCTCACCGTCAAGACCGACGGCGACCTGCACATCGACACCCACCACACCATCGAGGACACCGCCCTCGCGCTCGGCGCCGCCTTCAAGCAGGCGCTCGGCGACAAGGTCGGCATCTACCGCTTCGGCAACTGCACGGTGCCGCTGGACGAGTCGCTCGCCCAGGTCACCGTGGACCTCTCCGGCCGGCCGTACCTGGTGCACACCGAGCCCGAGCACATGGCGCCGATGATCGGCTCGTACGACACCACGATGACCCGGCACATCCTGGAGTCCTTCGTGGCCCAGGCGCAGATCGCCCTGCACGTCCACGTGCCGTACGGACGCAACGCCCACCACATCGTGGAGTGCCAGTTCAAGGCGCTGGCCCGAGCCCTGCGCTACGCCGCCGAGCGCGACCAGCGCGCGGCCGGAATCCTCCCCTCGACCAAGGGTGCACTGTGAGCAAGGCTGCCCTCGCCCTCATCTTCGTCGGCCTCTTCCTGGCCGGCGGCGTGATCTCGTTCTGGAAGCAGAAGCTGCCCAAGGGCGTCATCCTGGTGCTCGCGTTCGGCTCGGTCATGTGCCTGGCCTCCGGCATCATGCGTCTGTAGACCCGCAGTAGAGAGACTGCGCAGTAGAGAGACTGGACACCTGAACATGGGCAAGAACGTCGTCGTCCTCGACTACGGGTCGGGCAACCTCCGCTCCGCGCAGCGCGCGCTCGAACGGACCGGGGCGGATGTCACCGTCACCTCCGACTACGACACCGCGATGAACGCGGACGGCCTGCTCGTCCCCGGCGTCGGCGCCTTCGAGGCCTGCATGCGCGGCCTGAAGGCCGTCCGCGGCGACTGGATCATCGACCGCCGGCTCGCCGGGGGCCGCCCCGTCATGGGCATCTGCGTCGGCATGCAGATCCTCTTCGAGAAGGGGGTCGAGCACGGCGTGGAGACGGCCGGCTGCGACGAGTGGCCCGGCGTCGTCGAGCCTCTGGACGCCCCCGTCATCCCGCACATGGGCTGGAACACCGTGGACGCGCCCGAGGACAGCCGGATGTTCGCCGGCCTCGACCCGCAGACCCGCTACTACTTCGTGCACTCCTACGGTGTGCGGCACTGGGAGCTGGAGACCCACAGCGCGCGGATCCACCCCCCGCTCGTCACCTGGGCCACGCACGGGCAGCCGTTCGTCGCCGCCGTCGAGAACGGCCCGCTCTGGGCCACCCAGTTCCACCCCGAGAAGTCCGGCGACGCCGGCGCCGCCCTCCTGACCAACTGGGTCAACACCCTCTGAGCTTGGAAGAGTTGTGACTATGAGCCGCCTCGAACTGCTTCCCGCCGTCGACGTCCGGGACGGCCAGGCCGTCCGCCTGGTCAAGGGCGCCTCCGGCACCGAGACCTCCTTCGGCGAACCGCTGGCCGCCGCCCTCGCCTGGCAGAACGCCGGCGCCGAGTGGCTGCACCTGGTCGACCTCGACGCCGCCTTCGGCACCGGCACCAACTACGAGCTGCTGCGCGAGGTCACCGGCCGCCTCGACATCAAGGTCGAGCTGTCCGGCGGCATCCGCGACGACGAGTCGCTCGCCAACGCGCTCGCCACCGGCTGCACCCGGGTCAACCTCGGCACCGCCGCCCTGGAAGCCCCCGAGTGGGTCGCCAAGGCCATCGCCGAGCACGGCGACAAGATCGCCGTCGGCCTGGACGTCGTCGGCACCACCCTGCGCGGCCGCGGCTGGACCCGCGACGGCGGCCAGCTCTTCGAGGTGCTGGAGCGGCTCAACCAGGAGGGCTGCGCCCGCTACGTCGTCACCGACGTCAACCGGGACGGCACCCTGACCGGCCCCAACCTGCAACTGCTGCGCGACGTCTGCGCCGCCACCGACCGCCCCGTCGTCGCCTCCGGCGGCGTCTCCTCGCTCGACGACCTGCGCGCCATCGCCGGCCTGGTCGGTGCGGGTGTCGAGGGCGCCATCGTGGGCAAGGCACTCTACGAGCAGAAGTTCACCCTCGAAGAGGCCCTGGAGGCGGTTTCAGGATGACGGAACGTCGGATCGTGCGTGGCAGGGTCGGCGGATTCTCCCCCTGGGAGGACCAGTTCGGCTACTCGCGGGCGGTCGCCGCGGGAGACCACGTGCACGTGGCCGGCTCCACCGCCTGGGTGAACGGCCGGATCGAGCACGAGGGCGACCCCTACCGGCAGACCCTCGCCGCGTTCGGCGTCGGCCTCAGCGCCCTCGCCGCGTACGGTCTGACGGCGGACGACGTGGTCCGCACCCGGATGTACATCACCCACGCCCGCGACGCCGACGAGGTGGGCCGCGCCCACCACCAACTCTTCGACGCCGCCCGCCCGGCGGCCACCATGGTGGTGGTCGACGGGCTGATCGACTCCCGGATGATGGTCGAGGTCGAGCTCGACGCCTATCGTGCCGGGCTGGCAAAGACCCTGGAAGGCAACCAGCCGTGACCCTCGCCGTACGTGTCATCCCCTGCCTGGACGTCGACGCCGGGCGGGTGGTCAAGGGCGTCAACTTCCAGAACCTGCGCGACGCCGGCGACCCGGTCGAGATGGCCAAGCTCTACGACGCCGAGGGCGCCGACGAGTTGACCTTCCTCGACATCACCGCCTCCTCCGGCGACCGGGAGACCACCTACGACGTGGTCCGCCGCACCGCCGAACAGGTCTTCATCCCGCTCA
Source organism: Kitasatospora sp. NPDC086801 (assembly GCF_044745805.1). Taxonomy (NCBI): domain Bacteria; kingdom Bacillati; phylum Actinomycetota; class Actinomycetes; order Kitasatosporales; family Streptomycetaceae; genus Kitasatospora; species Kitasatospora sp. NPDC086801. The sequence goes on from NZ_JBIVAX010000005.1 coordinate 174,651, forward strand.
CCGTCGGCGGCGGCATCCGCGCCGTCGAGGACGTCGACAAGCTGCTGCGGGCCGGCGCCGACAAGGTCGGCGTCAACACCGCCGCCATCGCCCGGCCGGAGCTGGTCCGCGAGATCGCCCGGCGCTTCGGGCGGCAGGTGCTGGTGCTGTCCGTGGACGCCCGGCGCTGCCCTCCCGGTACCGAGACCGCGTCCGGCTACGAGGTCACCACCCACGGCGGGCGCAAGGGCACCGGCCTCGACGCCGTCGAATGGGCCGGCCGCGCGGCCGAACTGGGCGCGGGCGAGATCCTGCTCAACTCGATGGACGCCGACGGCACCAAGGACGGCTACGACCTGGAGATGATCCGGGCCGTCCGCAAGACCGTCTCCGTGCCGGTCATCGCCTCCGGCGGCGCCGGCAAGCTCGCGGACTTCGCGCCGGCCGTCGAGGCGGGTGCGGACGCGGTGCTCGCCGCGAGCGTCTTCCACTTCGGGGACCTGCGGATCGGGCAGGTCAAGGACGCGCTGCGGGAGGCCGGGCACCCGGTGCGGTGACCGTCCGCACGGCTTGGGGGCCCGCCGTTCCGCCCGGAACGGCGGGCCCTTTCGTGTTCTCAGGTCTCCTGCGTTCTCAGGCCTGTGGCGGCTCGCCCTTGATCAGCGCGAACGGGGTGCCGTGCGGGTCCGCCAGCCAGGCCAGCCGGCCGACGTTCGGCACGGACTCGGCGGGCATCAGCACCGAGCCGCCGGCCGCCGTCGCCTTCGCGATCACCGCGTCCACGTCGTCGGCGGCGAAGTACGGCGTCCAGGCGGAGGGCTGGCCCGGCTGCATGGTCGGGGCGATGCCGCCGAAGGCAGTGGCGTGCTGGTCGCCCTCGGAGGTCGAGATCACCCGGTAGGCCATGCCCGGGGCCGGCTCGAATTTCTCCACCCGCCAGCCGAACAACGCCTGGTAGAAGCCGAACCCGGCGCTCGGGTCCGCGGTGTGCAGTTCGGACCAGACCAGCGCGCCGTCCTCCGTCACCACGTCCAGGCCGGTGGTCCTGCCCGGCTGCCAGACCGCGAACCTGGCCCCCTGCGGGTCGGCGAACTGGGCGAGCCACCCCTCGCCCATGACGTCCATCGGCGGCACCAGGACCGAGCCGCCCGCCTGCTCGGCGGCCTTCGCGGTGGCGTTCACGTCGGCGGTGCGGAAGTACGTCGTCCAGGTCGGCTGGTCGCCCTCGTCGAGCGGGCCGACGGCGCCGACCGTCCTGCCGTTCAGCTGGAAGAAGCCGTAGCCGCCCGCCTCCGGGCCGGCGGACTGGAACGTCCAGCCGAAGACCTTGCCGTAGAACTCGGCCGTGGCGGGGATGTCCGGGCTGCCGAGGTCGATCCAGCAGGGCGCGCCCGCCGGAAAGTCGGTGGTGAGCATGAGGTGGTGCCCCTTCGACGGAAGACGTGACCGGGCCGGGTCCGCTGGGCGCGCACACGCCCTTCCCCGACCCTCTGCGAGTCTGCACCCGCCCACTGACATCCGCAGCCGGGGAGCGCGGCCGGGAGACCTCAGCCACGCCCCCGGAAACGGGCCCATCGCTGAGCTGCCCGGTTCAGCCCATCGGTCCACGGGTCCGGATCGTCTCCGGCGATCTCGGCCCACATCCGGGTCTGAGCCTGCGCGAAGACGTCCACCACCGCCGGATCGCCGCCCTGCCAGGCCGGGACCCTGGCAGCCCACGCTTCCGCCCCAGCCGGGCTGTGGCCGCCCGCAGCGATCAACCAGATCACCCACAGGGCCGGGTCGATCCAGGGCGCTCCCCGGGTGGCCCACGCCCAGTCGACCAGGAGGGCCTGACCCCTGTGGATCAGGGCGTTCTCGTTGTTCAGGTCGGTGTGCAACAGGGACTACCGCCGAACCGGGCCAGCACCTCGGGGTCGTCCACTCGTCCAGGCCGGCAAATCGCTTCTCTCCGAGGTAACAGTGTTCACAGCTTCTCTAGGCTACGTTGAACTGTCGGTTCGACACTCCTGGAGGGGGATCTGTGTCTGCCTTCGACGGCTGGACGGTGGACTTCTACGACTTCACTGCTGAGGTTCCCGAGCTCGATACTGATCAACTGTCAGGCTTTGGTGATCTCCATGCCCGTGCGGCAGGGAACGGTGCCCGGCACGGTACGCCTGTGCTCCTCGATCCCCAGGGTCGTCCCGATCCAAGGGTCAACCTCTTCTTCCGTACGGGAGCCATGGCGGATGCCCGGCCGAGCACTTGGCGCCGGTACGCGTACTCACTGGTGGTGTGGCTGCAGTTCCTGGATGTCTTCGGTCAGCACTGGGAGGACGCGACGCCACGCGATGTCGAAGCCTTCAAGGACTGGCGGCTGACGGACATTCGCAACGACGAGCGGGTGCAGGCCACGAGCTTCGATACCGACCGAGCCGCGTTGAACAGCTTCTACGCGTGGGCGGGGCAGCGGTACGGGGTGTCGAACCCGGTGGCCAGTGCCGGGGCTCGCGCCGGAAGGTGGCCGTCACCGGTTGACGGCGGCCATGAATACAGCGCCGGCAGTCGCTACCCCTTGAGGCCGGCTGGTTCATCCCGGAGGCAGGTGAAGTGGATGCTCAGGGTGGCCTTCGAGCAGTGGAGGAACATCGGACTCTGCGGATACACGTTCGAGGGGGTCCGTCGGGCGGGCTGGCGGGGTGCAAACGAGGACCGCGATGCCGCCTTCGTGGACGGCCTGTACGGGACCGGTCTGCGGCTGCTGGAGTGGGCGAGCGTCCTGGACGTGGAGATTCCCGCGGTCGGATCTGCCCGCTTCGCCTCCGCGTGGTTGTCGGCGGCGTGCATCAAGCGGGGCCGGGAAGGCCGGGTCTACCGGATTCCTCGCAGCGTCCTCACCGCGGTAGCCGCGTACGCGGACCCGCTGGAGGGATCACGCATCGAGGCCGTACGACGGGCTCAGCAGGCTCGACGCTACGAGTCGCTGTACGGCCGTCGGATCGTCACCGGTTACAACGCCCGCAATCGAACGCTGATGATCGAGGGTGGTAGCGGGCCGGTGCCGGTCTCGGTGGACGTGCTGGGACCGGACGGGCGCCGGCTGCTGTTCCGCCGAACGCCGCAGGGCCTGGAGCCGCTGTGGCTGTGGCTGGCGCCCAACGGGCTGCCGAAGAAGCCGTACGGCTGGGAGGACACATTCCAGGCGGCTAACGAGCGAATCGCCGAGGCATGGGTCAAGAACGCAGGTGAGGGGCTGTCCGCCGTGGAGCGGGAGCGACGCAAAGCGGAGTGCCCGTTGTGGGCCCGGCCGCACATGCTGCGGCACAGCTTCTGCTTGAAGTGGTTCTCGATCCTGTCGGCTGTGTGGCAGCGCAGGGTCGATGGCTTCTCGGAGGAGGAGATGCGTGACTTGCGCGACCAACTGGGCGATATCTGGTACCAGTTGGCGATGTTGATGGGCCATCGCGACCCGATGACCACGAGAGAGATCTACCTGGAGCCGTTCACCGCGCTCGAAGTGGACTATCTCATGGAGCTGTTGGACGGCGAGGAGGCTGCGGGCGTGGATGCGCTCCTGCGGGCAGTCGCGCGCGAGGGCGGTCGTACGCTCACCGGCATACCTGGTCCGCGCGGCGAGGCCGCCCAGGCAGGAGTTGGTCGGTGAGCGCCCGATCTCGTGGTGGTCGCCGCGCGGCTCAGCCGGCACCGAGTGGCAGCAGATCTTGACGGCCGCGCGGCGCGACGTTCGTATGGCACGTGATCGGATTCGCCACGGTCGTGAGCTGCTCTCTCGGTTTCGCGAGGGGCTGTCGGAACCCGGCAGTGACGAGGAGGCGGTCGGCCGCTTCCTCGATGTCTTCGAGCGGACAGGTGACGTGCCCCGCTACCTGGATGGACTTCAGCCGAACGCGGTCACCAAAGCCGGCGGGCTGGTGCAGCTATCGTCCTTGCTCTGCCTGTCTCTCAACGAGCTGACGGCCTTCGCGCTGCTGCTGACCGCGATGACCGGGCAGAACTTCGGCACTGTGGCGGCGTGGCCCGCCGCGCATTGCCGCCCGGACGGAGTCCTGACGCAGGAGGGAGCCGCACTGATCGAGGCCGTCAAGCCTCGCCGCGGTCCCGAACGCGAGCACATGGTTGTTCCCTTGGAGGATGTTCTGGCTGGCGATGACCAGGAACATCGGCTCTTCCGGTCACCGTTGCGGATCTACCTGTTGCTCTTGGACTTGGGTAGCACCGCCCGCCGCCATGGCCGGCTGACCACGCTCTTCGCTGGCTACACCGCACGCCCAGGTCGGTACGGTTCCTCGCGGTGGGCCAGCGCCCTCGGCCCGCACCACGTGAAGCGCTGGGCCGCCGACCACGGCTTTCCCGTTGCAGAAGCCGCCGCGCAATCCGGTCGCCCGGCGGTGTCGGTGCGACGCCTACGTGCCACGGTCATCGAGCGCCGCCGGCGGCCGGTGGCCCATAGCCCCCGGACCATGCAAGACATGTATCTGATGTCCAGTTCAATCGTGCAGGAGGAGAGCCGACAGGTGGTCGTCGCTGCCCTCCAGGGCGAGGTGGACAAGGCACGGGGACACCAGGCCGTTCGAGTGCTGACCTCGTCGTTCATCGAGTTGGCTGCCGCCGACCCGAAGGCTGCAGCCGCATCCGCCGGGGTCGAGCCCCAGCAGCTGAAGGGGTTGCTGAGCGGCGCCCAGGACACGGTGCTGGCCTCCTGCACCGACCATATGGCCGGACCGGACACGCCCGCCGGGCAACCATGCTCGGCATCCTTTCTCGCGTGCCTGGACTGCGTGAACGCTCGGGCGCTGCCCCACCAGCTCCCGGTCCAACTCGCGGCCATCGAAGAGCTTGAGGCCTTGAGGCCGCACATGGAGCCGCAGTTGTGGAACCTGCGATTCGCTCCCCGGCTGCAGCAGCTGGGCGACATCGTGTCGGCCTACGTACCCGGCGAGATCATCCAGTCCCGTGCCGCGATCAGTCCTGCCCAACGGCGGCTGGTAACCGAACTCTTGGAGGGCCGATGGGACCTGCGCCATACTCGAATCGCTGTCCGACTCCCCGTTCCTCTTTCCCTCCAGCTTCGTGTCCGCCCACGCACGCCGACCCGCCCACGAGCATGCCCGCGTCGCCCGATATATGACCCGTGCCCTGGACAAGTTCATCGGCTGGCTGAACAGCAGCTTCCGGCGCCCCGACGGTCAGCCGGTTGTCCCGCCCGACCCGACCCGCAACATCCACCCGTCCAGGTTCAGACGGACTCTGGCCTACTTCATCGTCCGCAGGCCCCGCGGACTGATCGCGGCAGCACTTCAGTACGCACACGTCTCAACCAAGGTCACCTTGAGCTACGCGGGACAGGCGAACGCCTCCTGGTTGGAGGACGTGGCCGTCGAGCGGCTGGAGCTGATCGTCGAGCAGAGCGAGCGGGACTGGTCGCTCCTGGAGCAGGGTGAACAGATCAGCGGCCCGGCAGCTCCGGAGTACAGGTCGAGAGTGGCGCGCGCCCACCGGTTCGCCGGCCGCGTCGTCAACCGTGTCCGCAACGTCGAGCGGCTGGTCTCCCAGGTCGACCCCAGCATCCACCACGGCGACGGCATGACCTGTGTCTGGCAGGCGGAGACAGCTGCCTGCCGCAACACCCGGATCGCCCAGAGGCTCCCGGTCGGTGACGCGCCGATCGAGGCCGAGTGCCAATCGACCTGCCAGAACCTCGCGCACACCGACCGGGATATCGCCCAACTGCACGAGAGGCTTTCAGTGTTGGAGGCGGCAGTCACCGACCCGCTCGCCCCTCATCCGCTTCGGGATCGTGCCGAAGCCCAGGTCGCCCAGGTCCGCAAGGTCCTGGAACGGCACGCAGGCACCCCTACCACTGCCACGGAGAACAGCAAATGACCCGCAAGCCCCGCGACCACGAAGCCGAGCGGGCAGCGCTCCAGGCCGCCACAGAACGGCTGCTGGCAGGTACACCCCTGCGGTCGGTCACCGGAAAGCTCACCGGATCGGAGCTGATCACCGAGTCGGGGCTTCGCCGCGACGTGGTCTACGGCGATCACAAGGACCTCGTGCACGAGTTCCAGGCCCGGGTGAAGGCCCAGAGCTCGGTGCCCGCCGCTGTGGAGAAGGTCCACGAGCAGAACAGGGTCCTCAAGGAAGAGATCAAGTCCCTCACGGCAGATCTGGCTACCGAACGTGAGAAGGGCAAGGTCCTGACGAAGATCGCCGTAGAGCTGTCGCTGGAGTTGGACCAGGCCAGGCAGGAGCTCGGCAGTGTATCGGCGGTCACTCCCTTGCCTACGAGCCGCGGCAGGTCGCGTCACCCGTAGCAGGTGGGGACCTCGGGGAATCCGAGGGCCCCACCACACCCGCGCCCTTTCCGGGGAAGCGATGTTGCCCCTGTACACGATCAACCGAGGGCGGCCGCTCACCCTGGGGCCAAGTGTCGCTTCATCCATCGCGCCTCCTCCGTGCGGTCCCGCAGTGGAGCGACCAGCCACGGCACGAGCCGGGGCGCCGGCACGGCCGCCACCTCCTCGACCGGGTGGAGGAGCCCCCGTTCGCAGGTCTCCGCCCTCCAAACTGCGAAGGTGGCGTCCGGGTAAGCGGGGTTGATGCCGATCTCCCCTTTGGGGCAGGTGCCGTTGAATGGCGTCGCGATGCGCTCGGAGTTCCAGTAGCTCCACGCCTCCAGGGCCTTGGCTTGCTCGAAGCAGTGGTAGAGCTGCGGGTAGCGGTCGATAGTCCGGACCTCCCGGAAGAGCAGCTGCCCGAGAAGATGCGGAACGCTGTCGGCGAGCGTGTCCAAGTCCACCCGGTGGAAGGCGAACGTGGCGGCATCCTGACCCGGTGCGAGGGCTGTCGCGGCGAACAGGTGCGACATGCGGCGCCGAACGTATCTGGGGAGGGAGGCTGTCAGGCCGGCCTCGATGCGTTCGACAAGTTCGAGGAGCCGCCTGTAGCCGGGATCGAATCGGCCCAAATCGAACAGGATGCCCATGCCCCGCACTGCGGAGAATGCGAGCTCCTTGTAGAGGCGGTTGTTCATCTCCCCACGGTCGGCATACCCCTTGGTCGCCGGGCTGGTGGAGTGGAGCATCAGGTACTCGGCGACCGTCTCGAAGTAGAGGTACCCGAGGTAGGGGAAGACCGGGACCGTGGCGGCCAGGGCGTCGATGAACGACTCCTCCGGCGTCGTGCCGCCGCTGGCATTGTGCAGGAGCATGTTGAGGAACGGGGCGGCGACGCGCACCCGGTCCACGACGGACCGCAGCACCTGGTCGTCCTCGGCTGCGGTGAGGACATGCCGATACGCCTGGTAGCTCCGCAGGTGGATGCCGCCGAGCCGCATGTAGTCCAGGCCTTTGGGCGGTGCCGGGCAGCTGGGGGTGACTTGGATGACCAGGGGTGTGCTGTCCCGGCGGCTGGCCAGGGCGTGGCGAGCGTCCAGCAGGTAGGAGCCGAGGTTGTGGGGCCGCAGGGCGCCGCCGGGCAACGGCGTGAGGGGCGAGCCGTAGACGGCCCCGACCAGGCAGCCGGTGGACGCGAGGAGTTGGCCGCTGGAGTGGATGGCGTCCAGGGATCGGGTCAGGTGCAGTAGGTAGACCGGGTGGCCGGCGGCAAGCGAGCCGAGCATGGCATTGGCGCTCTCGCGAAGCAGGTATCCGTTGGGAGCCAGATCGAGGCGCTGGCGCCAGTCGGCCTCGGTGTCGGTGAGTCCGGCGGGTGCCGGGCGGTCCGGCGGTGCGCTGTAGTCGGTGTGGGCGAGATCCCATTCGGTGTGCACGGGGGCTTCTCCTGCTCGGGCATCACGGCCTGGAGCGCTTGCTCCAAGGCCTGGGTGTCGGTCGCGCCGTCGAGGTGGGCTTGCTCGCTGCCCACCACCAGGTCGTGGGCGAGGACCGGCGTCCAGGCGGGAACCTGCAGGCGCAGGCGTGCGAGGTCGGGCCACCAGCGGGCCAGCGGCAGCCGGTAGCGGTCGAGCGCGTCGGCTGCCTTGAGGAGGTCCACCGCTACCTGGTGCTGCCGGTAGGCGCGTTCCTGTTCGCGGGTGAAGGCGTGGTGTGGCACGTCGTGGAGGGCGACCGCGGTGATCGCCTCCTTCGTGGCCGCCGTGCCGAAGGTCGTCTCCAGGTTCGCGGTGTGCTCGGTCAGCCAGTCGGCGGCGCGGCGGCCATGGCCGGGGTCGTCGCGGTCGCATCGCCGCCGGCAGTCGTGGCAGGCCGCCGCAGCCGCGAGCGCCAGCCCCCGGTCCAGCGTGAGGCCGTGGCCGGCGGCGAGCAGCTGCGTGAGGACGGCGACCCGGGCACCGTGGCGTATGCCGTGGATCGAGGCTGCCGTCTGCGTGCGGGCGAACCAGGAGGCGTTCGCTAACAGCAAGAGCGGCCGGTGTGGCAGTCTGGCCCGGACGCCAGGGCCAGCGGGCCGGTGGCGGGCGATCCAGTCGAGCGTTGGCCGGTCCATCACCTGGTGGTCCGGCAGACGGCCGGTGCTAGCCAGCTCGCGCAGCGATGGCCCGCCGCCTGTCCGAGGTGTCTGCGAGATCATGAAGGTTCCTCGAAGGGTCGGGTGCGATGGGCGTCACGCTGGGCGTGGTGGTGCTGACGATGGGGAACCGGCCTGCGGAGCTGACCGCGCTGCTGGCCTCGGTACGGGCCCAGGACGGCGGCGACAGCGGCGTTCGGACCGTCGTGCTGGGGCAGGGCGTGAGGCTGCCCGAGCTGCCCGGCTGGGTGGACGCGGTGGAGCTGCCGGAGAACCTCGGTATCCCTGGCGGGCGCAACGCTGGCGTCGAGCGGCTGCGCGAGCTGGGCGGCACGGACGTGCTGGTCGTTCTGGACGACGACGGGCTGGTGCCCCACACCGACACGTTCCGGCTGATCCGGGACGCCTTCGACCGGGACTCGAAGCTGGGTATTGTCAGTTTCCGGATCGCGAATGAGACCGGGTTCACCCAGCGCCGCCACGTGCCCCGCTTCGGCGCGAGCGATCCGCTGCAGTCCGGTCCGGTCACGACGTTCCTGGGCGGCGGGCACGCCATCCGGATGAGCGTGATCGACCAGGTCGGCCTGTTCCCCGCCGAGTTCTTCTACGCACACGAGGAGACGGACTTCGCCTGGCGTGCGCTGGACGCGGGCTGGCGGATCGACTACCGGGCCGACCTCGTGCTGCAGCATCCCCGCACCGACCCCGCCCGTCATGCCGCCTACTACCGGATGACGGCCCGTAACCGGGTATGGCTGGCTAAGCGCCACTTGCCCGCCCCTCTGGTGCCGATCTACCTCACCTCCTGGGCGCTCTATACGCTGGTCCGCCGGCCGCCGCTGTCCGGGCTCAAGGCGTGGTGGTCTGGATTCTTCGAGGGTGTTCGGGTGCCGTGCCCGCCGCGACGGCCGATGCGGTGGTCCACCGTGTGGCGGATGACGCGGCTGGGCCGGCCGCCGGTGATCTGACGGCCGACCCGGCGCATCCGGTCAGTTCCAGACGGCGTGGAGGGCGTCGATGACGCGCTGCACGTCCGTGCTGGTCATGGCCGGGTAGCAGGGCAGGGACAGCTGCCGTGCCGCGATGTGCTCGGTGATGGGCAGATGGCAGTCCAGGTAGCGGTACGCGGCCAAGCGGTGGACCGGCTTGAAGTGCACGCTGGTGCCGATCCCGTGGTCATTCAGGAGCAGGTCTGCTATGGCGTCCCGGGTCCGGCCGCCGATGGGTTCGATCAGGACGGGGTAGAGGAACCAGCCGTGCTGGACGCCGTCCGCGACGGTGGGCAGTTGCAGGCCCTGCATGTCGGCGAGGGAGCGGTCGTAGGACGCGGCGATCAGGGCTCGGCGTGAGGTGAACTCGGGCAGCTTGTGGAACTGCTGGATGCCGACCGCGGCCGTGATGTCCGGCATCGTGTACTTCAGGCCCGGCACGGTGACCTCGTAGTCGGCGGTGTTCCGCTTGCCGTGCCGCTGCCACACGGAGGTGTCGATGCCGTGTCGGCCCAGCAGGCGGGCGGCTTGGACGAGGTCCGCGCGACCGACGATCATCCCGCCTTCACCGCAGGTGATGACCTTGTTGGCGTAGAAGGAGAACACCGCCAGGTCGCCGACGCTGCCGGCCCGAAGGCCGTCGCGCCAGGCGTGCAGGGTGTGGGCTGCGTCCTCGATCAGGACCAGGCCGTGGTCGTCGGCGAGCTTGCGGAAGGCCAGTAGGTCGCAGGGTTGGCCGCCGTAGTGCATGACCACGACGGCCTTCGTCCTGGAGGTGATCGCCTGCTCGGCCGCCTCGGGGTCGATGGTGAATGTGACCGGATCGACCTCGGTGAACACCGGCTTGGCACCGCACTGGACGATGGCGTTCGGTGCCGCGCAGAAGGTCAGGCTCGGGGTGATCACCTCGTCGCCCGGCTTGATCCCGGCCGCCAGCAGGGCGAGGTGCAGCGCGGCGGTGCACGAGGAGACCGCGAACGCGTCCTCGACGCCGAGGTCGGACTTCACGGCCTCCTCGAACCGGCTGGCCTTCGGGCCGTGGGTGAGCCAGCCCGAGCGCAGGGTGTCCATGACCTCGGCCTCCTCCTCCTGCCCGAGGGAGGGCCGGTTCCACGGAAGGAACGGAGCGACGGTGGTCACTGCTGCCCCCAAGCGGCGGTGTAGTCGGCCAGGTAGCGTCGGCAGCCAGGGGTGCGCAGGCTGGCAACCATGCCGGCGGTGAAGGCCTCCGCCAGTCCCCGGTGGTTGTCGTACTGGGGCTCCGCCGGGTCGATGATCTGACGGGTCACCAGGAGATCGGCGATCTCCTGCACGCCGTCCTTGAGGGTGGCGGAGCACGCCCCGGGGATGCGCTGCTGGAGCCGGGTGAAGCTCACGCGGTAGTCGCGGGCGTCGGCTTCGTCCCGCTCCGGGCCGCGCTGGATCTTCGATCCGGGCACGACGGCAGCCACGGTCTCGGCGGCGAGCATCGGAGCGGCGTAGTTCAGTTCGACGGCCAGTTCCTCGTCCAGTTGGCAGGCCGGCTCTCCGACAATCCCGCCGAGGTGCACGACGGCGTCGGCGCTGTCCGAGACCCGAGCGAGCAGGTCCAGGTCGCGCAGGTCCCCGTTGACGAACGTGGCGGCACCCGGCAGGAGCCGGCCGGGGTGGTCCCCGCGGTTGTAGATCAGGCCGTCCACGACGGTGACGTGGTGGCCGAGCGAGACGAGGTGGTGGGAGGCGACAGAGCCGATGTATCCGGCTCCGCCGAGCAGCACGACGCGCATGGTGTGGTGATCCCTTCGTTCAGGCGGCCGAGGCAGCTGCGGTGGTCGGGGCGGTGAACCAGTCCGGGACGGCGTCTGGCGTGGTGTTGAGCCAGTGCACGTATCGGTCGATGCCCTCGCTGAGGGTGATGGCGGGGTGCCAGCCGAGCAGGTCGGTGGCTCGGCGGGTGTCAGCGCATCCTCCGCGCGGGTCGCCGTCGGGCGTGGGCGTCTCGACGAACGCGGCCTCGGGGTAGTGGGCGGCGATCAACTCGGCGATCCGTCGGACCGAGGTGGGGATGCCAGTACCGATGTTGATGGCCTGTCCAGCGGCCCGGTCAGTGACGAGCGCCAGGATGGTGGCGTGCGCGATGTCCTCGACGTGGACCATGTCGCGCACCTCGTGGCCGCCGCCGTTGAGCCTCATCGGCTGGCCGGTGTGGGCGGACAGGGCCAGCCAGGGCACCATCCAGGAGTGCGAGCCGGGCTTGGGGATCTGCGGGTCGCCGTAGACCGAGAAGTACCGGACGATCGAGTACTCGGTGCCGCTGCCGCCGAGCATCAGCCGCGCTTGGTGCTCTCCCCACAGCTTGGTGTTGGCATACACCGAGATCGGGGTCAGCGGCTGGTCCTCGGTGAATCGCACCACGCTGTCCTCAGCGGGGGTGCCATCGCCGTACACGGAGGCGGAGGACACGAACACGAGCCGCTTCACCGGCGAGGCCACCACGGCGTCCAGGACGGTCTGGGTGCCGTGCACGTTGGCGGCGAACGCGGTGTCAGGTCGGCGGGTGCAGGCGGCGACATCGGCGTACGCAGCAGCGTGGATCACATAGTCCGCGCGGCCCACGAGCCACTTCACGGTCGCCCGGACCAGGACGGCTTCACTCACCGGCCGGATCGCTAGTTCGGTGCCCCAGCGGGTGCGGGCGGCGTGCGCGAGCCAGAACGGGAGGTTGGCCCCGGAGTCGTGGGCGTGCTCCAGCTCCCGGAACCGTCGTTCGGGCAGCTTGGTGCCCTCCGGCCGGCCCGGTCGCAGCACAACGAAGTTTTTGAGGAGCGGACTTGCGATCAGGCTGTGCACTTTTCCTCCTCGACCGTCAGGTGTCTGAGTGGCGCAGCTGGGACTGGGCAGCCGACTTGGTGTAGAAGCGCCTGATCCGGTCCGAGGAGCCCGGAACGCGCACGTACTCGTGCTGTTCGCGGTCGTAGATCCCCCAGCACTCCAGCAGGAAGAAGTGGGGGCTTCGGGAGTCGATCAGGCGGATCTCGTACCGAGACAAGGCGGAAGGAGCGCTCACCGCGACTCCCGGCCGGGCATGAACGTGAGCCGGAAGGGTTGGTGCAGCGAGCCGCGAGTCGCCCGTCACGACCTGGTCGGGCGCCGCCTCGAACCAGATCATCTTGCCCTCCTCCGCCGGGTACCAGCCCCAGGAGTGGGTCAGCGCCTCCACCAGGAGCAGGCCGCGGCCGCCGGTGGCCATGTCGTCCGCCGTGCTCCTCACCGGTGGCAGCGGACTCCTGTCCGCGACCTCGACCCGGAGGCGGACGCCGGTCCACCGGACCGTGACGCGGCAGCGCTCCCTCACGTGCTCGATGGCGTTGGCCAGCAGTTCGTCGGCGCACAACTCCATGTCCCGCAACGCGGTGTCCGACAATGGCACACGCCAGGACTCGGCGATGCGACGAATCAGTTGACGCGCAGGCCGGACGGCCTCCGGATTCGGTTCGACATCCCAGGAACGCAGGGTTGGGATTGTGTCGGGCGACTGCTCAGTGGCGATGCTGGGCATGCGGGTTCCCAGGATGTACGGGCCGCTGGTAATCCACATCGCATGTGGAGGCCGGCGGCAGGACCGAGCGGGAATGCTGCCAAGTCTGGTAACTCTTCTGGATCTTCTGGCAGCTGATTAAGAGTCAATGAAGGATGGGTGTCTCCGCCATCGCGTAGCGGGTATCACCTGGACGCCCATACGCCGCAGACGCTACTGAAGGTCTTGGTAGATCAACGGCGCTGGCGATACGTTGACTTCGAGCGCCACTTTCGGCGCTCGGCAGCTGAACTCCTCGACGACGGAGCCCGGAACCTCACGGTGTCCGAGTCGCAGTTCCGCCGCTGGACCGCTGGCCGGGTCCGGACGCTTGCCGGGTCTTGGAGTACGTGTTCGGCATCAATGCCGCGACATTGTTCGGTCCGCCTCCCTCGGACCTACCCGCACCCGCGTTCAACCTGGAAGACGAGATCGACATGACTGCACGGGACGCCCAGAACGAGGCCAGCGCAGCCGCCGCTGCATCCATTTCCGACATCGCGCTTGACCAACTCCGCGACGACGTTGCCACCTTGGCGCGCGAGTACGTCACCACATCGACCTTCATCGTCTTCCAGAGGGCGAAGGAGATGAGGGAGCAGGCCGAGGCCCATCGCGACCGCACGCAAGTGCCTGCCCAGCAGTACGAATTGCTGATCCTCGCCGGGCAGGCGTGCGCGCTTCTCGCGACCGCGGCCTTCGATCTCGGCTCGCTCGACGGAGCGAGGCGACTCTCACGACCGGCTGCGCTGTACGGGGAAGCGGCCCGGTTCGATCCGCTGCGGGCGTTCGCCGGTGGCACACTTGCGTACATCGCCTACTTTTCCGGTCGGCCGGCCGAGGCCGCACGGCTCGCTCGCGCAGCGCAGACGTTCACCGGTCTGGGTGACGTGGCGCAGCGCAGACTGGCAGCGATCGAGGCCCGGGCCTTTGGTCACCTGGGAGATGTCGCCTCCGCGCAAAGGGCCCTGGACGCTTCCACCGCGGACGGAACCGGGCGGCGGAACGATCTCCACGACGATGTGGGAGGCGAGTTCGGATTCAGTCCGGAGCGCCTGGCGATGTCGAACGCGTCCACCTGCCTGCTCATCGGAGACGGGAGACCAAGCGGAGCAGATCGCAGTCCAGGCGTTGGAGCTGGTGCTTTCAAAGCCTGCGGCCGTCCGGTCCTCGCGGGTGGTCGGTGGTGCAGGCGCTGACCTGGCCACCGCTCGGCTTCTGCGAGACGACCTTGATGGTGCGGTGCAGGCCCTCGAAGCGATGTGGGCCGTGCCGAAGGAGCAGCGCGCCACCGGGCTTCTGGCCCGTGCGACGTGCGTTTGCCAGCGACCGGTACGTGCAAGCTGCACTCGCCGCCGAGTTGGGCGAGCGGATCGAGGACTTCGCTCGGCAGTCGGCCCCGGTCGCCCCGGTCGCGGAACTGGTCGACCGGATCGCCGGCATGGCCAGGTGATCAGAGACCGGCCTCGTCGAGTAGCAGGTAGAGCACGCCCACGAGCGTGCCGCTGCTGACGATCTCGCGGCGGTCGATCATGCCGCGCAGTTCGGTCAGGTGAATCCACTCGATCCGGTCGGACTCGTTGCGCTCGGTGGGTGGGCCCACGTACTCGACGGCATCCGAGCGAAAGACGAAGTGCTCGGAGTCGGTGATCCCGTTCGCAGGCTGGGCGTAGATCAGCGGTTTGACCTCACCGACCTTCCAACCGGTCTCCTCCAGCGCCTCCCGTGTTGCCGCCTCCGCAGGGGTCTCGTCGGGCTCGATCAGCCCCATCGGGAGTTCCCAGGCCCAGGTGTCGGTGATGAAGCGGTGCCGCCACATCATGAGGACCTGTTTCTCGCTGTTCACGACGGCGGCCACCGCGAGGTGCCGAAGCTTGACCACGTGGTGTTCCCAACGGTGCCCGTCGGGCTGTTCGACGTCGGCCAGCCACAGGTTCACCCATGGGTTCTCGTAGATCGGACGCTCCCCATGGATCTTCCACTGCATGGCTGCGGCCCCTCTCGATGGACCCACAGCATCTCAGAGACCGGGTGGATGATGTGTGTCCAGGCATGACATGACAGCCGCACCGCAGGAAGGACCCGACCGAGTGGACCAGCCGACCGCCGATCAGACGACTGCTCTCAAGCCCGCCACGGAGTCGATGACCCTGTTGGTCGCCGCCGTCATCGTCCATGACCTTGAAGCTCAACGTGTCGTTCTTCTCCGGCGGGGGCCCAAGGCCAAGTTCGCGCAAGGCCTGTGGGATCTTCCGGTCGGCAAGAGCGAACCAGGTGAGCCGATCACGGAGACTGCGGTTCGCGAGCTCAGGGAGGAGACCGGGCTCGTCGTTGCTTCCGAGGACTTGCAGCTTGCCCACGTCATCCACGGTGCTCGCGGCGTCGAGGCTCCCAACGGCTTCCTGACCGTCGTTTTCGCGGTTCACCGGTGGTCCGGTGAACTCGCGAACGGTGAACCGGCCAAGCACTCGGACGTCGTGTGGGTCGGCGTTGGCGCGGTACCGGAGGAATTCGTCTCCACTACCAGAGAAGCTCTGATCAGCTATCTCACCAATGGCCCGAGCGTCTCTCTCGATTCGTGGCAGAGCTGATAGCCAGCGGGGAGTTTCCGACCTCCTCCCAATCCTCTTGGTCTTGGGTCGTCGAGCGCTGCCCCTCGGTATTCCGAGGGGCAGCGCATCATTTTTCTCTCTTTAAGGCAGTGGCAGGACGTGGCGGAGGGCTTCGAGGGCGTCCGGGGGGCCGTCGACGGTGAGGGTGGTGTGGGCGCCGCGGCCGTAGGTGAAGAGGATCAGTTCGCCCGGGTCGCCGGTGAGTTGGACGGTGGGGGAGCCGGCCGGGCCGACGGTGAGGGACTGGCCGTCGGGGCGGCGCAGGGTCAGGCGGACGGGGGAGCGGCGGCCGGCTTCCAGGCGGGCCAGGAGCGGGAGTCGGCGCCACAGGGCTTCGGCGCGGCCGGCGGGGACCGGGGCGGGGGTCCAGTCGTCGGCGGCCCGCAGGACGTCCTCGGCGTGCACGTAGTACTCGACGGTGTTCGCGGCCTCGTCGGCGCCGGGCAGGGCGAACGGGGAGAGCACCGGCGGGCCGGAGCGGAACAGCTTCAGCAGGTCCTCGTACGGGCGCTCGGCGTACGCGGACTGCACCCGGCGGGCCCGGTCGGCGAGGGCGCCGATCAGCAGTCCGGCCGCCGCGTCCGGGCGGTGCTCGCGGACCACCAGGTGGGCGGCGAGGTCGCGGGTGGTCCACCCGGCGCAGAGGGTGGGGGCGTCCGGCCCGGCGGCGGCCAGGAGTGCGGCGAGGCGGTGGCGTTCGGCGAGGGCGTGGTTCGACATGGCGCCACGATAGAGGCTGTCAGTGCAGGGTGCCGGTGAGCTTGGGGCCGCCCTGCTTGTTGCTGGCGGTCAGGGTGCAGGTGTAGTCCCGCCAGCCCTGCTGGTAGTTGGCCTGGGCGGGGCCGAACTGGCGGCCGTAGTACGTCTTCCCGTCGTTCTGGCGGGCCTTGGCGGCCGCCTCGGCCTCCTTGCAGCCCTCGCGCATGGCGAGCGCGATCGGGATCTCGCCGGTCAGGCCGTCGGCCAGTTTCAGGTCGGCGATCACCTGGCCGTCGTGCTCGCCGGTGCAGGGGCGCTCCTCGGCCTTGGTGATCACCGGGCTGAGCTGCGGGTGGTCGAAGCAGGCGCCGACCGGGAAGAAGGCGTACGGCGGGGCCTTGGTCGGGGTGGGTGTCGGCGTGGGGGTGGGCGTCGGGGTCGGGGTGGCCGTGGGGGCGGGCGGGGGCGGCGCGGCGGCGGGCTTGCGCTCCTCCGGCCAGAGCAGGACGGTGGCCACCACCGCGAGCAGCACGGCCAGGACCGCCACGACGGCGAGGACCAGGCCCCGGGACGGGCGGGAGTCGGCGGCTGCGGGCGGCTGCTGCTCGGAGGTCATGGCCATGAGGATGGCCCACCCGGGGCCCGCCCGGCAGGCGGTTGGCCGAAATCGCCCGGTTGCCGCACAGTCGGGGGCCGGTCGGCTAGGCTCCCCGGCGGCACGGATCCGGCCCAGCGGTTGTGAGCGCACCGTGTAGGGGCACAGGGGCACAGGGGCCACAGGCCGCACCGGGGCTGCGGGCTGGACTGCAACAATGGCCCCATGTCCACCACACCCGCCACCCCCGGCACCACCGCCCTGGCCCCCGAGATCGCCGCGCGCCTCAAGCGCACCGAGGACGGCCTGCTCCCGGCGATCGCGCAGCAGTACGACACCGGCGAGGTGCTGATGCTGGGCTGGATGGACGACGAGGCGCTGCACCGCACGCTCACCACCGGCCGCTGCACCTACTGGAGCCGCAGCCGCCGCGAGTACTGGGTGAAGGGCGACACCTCCGGCCACGCCCAGGCGGTCAAGTCGGTGGCGCTGGACTGCGACGGCGACACCCTGCTGGTGAAGGTCGACCAGACCGGCGCCGCCTGCCACACCGGCGACCGCACCTGCTTCGACGCCGACGTGCTCCCGCTCGCCTGACCCCTCCTCCTGCTCCTCCTACCGGAACTCCAGAAGGTGCCGCCCGCCATGGATCTCGAAGCCTTCCGCAAGCTCGCCGTCGACACCCGGGTCATCCCGGTCACCCGCAGGCTCCTCGCGGACGGTCTCACCCCGATCGGCCTCTACCGCAGCCTCGCCGAGGAGCGGCCCGGCACCTTCCTGCTGGAGTCCGCCGAGCAGGGCCGCAGCTGGTCGCGCTACTCCTTCGTCGGCGTCCGCAGCGCCGCCGTCCTCACCGTCGGCGAGGACGGCGAGGCCCGCTGGCTGGGCACCCCGCCGGTCGGCATCCCGACCGGCGGCGACCCGTTGCAGGTGCTGCGCGCCGCGCTGGAGGCGCTGCACACGCCGCGCCGCGACGACGACGGCCTGCCGCCGCTCACCGGCGGCCTGGTCGGCTACCTGGGCTACGACGTCGTCCGCCGGCTGGAGAAGCTGCCCGACCTCAACCCGGACGACCTCAAGCTCCCCGAGCTGACCATGCTGCTCGCCACCGACCTCGCCGTGCTCGACCACGTCGACGGCACGGTGCTGCTGATCGCCAACGCCGTCAACCACAACGACCTGGCCAGCGGCGCGGACGAGGCCTACGCGGACGCGGTGGCCCGGCTGGACGCCATGGAGACCGACCTGCTCAAGCCGGTCGACCCGGGCCTGGCCACCTTCACCCCGGCCGGGCCGGGCGAGGCCCGCTCCCCGTTCGGCGGCGCGCCGTACCGGGCCGCGGTGGAGGAGGTCAAGGAGCGGATCCGGGCCGGCGAGGCCTTCCAGGTCGTCCCCTCGCAGCGTTTCGAGGCGCCCTGCCCGGCCTCCGCGCTGGACGTCTACCGCGTCCTGCGCACCACCAACCCCAGCCCGTACATGTACCTGTTCCGCTTCCCCGGGCCGGACGGCACCGCCGAGGGCGGCTTCGACGTGGTCGGCTCCAGCCCGGAGGCGCTGGTCAAGGTGACCGGCGGCGAGGCGATGGTGCACCCGATCGCCGGGACGAGGCACCGCGGCGCCACCCCGCACGAGGACGCGGCGCTGGCCGCCGAGCTGCTCGCCGACCCCAAGGAGCGGGCCGAGCACCTGATGCTGGTCGACCTGGGCCGCAACGACCTCGGGCGGGTCTGCGAGCCGGGCAGCGTGGAGGTGGTCGACTTCATGCACATCGAGCGCTACAGCCACGTGATGCACATCGTCTCCACCGTCACCGGCCGGGTGGCGCCCGGGCGGACCGCCTTCGACGTGCTGACCGCCTGCTTCCCGGCCGGCACGCTGTCCGGCGCGCCCAAGCCCCGCGCGATGCGGATCATCGAGGAGCTGGAGCCCACCCGCCGCGGCCTGTACGGCGGCTGCGTCGGCTACCTGGACTTCGCCGGGGACTCCGACACCGCGATCGCCATCCGCACCGCCGTGCTGCGCGACGGCACCGCCTTCGTGCAGGCCGGCGCGGGCGTGGTCGCCGACTCCGACCCGCACGGGGAGGACACCGAGTGCCGCAACAAGGCGGCCGCCGTGCTGCGGGCCGTCGCCACCGCCAATACGCTGCGGACGCCGGAACTGTCGTAAGTCGTCGAGGAAGGCGGCCGGGATGCCCGAGGTGCCGCTCGACGAACTGCGGCGGGTGGTCGTGCTCAGCGCGGCCGCCCAGGTCGAGGACCAGCTGGCCGGGCACGGCCGGGTCCTGTCCGACGCCGTGATCGACACCGTGATCGACGCCCCGCCCGGGGTCGGCGGCCTCGCCCCCGGCCTCGCCCCCGGCCTCGCCCCCGGCCTGACCCCTGGCCTGACCCCCGACCTGGCGGTGACCGCCCCGGGGGCGGAGCCCGACGGCCGGGGCCGGTACGCCGGGGGCGACGTCGAGGCCGTCCTGGAGGTGGCCCGGCCGCACCGCGCCGCGGCGGCGCGGGCGTACGCGCGCAGCGGGATCCCGCTGTACGTGGTGGTCGACCCGGCGGCGGCGGCCTGCACCGTGCACACCGCGCCGTCCGTCGACGACGGGTACCGGGAGGCGGAGCGGGTTCCGTTCGGCAACGATCTCTTCCTGCCGCTCGCCGGGCGGACGCTGGTGCTGCGGACGGACGAGTTCCCGGCCGGGCCGCCCACCCCGGGTGCGGGGCCGGACGCCGGGCGGGGGATAGTGGACGGGTGAGCGCACCTGACCAGACCCCCGTACCCGCCCCGCCGGCCCCCGCGTCGGGCCGCCGGACGCTCGGCGTGATGCTCCTGCTGACCGTGCTGAGCGCCGTACTGGTGCTGACCGCCGTCGGCCGGGTCTGGGCCGAGGGCCGGGCCGGCACCCTGGCGGTGTCCGTCTCCGGCGGCACGATCTCCGAACTCCCGGGCGGGCTGGCCCTGGTGGGGCTCGCGGCGGCCGTCGCGGTGTTCGCGGTGCGCGGCGTGGGCCGGCTCGCGGTGGGCGCGCTGACCCTGCTGGCGGGCCTCGGCGCGGCCGCCGCCTCGGCCGCGGGTGCAGGGGACACCGCCGCGCTGGACGCCGAGGCGGCCCGCAAGCTGGCGCTGTCCGGGTCGGCGGCCACCGAGGTCGGCCACACCGGCTGGCCCTGGGTGGCGCTGGTCGGCGGGCTGCTGCTGGCCGTCGCCGGGCTGCTCACCCTCCGCTACGGCCGGAGCTGGCCGGCCATGGGCAGCCGCTACGAGGCGCCCACCCGCAAGGCCCCGGCGAAGAGCGAGACCCCGGCCGACCTGTGGAAGGCGCTGGACCGGGGCGAGGACCCGACCACGGTCTGAGACGGCCCGAACAGGCCACAGCGGCCCCCGGCGCCGGCTCCGACGTCGAGCCCCGGCACGTGCGGCTTCCGTCGACCGGCGCGTGTGACGCGATAGACCCGCCACCCGCTTTGGGCCGCCGGTGTGTGGCCCGGCACAATGGAACCCGTCAACCCGCCGGCGGCCCCGCAGGCCCGGCCGGGCCCCGAGAGGCTAGGAGCACCACTCAGATGGCAGCAGCAGCACACGGTCACACCACCGCCGCCTGGACCGGCGTGACCATCACGTTCATCGGTTTCGGGATCGCGGGGGTCGCGATGATCCTTCCGTCGGTGATGCTGGTCTGGGCCGGCATCGCGGTCATCCTGGCCGGCGGTGTGGTCGGCAAGGCCATGTCGATGGCGGGCATGGGCCAGCAGCCGAGCACCAACGTGTACACCTCGCACGAGGAGCAGCGCGCGGCCCGGGCCGCCGTCGCCGCCTGACGACCGACTCCTCGCAGCAGTACCGAACGGCGGGCGCGCCACGCCCGCCGTTTCGTTCTGTCCGGGCCCCGTAAGGGCAGAATCGGGGCGTGACCTCTGCCCCCACCGCCTCCGCCCTGCCGCCCGTCCTGCGCCGGCTGGGCCCGCCGCTGGCCGCGCTGGCGGCGGTGGCCGTCCCCGCCGGCTACGTCGCCGCGGTGGACCCGAACGCCCCCGGGCACTACCCCGACTGCCCCTTCCTGGTCGCCACCGGCTGGTGGTGCCCCGGCTGCGGGGGGCTGCGCTGCGTCCACGCGCTGGCCCACGGGGACCTCACCGGCGCGCTGCACGACAACGCCGCGGCCGTCCTGTTGTTCGGCGTGCTGGCGCTGCTGTGGCTGCGCTGGGTCTGGGTCGCGCTGACCGGCGGCGGGCCGCGGCCCAGGCCCCCGGTCGGGGCTCGGCGCTGGGTGCTGATCCTCCTGCTGCTGCTGGTGTTCACGGTGGTGCGCAACCTGCCGGTCGGGGCGGGACTGGCGCCCCCGCTGGTTTGATCGCCCACGCCGACGGGTAGCGGCTCGCGCGGACTCGCGCACCGGTCCACACCGGGGCCCGTACATCGGTCCACTTGGTCCTCACCGCACGCTCGGGCACCGCCGGAGAACCGGTGAAACCGCAGTTGGGAGCCGCCCAGGGGGGCGTCCGGCACGCGAGACGCACACCGGGCGGATGCGCCCCGCGCCCCCGGGTGCCGATACCATCGAAGTGCCGCCGGGCCACCGCCCGGACGGCTCGTCGCCGGCGAACGAACAGAAATGTTGGGGGCACTTCGCGTGAGCGAGCGAACCATTGACAGGTGCGTGTTGCGCGCAGCGCCTGCTGAGCGAAGCGAGGTGTGCGCATGAGTGTGCTCGACACGATCATCGAGGGGGTCCGCGAGGACCTCGCCGAACGGCAGGCCCGGGTCTCCCTGGACCAGCTCAAGGAACTCGCCGCCAAGGCCCCCGAGGCCAAGGACGGCGTCGCCGCGCTCAAGGGCGACGGGGTCCGGGTGATCTGCGAGGTCAAGCGCTCCAGCCCGTCCAAGGGCGCGCTGGCCGCGATCGCCGACCCGGCCGCCCTGGCGAGCGACTACGCGGCCGGCGGTGCCGCCGCGATCAGCGTGCTCACCGAGCAGCGCCGCTTCGGCGGCTCGCTCGCCGACCTGGACGCCGTCCGCGCGGCGGTGGACACCCCGCTGCTGCGCAAGGACTTCATCGTCACCGCCTACCAGCTGTGGGAGGCCCGCGCGCACGGCGCCGACCTCGCGCTGCTGATCGTCGCCGCCCTCGACCAGTCGGCCCTGGTGTCGCTGATCGAGCGCGCCGAGTCGATCGGCCTCACCCCGCTGGTCGAGGCGCACGACGAGGAGGAGATCAAGCGCGCGGTGGACGCCGGGGCGCGGATCATCGGCGTCAACGCCCGCAACCTCAAGACCCTTGAGGTGGACCGCAACACCTTCGGCAACGTCGTCCACGCCATTCCGGACAGCGTCGTCAAGATCGCCGAGTCCGGCGTGCGCGGCCCGCTGGACGTGATCTCCTACGCCAACCTGGGCGCCGACGCCGTCCTGGTCGGCGAGTCCCTGGTGACCGGCAAGGACCCGCGCGCCGCGGTCGCCGACCTGGTCGCGGCCGGCGCCCACCCCGCCGTCCGGCACAAGGACTGACCCGCCGACATGAAGATCGCCACCCGCCTCGCCCCCGGCTGCCGCCCGCGCGGCTGCCGCGCGCCCGCGCGCCGGGTGCTGGGGCGGCGGGTGCGCTACGTGATCGGCTGCGAGCCCGGGCAGGTGCCGGGCCGCCGATGGCGGCACACGTCCGGCTGACTCCAGCCACGAGACGTCCCTGTCGTCATCTCCCAAAGGACTCCACCATGTCCGACAAGTCCGCGAAGGACTACCTGCCCGGTGCCCAGGTGCCGGACGCCCGAGGCTACTTCGGCGCGTACGGCGGCCGCTTCATCCCGGAGGCGCTGGTCGCCGCCGTGGAGCAGGTCGCCGAGGAGTACGAGAAGGCCAAGACCGACCCGGCCTTCGCCGCCGAACTCGACGGCCTGCTCAAGGACTACACCGGCCGCCCGAGCCCGCTGACCGACGTGCACCGCTTCTCCGCCGAGGCGGGCGGCGCGCGCGTCCTGCTCAAGCGCGAGGACCTCAACCACACCGGCTCGCACAAGATCAACAACGTGCTGGGCCAGGCCCTGCTCACCCGGCGGATGGGCAAGACCCGGATCATCGCCGAGACCGGCGCCGGCCAGCACGGCGTGGCCACCGCCACCGCCTGCGCCCTGTTCGGCTTCGACTGCACCATCTACATGGGCGAGGTCGACACCCAGCGCCAGGCGCTGAACGTCGCCCGGATGCGGATGCTCGGCGCCGAGGTGGTGTCCGTCACCTCCGGCAGCCGCACCCTCAAGGACGCCATCAACGAGGCGTTCCGCGACTGGGTCGCCAACGTGGACTCCACCCACTACCTGTTCGGCACGGTGGCCGGCCCGCACCCCTTCCCGATGATGGTCCGCGACTTCCACCGGGTCATCGGCATCGAGGCCCGCCAGCAGGTGCTCGACCGCACCGGGCGGCTGCCCGACGCCGTCGTCGCCTGCGTCGGCGGCGGTTCCAACGCGATGGGCATCTTCCACGAGTTCATCCCCGACGCCGGCGTGCGCCTGATCGGCTGCGAGGCCGCCGGCGAGGGCGCCGACACCCCCAAGCACGCCGCCACCCTCACCAAGGGCGACCCCGGCGTGCTGCACGGCTCGCGCACCTACGTCCTCCAGGACGAGGACGGCCAGACCATCGAGTCGCACTCCATCTCCGCCGGCCTCGACTACCCGGGCGTCGGCCCGGAGCACGCCTGGCTGAAGGACACCGGACGGGCCGAGTACCGCCCCGTCACCGACGACGCCGCCATGCAGGCACTGCGGCTGCTGTCCCGCACCGAGGGCATCATCCCGGCCATCGAGAGCGCCCACGCGCTGGCCGGCGCCCTGGAGCTGGGCCGCGAACTCGGGCCCGAGGCCACCATCCTGGTCTCGCTCTCCGGGCGCGGCGACAAGGACATGCACACCGCGGCCGAGTACTTCGGCCTGTACGACGAGCCGGCCGGCGGCTCGGCCCACGACGCGGCCCACGGGGGTAAGTGACCATGGCATCGAAGCTCAGTGGCATCCTGGCGGCCGCCAAGGCCGAGGACCGCGCCGCGCTGATCGGCTACCTGCCGGGCGGCTTCCCGACCGTCGACGGCGGCATCCGGGCGATCAACGCCCTGATCGAGGGCGGCTGCGACATCGTCGAGGTCGGCCTGCCGCACTCCGACCCGGTCCTGGACGGCGCCGTCATCCAGACCGCCGACGACATCGCGCTGCGCGGCGGCGTGCGGATCAAGGACGTGCTGCGCACCGTCCAGGAGGTCGCCACCGCCCACCCCGAGGCGGCGGTGCTGGTGATGACGTACTGGAACCCGGTCGACCGCTACGGCACCGCGCGCTTCGCCGCCGACCTCGCGGCCGCGGGCGGCGCCGGCTGCATCCTGCCGGACCTGCCGGTGGAGGAGTCCGAGGAGTGGCGCAAGGCGGCGGACGAGCACGGGCTGGACACCGTGTTCGTGGTCGCCCCCAGCAGCAAGGACCCGCGCCTGGCCGAGGTCACCGCCGCTGGCAGCGGTTTCGTCTACGCGGCCGCCGTGATGGGCGTGACCGGCACCCGCACCCAGGTCGGCTCGCTCGCCGAGGACCTGGTCGCCCGCACCCGGGCCACCACCGACCTGCCGGTCTGCGTCGGCCTCGGCGTCTCCACCGCCGAGCAGGCCGCCGAGGTGGCGGGCTTCGCCGACGGCGTGATCGTGGGCTCCGCGTTCGTGAAGCGGATCCTGGAGGCCGGCGACGACGAGGCGGCCGCGCTGGACGCGGTGCGCGCCCTGGCCGGCGACCTCGCGGCGGGCGTCCGCCGGCGCTGACCCTCGTATCACCTGACGGCCCGTCGCCCTCGGGGCGGCGGGCCGTCGCGCTTGGGGCGGCGGGCCGTCGCGCTTGGGGCGGCGGGCCGTCGCGCTTGGGGCGGCGGGCCGTCGCGCTTGGGTGCGCCCGGCTCGCCGGGCGGCGGCGCTCGCGCGGCCCCGAACGGGTGAACAGCGACGGGGACACGCATCAGGCGGGGTTGACCGGCGTTGAGTGGAGGGACGAGTGCACGAACGACGTGCACGGGGGTTGCCGAGCGAGCGAAGGAGTGAGCCGGTGCCGGGTCTCCATCGGGCCGTTCTGCTGCGGGCGGCCGCCGCCGCGCTGGCGCTCGGCGCCGCCGTCGGAGCGCACACCGAGGTGGGGCAGGCGCTGGCCAAGCGCGGTGCCGAGCGGGCCGTGCGGGACGCGTACGCCTGCGCCGAGGCGGCCCGCTGGGACGCCGCCGAGCGGGCCGCCCACGTGCGCCACGAGGGCCGCGCCGACCTGTTCGACCCGGGGCGCCCGCCCGGTTGCCGCTAGGGCGTGTCTGACAATTCCCGCCGGGCGCGAATGATGAGACCCGCCTTGGCGAACGGACGTTCGCCGGATTCGGACACACCATCACCAGACGTCACTCATCCGGCGTAATTCCTGAATATGGAGGAACCGCCCTTCATCCCTTACGGTTCATCAGGAAGTGAACGAGTTTCCCAAGGGGGGTTCCCTGATGGCCGGCCCGGCAGCGCAGCCCGGTGACTCGGCGCCCGCGCCGCCCGCACGGCGGCCGGTGCCGGCCTGGAGCCCGTGGCTGGGCACCGTCGTCCGGCTCGGTCTCGCGGTGGTCTGGGGCTGGGCCGGCCTGGCCAAGATCGCCGACCCGGCGGAGGCCGCCCAGGCCGTCCGCGCCTACGAGATCCTGCCCGAGGGCCTGGTCAAGCCGGTCGGCTACGCCCTGCCCTTCCTGGAGCTGGCGCTCGCCCTGCTGCTGGTGATCGGCCTCGGCGTCCGGCTCGTCGCCGGCGTCTCCGCGCTGCTGCTGCTCACCTTCATCGCCGGGATCGCCGCCGTCTGGGCGCGCGGCATCTCGATCGACTGCGGCTGCTTCGGCGGCGGCGGGCACGTCGACGCCTCGCAGACCGAGTACCTCCAGGAGATCCTGCGCGACACCGGATTCCTCCTGCTGGCCGGGTGGTTGCTGTGGCGGCCCCGCACCAGGTTCTCGGTGGACGGCTGGCTGGCGAGCTGACCGGCCGGCCCCGCCGCACCCCCACCCCACCCCACGAAGGCCCTCCCCGATTGTGGATGTCAAGGCAATGAGCGACAAGAACCGAGAAGGCAAGCGCACCGCCCGCGAGCGGATGCTGGAGCAGCGGGCGGCCGACGAGGCCACGTCCAAGCGCAGGAAGAAGCTGTTGGTGGGCGGCGCGGTGCTCGTGGTGATCGCCGCCGCCGTGGTCACCGGCGTCGTGGTGCAGAACGAGCGCTCCAAGCCGGAGACCCCGGTCGCCGCCCCCGCCGGGACGATCGGCGACAAGAACCTGGTCATCCCGGCCGGCTCGGCCAACGCCCCGGCCGTCCTCACCGTCTACGAGGACCCGCGCTGCCCGGCCTGCGGGATCTTCGAGCGCGAGTTCTCCTCGACCGTCGACCAGCTGGAAGACGCCGGCAAGATCTACACCAACTACCACATCGTGTCGTTCATCGACCGGGCCGTCCCGGGCAAGGGCTCCAAGGCCGGCGCCAACGCGCTGGCCTGCGCCCAGGACGCCGGGCACTTCCGGGACTTCCACGACGTGCTGTACCGCAACCAGCCGGACGAGACCAGCGACGCCTTCGGCGACAAGGCCGTCCTGATCAACCTCGCCAAGCAGGTCAACGGCCTCGACACGCCCGCCTTCCAGGCCTGCGTCAACGACAACAAGTACGGCGGATGGGTGTCGTCCGTGCAGCAGGACTTCGACAAGTCCAGCTACAAGTCCACCCCGACCGTGCTGCTCAACGGCCAGCCGATCTACCCCAAGAACGGCGCCGAGGAGATCACCCCGGCGAACCTGGTGAAGTGGGTCGACGCCGCCAACCAGGGCAAGCAGCTGGGCACCACGGGCTCCAACGGGCAGACCCCGGCGCCCACCAGCGCCGCTTCGGAGGCCAACAACCCGTCGCCGACCGCGGGCTGAGCCCCGTACACCGCCGGGTGACCGCCGCCGCCCCCTCCCCGTCCGGAGGGGGCGGCGGCGCCGTCCGGTGCCCGTTGTTCGGTATCTGTGACCCCGAGGGTGCCCAGCAGGGGCCGCAGACCCTGTAGCGTCGGAACCGCCATGGATATCGCCTACATTCCCAGCCCGTCGCGGGGCGTCCTGTACCTCGGACCGGTCCCGCTGCGCGCCTACGCCTTCTGCATCATCCTCGGTGTCGTCGTGGCCGTCTGGCTCGGCAGCAAGCGCTGGGTCGCCCGGGGCGGTGCCAAGCACACGGTCGGCGACATCGCCGTCTGGGCCGTGCCCTTCGGCCTGGTCGGCGGTCGGCTGTACCACGTGATCACCGACCACCAGCTGTACTTCGGGGACGGCAAGAACCCCTGGAACGCCTTCAAGATCTGGGAGGGCGGCCTCGGCATCTGGGGCGCCGTCGCGCTCGGCGCGGTCGGGGCCTGGATCGGCTGCCGCCGCCGGGGCGTGCCGCTGCCCGCGTACGCGGACGCCATCGCGCCGGGCATCGCGCTCGCGCAGGCGATGGGCCGCTGGGGCAACTACTTCAACCAGGAGCTGTACGGCCGGCCGACCACGCTGCCGTGGGGCCTGGAGATCGACAAGACGCTGCCGAGCGGCGAGGTCGTCAAGGGCGTCTACCACCCGACCTTCCTGTACGAGTCGATCTGGTGCGTCGGGGTCGCGCTGCTGGTGATCTGGGCGGACCGCCGCTTCAAGCTGGGGCACGGCCGGGCCTTCGCGCTGTACGTGGCCGCGTACACGGTGGGCCGGTTCTGGACCGAGTGGCTGCGGATCGACGAGGCGCACGTCTACTTCGGCCTGCGGCTGAACGACTGGACGTCGATCGTGGTGTTCATCGGCGCCGTGGTCTACCTGGTGGTCGTCGGCAAGAAGCGGCCCGGCCGGGAGGACCCGGCGAGCATCGACCCGCTGGCGAACGAGGAGGACGCGGCGCAGGGCCCGTCCGACCAGGCCGCGGCGTCCGGGAAGTCCGGCAAGGCCGCGGCGTCCGAGAAGTCCGAGAAGTCCGACAAGGCGGACAAGGCCGACAAGCTCGGGAAGGCCGACAAGGCCGTACCGGCGGAGAAGGCCGCCGGGGCCGGGAAGCCCGCGCCGTCCGAGAAGGTCGTCGGCGCCGGTGAGACCGCCGAACTGTCTCAGACCGCGGACGAAAAGGCGGACGCGGAGGAGGCCTCCGAGGCTGCCGAGAGCGCCGACAAGAATGCCAAGAACCTGACCTGACCTGGGAGTTCCCCCCCGCTTCGGCCGCCCCCGCGATGCTCGCGCAGGGCGGCCGCAGCGCTGTTCGGACAGCCTTACTTTGCTGGAAATGCCCAGGTCAGACGGTCTACGGTCGGGGCAGACGGATCGAATGGAGGGAACTGCCGTGAGCGCGACCACCTTGGAGCCCGAGGCCGGGCACCACCCCCGCATACCTGCTGCCGGGCACCACCGGGACGTGAACGGCGGCTGGCTGCGGCCCGCCGTGTTCGGGGCGATGGACGGCCTGGTCTCCAACTTCGCGCTGATGACCGGCGTGGTCGGCGGCTCGGTGTCCAGCGGCACGGTGGTGCTGACCGGGCTCGCCGGGCTGGCGGCCGGCGCCTGCTCGATGGCGGCGGGGGAGTACACCTCGGTGGCCTCGCAGGCCGAGCTGGTGCAGGCCGAGATCGAGGCCGAGCGGCTGGAGCTGAGCCGCAACCCGCACGGCGAGCTGGCCGAGCTGGCGCAGCTCTACATCGCCCGCGGGTTGGAGCCCGACCTCGCCCACGAGGTGGCGCGGCAGCTGTCCGCGAACCCGGACCAGGCCCTGGAGATCCACGCCCGGGAGGAACTGGGCATCGACCCCAACGACCTGCCGTCGCCGTGGGTGGCCGCCGGGTCGTCCTTCGTCTGCTTCGCGGTGGGCGCGCTGCTGCCGCTGCTGCCGTACCTGCTGGGGGCGACCTCGCTGGTGCCGGCGCTGCTGCTGTCGGTGGTGGGGCTGTTCCTGTGCGGCGCGGTGGTGGCCCGGGTGACGGCACGCAGCTGGTGGTTCAGCGGGCTGCGGCAGCTGGTGCTGGGCGGGGCGGCGGCCGGGGTGACGTACCTGCTGGGGTGGCTGATCGGCGGGCACGTCGGCTAGGCCCCCTTGGGCCGGGCCGTCGGCCGAGGTCCGTGTGACGACCCGGAGGACTGCATGACTATGCTGGGCAGTGGGTGACGTTCCACACACGGGCGCCGGGCAGCGCCTGGCCTAGTCTCACCATCCGGGCCCCGGGGCCGAGGAATCGCATCCGTGGGCGAGCTCGGGGGATTGATTCGCAGGCGGCCTTGATCGTCGTGTGTGGCGATCGGGTTTCGCCCCTGTTTCGGGCGGCCGACCGCCGGGCACAATCGAGGGGACGCGCATTGTGGCGCGTCCTCTCACGCACCCCTTGACCTGCGGATCTCGTCCGCCATGTGGACGAGATATTCCACTTCCCGGGATCTTGGGCATCATGTAACTTGCACGGAATCGCATCAGGGCCAACGTCGTCCCTCCTTGCACCACACAGCCGAAAGACGACGACGGGAGAGCCGATGCTGCCTGCATCCATGCACTCCGCCAACGAGCCCCAGGCCGGCGCCGCCCGCCAGCCGTACGCGCTCGTTCCGGATGCGCGACCCACCGCTCAGGGCCTGTACGACCCGCGGAACGAGCACGACGCCTGCGGCGTCGGTTTCGTCGCCACGCTGACCGGCATCGCCGACCACACCATCGTCGAACAGGCGCTGACCGTCCTGCGCAACCTGGAGCACCGAGGCGCCACCGGCGCGGAGCCGGACTCCGGTGACGGCGCCGGCATCCTCACCCAGATCCCGGATGCCTTCCTGCGCGGCAAGGTCGACTTCGAGCTCCCCGCCGCCGGCTCCTACGCGGTCGGCATCGCCTTCCTCCCCGACGAGGACGCCGCCGCCGCGGACGCCGTCGCCCGGATCGAGGCCGTCGCGGCCGAGGAGGACCTCACCGTCCTCGGCTGGCGCGACGTCCCGGTCACCCCGGACCTGCTCGGCGCCACCGCCCGCAGCGTCATGCCGCGCTTCCGCCAGCTCTTCCTGGCCAAGGAGGGCCTGGCCGGCATCGAGCTCGACCGGACCGCCTTCGTCGTCCGCAAGCGCTCCGAGCGCGAGGTCGGGGTCTACTTCCCGTCGCTGTCCGCGCGCACCATCGTCTACAAGGGCATGCTGACCACCGGCCAGCTGGAGCCCTTCTTCCCCGACCTGTCGGACCGCTCCTACGCCTCCGCCGTCGGCCTGGTGCACTCGCGCTTCTCCACCAACACCTTCCCGAGCTGGCCGCTCGCCCACCCGTACCGGTTCGTCGCCCACAACGGCGAGATCAACACCGTCAAGGGCAACCGCAACTGGATGAGCGCCCGCGAGTCCCAGCTCGCCACCGACCTCATCCCCGCCAACCGCAACGGCCGGGGCCTGGAGCGGATCTTCCCGGTCTGCACCCCGGAGCACTCCGACTCCGCCTCCTTCGACGAGGTCCTGGAGCTGCTCCACCTCGGCGGCCGCTCGCTGCCGCACTCGGTGCTGATGATGATCCCGGAGGCGTGGGAGAACCACGCCACCATGGAGCCGGCCCGCCGCGCCTTCTACCAGTACCACTCCAACCTGATGGAGCCCTGGGACGGCCCGGCCTGCGTCACCTTCACCGACGGCACCCAGATCGGCGCCGTGCTCGACCGCAACGGCCTGCGCCCGGCCCGCTACTGGATCACCGAGGACGGCCTGGTCGTCCTCTCCTCCGAGGTCGGCGTGCTCGACATCGAGCAGGAGAAGGTCGCCAGGAAGGGCCGTCTCCAGCCGGGCAAGATGTTCCTCGTTGACACCGCCGAGGGGCGCATCGTCGAGGACGAGGAGATCAAGTCCGCCCTCGCCGCCGAGCACCCCTACGCGGAGTGGGTCGCCGCCGGGCAGATCCAGCTCGCCAAGCTGCCCGAGCGCGAGCACATCTTCCACACCCACGCCTCGGTCACCCGCCGCCAGCAGACCTTCGGCTACACCGAGGAGGAGCTGCGGGTCATCCTCGCGCCGATGGCCAAGACCGGTGGCGAAGCGCTCGGCTCGATGGGCACCGACTCGCCGATCGCCGCGCTCAGCGAGAAGCCGCGCCTGCTGTTCGACTACTTCGTCCAGCTCTTCGCGCAGGTCACCAACCCGCCGCTGGACGCCATCCGTGAGGAGCTCGTCACCTCGCTGCTCAGCAACCTCGGCCCCGAGGGCAACCTGCTGGCCGCCGAGGCCGCCGCCTGCCGCTCGGTCGGCATCACCTTCCCGGTGATCGACAACGACGAGCTGGCCAAGCTCGTCCACATCAACCACGACGGCGACCAGCCCGGCCTCAAGGCCGTCACGCTCTCCGGCCTCTACAAGGTCGCCGCCGGCGGCCGGGGCCTGGCCGCCCGCCTGGCCGAGATCGCCGCCGAGGCCGACGCCGCGATCGCCGACGGCGCCCGGATCGTCGTGCTCTCCGACCGGCACTCCGACGCCGAGCACGCCCCGATCCCCTCGCTGCTGCTCACCTCCGCGATCCACCACCACCTCATCCGCACCAAGCAGCGCACCCAGGTGTCGCTGCTGGTCGAGGCCGGCGACGTCCGCGAGGTGCACCACGTCGCGCTGCTGATCGGCTACGGCGCCGGCGCGGTCAACCCGTACCTGGCCATGGAGTCCGTCGAGGACCTCGTCGCCCAGAACGTGTTCATCCAGGGCGTCGAGGCCGAGAAGGCCATCAAGAACCTGATCAAGGCGCTCGGCAAGGGCGTGCTCAAGGTCATGTCCAAGATGGGCATCTCGACCGTCGCCTCCTACCGCGGCGCCCAGGTCTTCGAGGCCATCGGCCTCTCCCAGGAGCTGGTCGACGGCTACTTCGCCGGCACCACCACCAAGCTCGGCGGCATCGGCCTGGAGGAGATCGCGCGCGAAACGGCCGCGCGGCACGCCAAGGCCTACCCGGCCTCCGGCATCCCGGCCGCGCACCGCGCGCTGGAGATCGGCGGCGAGTACCAGTGGCGCCGCGAGGGCGAGCCGCACCTGTTCGACCCGGACACCGTCTTCCGGCTCCAGCACTCCACCCGCAACCGCCGGTACGACATCTTCAAGCAGTACACGGACCGGGTGAACGAGCAGTCCACCCGCCTGATGACGCTGCGCGGCCTGTTCCAGCTCGACGCCCTCGGCCGGACCCCGATCCCGGTCGAGGAGGTCGAGCCGGTCTCCGAGATCGTCAGGCGCTTCTCCACCGGCGCCATGTCGTACGGCTCCATCTCCCGCGAGGCGCACGAGACCCTCGCCATCGCGATGAACCGCCTCGGCGGCAAGTCCAACACCGGCGAGGGCGGCGAGGACCCGGACCGCCTGTACGACCCGGAGCGCCGCTCGGCGATCAAGCAGGTCGCCTCCGGCCGCTTCGGCGTCACCTCCGAGTACCTGGTCAACGCCGACGACATCCAGATCAAGATGGCCCAGGGCGCCAAGCCCGGCGAGGGCGGCCAGCTGCCCGGCCACAAGGTCTACCCGTGGGTCGCCAAGACCCGGCACTCCACCCCGGGTGTCGGCCTGATCTCGCCGCCGCCGCACCACGACATCTACTCGATCGAGGACCTGGCGCAGCTCATCCACGACCTCAAGAACGCCAACCCGGCCGCCCGCATCCACGTGAAGCTGGTGTCCGAGGTCGGCGTCGGCACGGTCGCCGCGGGCGTCTCCAAGGCGCACGCCGACGTGGTGCTGGTCTCCGGGCACGACGGCGGCACCGGCGCCTCCCCGCTGACCTCGCTGAAGCACGCGGGCGGCCCCTGGGAGCTCGGCCTCGCCGAGACCCAGCAGACCCTGCTGCTCAACGGCCTGCGCGACCGCATCGTCGTGCAGACCGACGGCCAGCTCAAGACCGGCCGCGACGTCGTCATCGCCGCGCTGCTCGGCGCCGAGGAATTCGGCTTCGCCACCGCGCCGCTGGTCGTCTCCGGCTGCATCATGATGCGCGTCTGCCACCTGGACACCTGCCCGGTCGGCGTCGCCACCCAGAACCCGGTGCTGCGCGAGCGCTTCTCCGGCAAGCCCGAGTTCGTGGTCAACTTCTTCGAGTTCATCGCCGAGGAGGTCCGGGAGATCCTCGCCGAGCTGGGCTTCCGCACGATCGAGGAGGCCGTCGGCCACGCCGAGCACATCAACGCGGCGGCCGCCATCGACCACTGGAAGGCCGCTGGGCTCGACCTGGCCCCGCTCTTCCACGTGCCGCAGCTGCCCGAGGGCGCGGCCCGCCACCGCACCACCGGCCAGGACCACGCGCTCGACAAGGCCCTGGACAACCAGCTGATCATGCTGGCCGAGGACGCCCTGGAGCGCGGCGAGACCGTCCGCATCCAGCTGCCGATCCGCAACGTCAACCGCACCGTCGGCACCATGCTCGGCCACCAGGTGACCAAGCGCTACCGCGGCGAGGGCCTGCCCGAGGGCACCATCGACGTCACCTTCACCGGCTCCGCCGGGCAGTCCTTCGGCGCCTTCGTGCCGCGCGGCGTGACCCTGCGGCTGGAGGGCGACGCCAACGACTACGTCGGCAAGGGCCTCTCCGGCGGCGTCGTGATCGTCCGCCCGGCCCGCGACGCCGCGGCCATCGGCAACGACGCGCAGAACCACGTCATCGCCGGCAACACCATCGGCTACGGCGCCACCTCCGGCCGGATCCACCTGCGCGGCAAGGCCGGCGAGCGCTTCGCCGTCCGCAACTCCGGCGCCACTCTGGTGGTCGAGGGCGTGGGCGACCACGGCCTGGAGTACATGACCGGCGGCCGGGTCGTCGTCCTCGGTGAGACCGGGCGCAACCTGGCGGCCGGCATGTCCGGCGGCATCGCCTACGTCCTGGACCTGCGCCCCGCGAACGTCAACGACGGCCTGGTGGGCATCGAGGCCCCCACCGCGGCCGACCGCGACTGGCTGCGCGAGACCGTGCAGCAGCACTACGAGGAGACCGGCTCCACCGTCGCCGCCGAGCTCCTGGCCGACTGGGGCGGCGGGGTCTCCCGCTTCTCCAAGATCATGCCGACCGACTACAAGGCCGTGCTCGCCGCCAAGGACGCCGCCGAGCGCGATGGCCTCTCCGAGGCCGAGACCACTCGCAAGATGATGGAGGCGGCTAATGGCTGACCCCAAGGGCTTCCTGACCACGGGTAAGAAGCTGGCCGAGCGGCGTCCGGTGGACGTCCGTCTGCGGGACTGGAGCGAGGTCTACGTCGAGCGCAGCCTCCTGCCGATCATCACCGAGCAGGCCGGCCGCTGCATGGACTGCGGCATCCCGTTCTGCCACAACGGCTGCCCGCTCGGGAACCTCATCCCCGAGTGGAACGACCTCGCCTACCGGGACGACTTCGTCGGCGCGATCGAGCGGCTGCACGCGACCAACAACTTCCCGGAGTTCACCGGCCGCCTCTGCCCGGCGCCCTGCGAGTCGGCCTGCGTGCTCGGCATCAACCAGGACGCGGTGACCATCAAGAACGTCGAGGTCACCATCATCGACAAGGCCTGGGACCGGGGCGGCGTCACGCCGCAGGTCCCGGAGCGGCTGTCCGGCAAGACCGTGGCCGTCGTCGGCTCCGGCCCGGCCGGCCTGGCCGTCGCCCAGCAGCTCACCCGGGCCGGGCACACCGTCGTCGTGTACGAGCGCGCCGACCGCATCGGCGGCCTGCTGCGCTACGGCATCCCCGAGTTCAAGATGGAGAAGCGCCACATCAACCGCCGCATCGAGCAGATGCGCGCGGAGGGCACCCGCTTCCGCACCGGCGTGCACGTCGGCGAGGACATCACCGGCCAGCAGCTGCGCGAGCGCTTCGACGCCGTCGTGGTCGCCGCCGGCGCCACCACCGCGCGCGACCTGGCGGTGCCCGGGCGCGAGCTCAAGGGCGTCCACCAGGCCATGGAGTACCTGCCGCTGGCCAACAAGGTGCAGGAGGGCGACTTCGTCGAGTCGCCGATCAGCGCCAAGGGCAAGCACGTCGTCGTCATCGGCGGCGGCGACACCGGCGCCGACTGCGTCGGCACCGCCCACCGCCAGGGCGCGGCCTCCGTCACCCAGCTGGAGATCATGCCGCGGCCCTCCGAGGAGCGCCCCGGCCACCAGCCCTGGCCGACCATGCCGATGACCTACAAGGTCACCTCCGCGCACGAGGAGGGCGGCGAGCGGATCTACTCCGTGAACACCACCCACTTCACCGGCTCCGCCCCCGAAGAGGGACAGGCGGTCGGCAACGTCCAGGAGCTGCACCTCGTCGAGGTCGAGTTCAAGGACGGCCGGTTCGAGCCCGTCCCCGGCACCGAGCGGGCCATCCCGGCGCAGCTCGTCACCCTGGCCATGGGCTTCACCGGCACCGACGTCCGCAACGGCCTGGTGGAGCAGCTCGGCGTGGACCTGGACGCGCGCGGTAACATTGGCCGCGACGGCCGGTTCGCCACCAATGTCGATGGCGTGTACGTCTGCGGCGACGCCGGTCGCGGTCAGTCGCTGATCGTCTGGGCCATCGCGGAAGGCCGCTCGGCCGCCGCCGCGGTGGACAAGTACCTCGGCGGCAAGACCCCGCTGCCGGCCCCGATCCGCCCCACCGACCGCCCGCTGGTCGTCTGACGGACCGACCGGCCCCCCGAACGCCCGGCACCGCATCGCCGGGAGCTCAACCCGCTGCCCCCGCCAGCGTCGCCGGGCCAACGCGGTCTCCTGGCGCCTGCCCTCTTCCCCGACCAGTTGGAGGGCGGGCGCCGTCGCGTTCCTCCGGGCGGTTCGCCGCCCGGCGCTCCACCCCGGGGGCGGCTCTCTACCGTGCGGGCGGGCGGCCTGTCAAGGGCTGTTTCAACTCTCAGAGATTTCCCAGGACTTGGGTCTACCGTAGGCCCGTTCCGGGCGCCGTGCGGGCGGGCCTCCCCGGACGGACTGTTGTTCGTCGGTGCCAGGTGGCAGACTGCCGCCGACGGCCGGGGGGCTGCGCGAGTGCGGAGGTTGACGCGATGAGCACGACTCAGACAAGCGGAGGCGCCACGGTACGGCGCCTGCTGCTCGGCACCCAGCTGCGCAAGCTCCGCGAGGCCCGGGGCGTCAGCCGCGAGGAGGCCGGCTACTCGATCCGCGCCTCCGAGTCCAAGATCAGCCGGATGGAGCTCGGCCGGGTCGGCTTCAAGGAGCGCGACGTCGCCGACCTGCTCACCCTGTACGGCGTGGAGGCCGAGCAGGAGCGCGCCACCGTCCTCGGACTCGTCCGGGACGCCAACGCCACCTCCTGGTGGCACGAGTACGGCGACGTGCTGCCCGCCTGGTTCCAGAACTACGTCGGCCTGGAAGAGGCCGTCGCCGAGATCCGCAGCTACGAGGTCCAGTTCGTCCACGGGCTGCTGCAGACCGCCGACTACGCCCGCGCCGTCATCGCCGCCGGCGGCCACGTCACCGACCCCGGCGAGATCGAGCGCCGGGTCGAGGTCCGGCTCAAACGCCAGGCCCTGCTCACCACCGAGAACGCCCCCCGCCTGCTCGCGATCCTCGACGAGGCCGCGCTGCGCCGCCCCTGGGGCGGCCCCGAGCTGATGCGCAACCAGATCGACCGGCTGCTGGAACTCGGCGAACTGCCCAACGTCCGGCTCCGGGTGCTGCCGCTGGGCTGTACCGGGCTGAGCGCCGAGAGCGGCGCGTTCACCGTGCTCGGCTTCGCCGAACCCGAACTCGCCGACGTCGTCTACGTGGAGCAGTTCACCACCGCGCTGTACCTCGACAAGCCGGTCGAGGTCGCCGAGTACCGCCACGCCATGGAGGGACTGCTCGCCGACAGCCTCGGCCCCGAACAGACCCGGCAGCTCCTGCACTCCGTACGCCAAGAGCTCTAACACGTCAGTACGATGATGCCCAATCAGACCGGGCCGTAGCGGCTCACCCCCGCCGACGTTCCCCGAACCGGCACGAGAGGGATCAGATGTCGTACTTTTCCGAGTTGGCGCTGCAGTACATCGACGGCGAATGGTGCAGCGGCAGCGGCTCCTGGGACATCGTCGACGTCGACCCCTACACCGGCGACAAGCTCGCGACCGTCACCGTCGCCACCATCGCCGAGGTCGACCGGGCCTACCGGGCCGCCGAACGGGCCCAGAAGCAGTGGGCCGCCACCACCCCCTACGCCCGCCGGCTCGTCTTCGAACGCGTGCTGCGCCTGATCGAGGAGCGCGAGGAGGAGATCACCCGCGCCATCATGGCCGAACTCGGCGGCACCGCGCTCAAGGCCGCCTTCGAACTCTCCCTGGTCAAGGACATGCTGAGGGACTGCCTGCGGGTGTCCCTGGGCCTGGAGGGCCGACTGCTGCCCTCGATCACGGAGGGCCAGGAGAACCGCCTCTACCGGCTGCCGGTCGGCGTCGTCGGCGTGATCAGCCCGTTCAACTTCCCGCTGTACCTCTCGATCAAGGCCGTCGCCCCCGCCCTCGCGCTCGGCAACGGCGTGGTGCTCAAGCCGCACCAGGAGACCCCGATCGTCGGCGGCACCCTGATCGCCCGGCTCTTCGAGGAGGCGGGCCTGCCGGCCGGCCTGTTCAACGTCGTGGTCACCGACATCGCCGAGATCGGCGACGCCTTCATCGAACACCCGGTGCCCAAGGTCATCGCCTTCACCGGCTCCGACCGGATCGGCCGGCACGTCGCCACTGTCGCCGCCGCCAACTTCAAGCGGACCGTGCTCGAACTCGGCGGCAACAGCGCGCTGATCGTGCTCGACGACGCCGACCTCGACTACGCCGTGGATGCCGCCGTGTTCAGCCGCTTCGCCCACCAGGGCCAGGTCTGCATGGCCGCCAACCGCGTCCTCGTCGACCGCTCCGTCGAGGCCGAGTTCACCGCCAAGTTCGTCGCGAAGATCGCCTCGCTCACCGTCGGGGACCCCAAGGACCCGGCCACCCAGATCGGCCCGCTGATCAACCCCGTCCAGGCCGACACCATCACCGCCCAGGTCGACCAGGCCATCGCCGCCGGCGCCACCGCGCTGCTGCGCGGCACCACGGTCGGGAGCCTGATGGAGCCCGTCGTGCTCACCGGCCTGGCCGAGGACGCGCCGATCCTCCAGCGCGAACTCTTCGGCCCGGTCGTGCTCGTGGTGCCCTTCGACGGCGAGGACGAGGCCGTCCGGCTCGCCAACGACAGCCCCTTCGGGCTCAGCGGCGCGGTGCACACCGCCGACGTCGAGCGCGGCGTGCGGGTCGCGCACCGGATCGAGACCGGCATGATCCACGTCAACGGCGGGACCATCGCCGACGAGCCGGCGGTGCCGTTCGGCGGGGAGAAGAACTCCGGCATCGGGCGGCTCAACGGGGAGTCCACGGTGGACGCGTTCACCACCGTGAAGTGGATCTCCGTCCAGCACGGGCGCACCGCCTTCCCGTTCTGACCGCGCGTCCTACGCGGCGCGGGCCCCCGGCGGTAGCCGCCGGGGGCCCGGCCGTACTCGCGCTTGTACGCCTTCGCGAAGGCGTACTCCGAGCCGTAGCCGGTCTGCGCCGCCACCGCGGTCAGCGGTGCGTCCGACTCGCGCAGCAGGCGGGCGCCGTCTTCGCCGAATGTCCGATCGTCTCGCCGGGTGACCTGATCGGTCAGGCCGGGTAGCGGATGAGGCCGTCGGTGGCGAGCTCGAAGCCGAAGGGGGCGGGGATCGGCACCCGGTCGCCGAACCTGCCGGTCCACTGCTGGTGGTAGACGCCGCCGGAGGGCTCGGAGTAGAGGGTGATGTCGCCCTTGCGCGGGTCGATCAGCAGGTACATCGGGATCCGCATCAGCGGATAGTCGCGCACCTTGCCGACCAGGTCGTTCTCCGGGTTCGACGGCGAGACGACCTCCACCGCGATCGCCGCCTCCTCGGCCGGCACCTCGTTGCCTCCCAGCTCGACGACCGAGAGCGGGATGTAGGTCAGGTCGGGGTTGCGCAGTTTGCCCACGTTCGGCGACGCCAGATCGGTGTTCTCGCTCGGCATCAGGTCGGACGGGCGGCGCGCGTCGAACTGCTCGCGGATGAGCAGCAGGTTGCGCTGGTGGATCACCGATGGGCCGGCCATCATGATGATCTCGTCGCCGGAGATCTCGATCTTCCACCCGGCCGGAGGCGTCAGGCTCTGCGCGTAGGCCAGCAGCCGCGCGTGGCGCTCTGGGATCTGGAACTCGCTCATGGCCCCATTCTTCCACTGCGAACAGCACGAAGGCCGTCGGCGCGGGACGGTTCGTCCCGCGCCGACGGCCTTCGGGGCCGGGTGTTAGAACACCGGCTGGCCGGCGCGGACCAGGCGCCAGGAGTCGGTGAAGAAGTCGGCCGGGTCGATGACGCCCTTGGCCTTCACCCAGGCGATCATCGTGTTGCGGATCTCGTCCGAGTTCGACCAGACCAGCTTGGCCTGCGCCACGTGCGGGAAGTTGCCGCCGCCGTTCGCCCGGTAGTTGTTGACCGCCAGGACGAACTGCGCGGCCGGGTCGATCGGCTTGCCCTGGAACGACAGGTTGACGATCCGCTGACCCTTCGGCTGCGCGATGTCGATGTCGTAGCTCAGCCCGTACAGCGAGTCGTAGTTGTAGTCCGGCGTGGTCTCCGCGCCGGTCATCGCGTCCTTGTCGACCGGCGCGCCCGGGGCCAGCTGGTTGTAGTACTTGGCCGAGAACTCCAGGTAGTCCTTCAGTTGCGCACCCGTCAGGACGCGCGCCTCCAGGGTGTTCTCGTAGATGTACAGACCCGCCGCGTCGCGCAGCTTCACCTGGCCCGCCGGGATCAGCGCGGTGCGGTTGAACGGCGCGGCCTGCGCCAGCACCGGCAGGCTGGCGTACTGCCCGCCCGCCAGCGCCGCCTTCACCGCGTCCGCCTGCACCCGGCCGATCAGGTCGATGATCGGGGTCGCCCGGAACCGCGCCTCGGCGATCGACAGATCCGTCTTGCAGGTGCCGATCTGCTGGTTGACGTACGCCACGACCTTCTTGTGCTGCTCGGTCAGCGCGTCCACGATCTCCGGGTTCTCCGGCACGGTGTTGGAGTTCAGCACCCGCGAGGACACCGAGAGGACCTTCCACGTGCCGTCGGCGAACTCGACGTCGAAGTCGAAGCAGCTCAGGCGCTGGCCCCAGCACAGCGGCTCGGAGAGCACCACGGTCCTGCCGGTCTTCTTGTTGACGATCAGCCGCTGCGCCACCTCCTTGTGGGTGTGGCCCACCAGCACCGCGTCGATGCCCGGAACGGTCTCGGCCATCTCGCCGGAGGCGTCCTCCGGCCAGGGCAGCTGGTCGCCGTAGGTGGTCGGCTCGTCGATGCCGGAGTGGGCGGAGACGACGATGACGTCCGCGCCCGCGGCCTTCATCCGGGGCACGTACTTGGCGGCCGTCTCGACGATGCCCGGGAAGACCATCTTGCCGGTGACGTTGGCCTTGTCCCAGATCGCGATGCCCGGGTTGGTGAGGCCGAGGATGCCGACCTTCAGCGGGGTGTCCTCGTCCAGCCACACCTCCTTGATCACGTACGGCTTGAAGGCCGGCTTCTCGTTCTTCGCGTGCAGCGCGTTGGCGCCCAGCAGCGGGAACTCCAGCTGGTCCTCGAAGGCCTTCACGGTGGGGATGCCGTAGTTGAACTCGTGGTTGCCGAGCGCGGCGGCGTCGTAGCCCATGAGGTTCATGGCGACGGCCATGGGGTGGTCGGGCACGTTGTCGCCGTCGGTGGCGATCGGCTCGATCCGGGCGTAGTAGTAGGTCAGCTGGGTGCCCTGGATGATGTCGCCGGAGTCGATCAGCAGGCAGCGGTCCCAGCCCTTCTCCTCGCGGACCTGGTTGGCCAGGGTGGAGATCTTGGCGAGGCCGACGTCGTTGTGCGCCTTGTCGGCGTACACGGCGTCGGTGAAGTAGTCCCAGTTGAGCACCCGGCCGTGCAGGTCGGTGGTGCCCATGACGGTGAAGGCCTGCTTGCGGCCCTTGCGCTTGCCCTTGGCGGCCGCCGGGGCCGGTTCGGCGGCCGCGGCGGCGGGGGCGGCGGCGACGACTGCTCCGCCGGTCAGGGCGGCGCCTGCTGCGGTGGCGGCGGACCGGGTGACGAAGTCACGGCGGTTCAGGGGCATGGACGACTCTCCCGGTGGGGACTGACGGGCCGACGGACCGTCAACTGGTGTTCGGGTGGCGTGCCGACGCGCATCGACGCGCGTAGAAGGACGCGCGTAGAAGTGTGCCGTGCGGGCCCGGCCGGTGGATAGCCCTCCGACGTTTCCAGCAGGTGAGATCTTGGCGACTCGTTCGTGACGGCGGTGGGTGGAGGCCGGGGTGGTAGGAGGACTCGGCCTGGGCTCGTCGATCCGGGTCCTGGGTCCTCGGTTCAGGTCCGCGACTCGATGCGGGTCCGCGCCTCAGCCCAGGTCCGCGACCAGCCGGCGCACCTCGCGGCCGAGCTCCGCCTCCGGGTCCGGCGCGTCCGGCCCCGCCCACGGCCGCCAGGTCAGCGCCCGCAGGTAGCCGGCCACCGCCACCGGCAGCCGGTGCCGCACGATCTCCTCCGGCACCGGCCCCGGCCCGGCCGCGCGCAGCGTCGCCAACAGGTCCGCCACCCCCGCCGAAGCGGGCAGCGGCACCGTGGCCAGGTACTCGGCCAGCGCCGCGAGTTCGGGATCGGGCCGCGGCGCGGGCTCCGGTACGGGGATGGCTCCGGGGCGGGTTCCGGGGGCGGCTCCGGGATCGGGCGTGGACCCCGAGGCCGGCCCCGGCGGCTCCGGCAGGAGCGGCGGTACCAGCGGGACGACCGGCAGGACGGGCGGTTCGACGGGCGGTTCGCCGGGCGGGCCGGTCCGCGGGCCCGGCGTCAGCAGCGCGCCCGCCCCGTACAGCCCCGCCACCACCGCCGGCCACCACGCCCCGCCCAGCCCGGCGAAGTGCAGCCCCAGCCCCACCGCGCCGCCCCCGCAGCCGACCAGGTTCCGGGCCGACTCCAGGTACCGCAGCACCCGCCGGCCGAACCCGTCACTGGTAGCCACGAATCTCCTCGAACACGCCGTCCAGCGACCCCGAGCCGTCGAACAGCTTGCCGCCGCTCGCGTCCGCGATCCCCTGCAACTGGCCCACCGCCGCCTCCCCGAACTTGATCGGGAACACCGGGATCGACTTCTGCCCGGCCGGCAGCCCGTCGTGGAACTTCTTGAAGTCGGCGTCCGTGGCGCCCTCGTTGCTCTCCCCGTCGGTCATCAGCACGATCGACGTGAACCGGTCGTCCCCCGCCGCCGACTGCTGCCGGTCGATCACCCGGTACGCCTCCTCCAGCGAGTCGTACAACGCCGTGCCGCCCGACGCCGACAGCGACTGCACGTCCGCGTCGATCGACGCCAGCTCCGCCTCCGGGCCCGGCTTGCTCCCCGAGGCCGGCACCGCGTGCGTCTTCGCCCACTTCACCTTCGACGCGAAGGAGATCAGCGTCACCTCCTCGCGGTCCCGGAACCGGCGCACCGCCCGGGTGTCGTCCGCCCCCGTCAACCGGCCCAGCGCCGACTTCAGCGCCGAGATCCGCGGCCCCTCCATCGACCCCGAGGTGTCCAGCACGTACACCGTCCGCGACGGCCGCCGCAGCTCGTTCTGGTACGAGGCCAGCAGCCCGTCCGCCACCGCCCGGCTCCCCGGGAACGGCAGCTCCCGCCGCCGGTCCGACGGCAGCCCGGCCGCCGGCGACACCCCCGGGGCCACCGGGCGGCGCAGCGTCA
This sequence comes from Kitasatospora sp. NPDC086801, assembly GCF_044745805.1. Taxonomy (NCBI): domain Bacteria; kingdom Bacillati; phylum Actinomycetota; class Actinomycetes; order Kitasatosporales; family Streptomycetaceae; genus Kitasatospora; species Kitasatospora sp. NPDC086801. The sequence goes on from NZ_JBIVAX010000005.1 coordinate 217,285, forward strand.
CCTCGGAGATCCGTTTCTGCACGTCCTCCTTCAACAGGTACGCCGTCAACCGCTGGAAGGAGTCCCGCTCCCGCTGCGCGGACGAGGACAGCAGCGACAGCGGATAGTCCGCCGACACCACGCCGTCCACCGGGCGGATCACCGTCAACTGCTGGTCCGCGGCCAGCGACTTGTTCATCGACAGCAGCACCGACTCGTAGTTCACCAGCGCCCCGACCTTGCCCGGCTCCGCCCGGGTGTACGCCTGCGCCAACCAGCCCGAGGAGCCGGACGTCAGCTTCTGCCCAGCGAAGAACTGCTTCAGCTGCGGCGCCGCCTTCTGCACGTCCCCCTCGGTCAGCGCCGCCCCCGCACCCGAGAACGCCGAGGCCACCGCCACCAGCGTCGAGAAGCCCGAGTTCGACCGGGACGGGTCCGCCATCCCGTACGCCAGCTTCCCGGCCGACGCCGCATCCCCGATCTGCGCCCAGGAGACCTTCGAACCGTCCCCCCAGTCGAGCTCGTTGAGGACCGACGAGCGTACCCCCACCGCCACCGGCGACACCATCACCGGCGTCTCCGACAGCACCTTCGACTTCCCCGCGTCGTCCAGCCGCAGGTACTGGTTGGACGGGAACCACACCGCGTCGTACTTGCCGTCCGCCCGGCCCGAGGACACCGCGTCCGCGCCGTCCAGCGACCCCGTCCAGGAGAACTGCACCGTCACCCCGGTCGCCTTCCGGGCATCCTCCAGGATCGGCGCCAGATCCTGCAGCTCACTGCCGGCCAGCACCCGCAGCACCCCCGGCTGCGCCGTCGTCGCCGGCGGGTCGGACGGCTTCGGGCTCGGTGCGGGGGAGGTGCAGGCGGCGGCCGCCAGCAGGGACGCCAGCGCGGCGACCGGCCAACTGTGCTTCTTCATCCGGGAGTTCACTGGGCCTTCCCCTTGGCGGCTTTTATCAGCCTGGTCAGGATGTCGGGCACGGGGATCTGCGGCTGGTTGACCTTCGCCGCCGCGAGATTGGGCGCCAGGACCGGGGACTTGCCCTTCACCAGCGCGGCGAAGGCATCCGGGTCGTCCTGCGGACGGAAGCCGAACTTCGCCTCCAGCCTGCGCAACTCGGCGTTGTCGTGCAGCTGGGCGGCCAGCCGACGGCCGTTCGGCGTGCGGCCGACGATCGTGTGGTCGGTGTAGATGGTGGTGTCCGGGTACAGCACCACCATGTCGCCGGTCGACTCGCCCTTCAGCACCATCGCGGCGGCCTGCGACTCGTACGCGAGCACCAGCGGATTGCCGACGCCGGCCAGGAAGGCCTTGAACGGCTCGTCGCTGCTGCTCTTCTGGCCGCCCTGGACGGCGGTCGCCGTGCGCAGCACGTCCTTGGTGGCGTCGATCCCCGCCTGGTCGTAGACCACCTGACGGTTGTTCAGCAGGTACGACAACAAGGCGATGTGCAGCGCCCCCGAGGAGGACGTCTCCGGGTCGGTGGTGGTGAGGAACACCGGCCCCTTCAGCTCCGCGTGCTCGGACGCGCCCGCGAGATCGGGCCAGGTGCGGTTGGCCTTCAGCGCGGCCAGGTAGGCGTCCATCCGGAACGTCCACAGCCCGGTCGACTGGTCCAGGGTGGCCAGGCCGTTGCGCATCAGGACGTCCGCCACCGGGCGGTGCGCGAGGATCACCAGCGGGGAGTAGAACGGCTGGACCGGAACCTCCTTGATGTTCCAGTCCGCGCGCAGCTTCTCGGCCGGCGGCTGACTGGCCGGGAACGCGAAGTCCTTCGCATCGCCGTCCATCAGCCAGGAGCCGATGCTCTCCGCGTTCACCTTCATGCCCTGCTTGGCCAACTCGGCGACGACCTGCGGATCCTGGAAGAAGTCGCGCTTCTCCGAACCGATCAGGCCGGAAACGGTGACGATCTCGCCGCCCGGGTCGTCCTTCGGGATCAGCGCGTACGTCACCCCGCCCAGCAGGGCCAACGCCGCCAACACCCCCAGAGTGCGTCTCATGCCGAACGCCTCCCCCTCGCCCGCTACGTCGTCCGGGTGGTCACCCGGGGGTGACGAGCGTCCCGCCGGGAGCAGAGCGGCGGCCGAACCGACGGTGAACCAAGGGTGAACACCCCTTCACGGGTTCGCATCGGAGGGCCGGACGGCGACGGCGCCCGGGCAGCTGCTCGCACACCGGTCCGAGGATGTGTCAGATTGTTCAACTCGCCTTACGGCAAAGGTCATCCCGCCGTCCGGACCCGCGTCGTGGTTACGCGCCGGTAATGCCTACCCTCAGCAGTATGCGCCGAGCAAAAATCGTCTGCACCCTCGGGCCGGCCACCGACTCGTACGACCAGATCAAATCCCTGGTCGACGCCGGAATGGACATCGCCCGCTTCAACCTCAGCCACGGATCCCACGTCGAGCACGAGGAACGCTACCGCCGCGTCCGCAAGGCCGCCGACGAGACCGGCCGCAGCGTCGGCATCCTCGTCGACCTTCAAGGCCCGAAGATCCGGCTCGACACCTTCGCCCACGGCCCCGTACTTCTCGAACGCGGCGACGAGTTCACCATCTCCACCGACAACGGCGTCGTCGGAGACAAGGACCTCTGCGGCACCACCTACCCCGGCCTCGCCGCCGACGTCACCCGCGGCGAACGCATCCTCGTCGACGACGGCCGGGTCACCCTGGAGGTCGTCGAGGTCGACGGGCCGCGCGTGCGCTGCCTCGTCATCGAAGGCGGCCTCGTCTCCGACCACAAGGGCCTCAACCTCCCCGGCGTCGCCGTCTCCGTCCCCGCACTCAGCGACAAGGACGTCGCGGACCTGCGGTGGGGCCTGCGCACCGGCGCCGACCTGATCGCCCTCTCCTTCGTCCGCAGCGGCCGCGACATCGAGGACGTCCACCGGATCATGGCCGAGGAGGGGCGCTTCGTCCCCGTCATCGCCAAGATCGAGAAGCCGCAGGCGGTCGACAACCTGGAAGCCATCGTCGACGCCTTCGACGGCATCATGGTGGCCCGCGGCGACCTGGGCGTGGAGATGCCCCTCGAACAGGTCCCGCTCGTCCAGAAGCGCGCCGTCAAGCTCGCCAAGCGCAACGCCAAGCCGGTCATCGTCGCCACCCAGATGCTCGACTCGATGATCAACGCCTCCCGGCCCACCCGGGCCGAGGCCTCCGACGTCGCCAACGCCGTCCTCGACGGGACGGACGCGGTGATGCTCTCCGGCGAGACCTCCGTCGGCAAGTACCCCGTCGAGACCGTCAAGACCATGGGCCGCATCATCGAGGCCGCCGAAGCCGACATCCTCGCCGCCGGACTGCCCCCGCTGACCACCGGCAACAAGCCGCGGACCCAGGGCGGCGCCGTCGCCCGCGCGGCCGCCGAGATCGGCGACTTCCTGCACGCCAAGTACCTCATCGCTTTCACCCAGTCCGGCGACACCGCCCGCCGCCTCACCCGCTACCGCTCACCCATCCCCGTCCTCGCCTTCACCTACGAACCCGCCGTCCGCAGCCAACTCGCCCTCACCTGGGGCGTCGAGACCTTCCTCGGCCCCTTCGCCCCCACCACCGACCAGATGGTCGAACAGGTCGACGCGGCCCTCCTGTCGCTCGGCCGCTGCCAGAAGGGCGACATCGTCGTCATCACCGCCGGCTCCCCGCCCGGCCTCGCCGGCTCCACCAACCTGGTGCGCGTCCACCACGTGGGGACCCTGGACAACTGACCGGAGTCCGAACGGTCATTCGTGGGCGGCATCCCTCATCCGGAGGGATGCCGCCCGCCGGTCCTCGGATCCGGGCGAGGCGGCCCTGGCGGCTCCATAACATTCGTGTTATGACTTGGGGAGAGGTGGAGCTCGAGCCGGAGGTCCGGGACTGGATTCTCGGACTGGGCCACGACGGTCAGGAAACGGTGACGTTCTACGTCGACCTGCTCGCCGCCCGCGGCCCCCTGCTCGGGGAACCGCACACCAGGCAATTGGACGGCAAGCTCCGGGAGCTGCGCTTCCACCTGGACGAGCTGGACATGCGCATCACCTACTGGATCGCGTCCGGCAGGAGGATCATCCTGCTGACCGTGTTCCGTAAGACGCGGATGCGGGAGACGGCGGAGGTCGACCGGGCGAGGCGGGCGCTGCGTCGCTGCGTGGCCGAGCAGCACACGGCTGACGAGGACGAGGAGTGGGCGAGATGAGCGAACGCACGTCCTGGCGTGCTCTGCGCGAGGAGATCCTGAACCGACCGGGGGCGGGCGCGGCCTACGAGGCGGCCCGGATCCGATTCGAACTCGGGGAGGCCGTCCGCCTGCGCCGTGAGGCGCTCGGCATGACCCAGACCCAGCTGTCCGCGGCGGCTGGTATGCAGCAGCCTGCCGTGGCCCGCTTCGAGGCGGGCGGAACGATGCCGACCATCGTGGTGCTGGAACGGCTCGCGGCGGCGCTGGGCATGCGGCTCACTGTCGAGTTGGAGCCCTTGGAGAGGGCGAGCTGAGCCGGGTGCACGGGTGGAATGCAGGTGATTCCGGGAGTATCCGTCGTGATGAAGGCCGGACGAATGAGGGCGTTGCGTAGGGTGCCGGGTGCGGGATTCGAACCCGCAAGCCCTCTCGGGCAGATGTGTTTGAGACATCCGTGTATGCCGTTCCACCAACCCGGCGGGGCCAGTCCCGACAGAGCATACCGGCTGTGTGCGGGCAGCTGCTGCTAGGTACCCTCATTTATTGCAGTACCCCGCCGGAACTAGGAGCCCCGTGAGCACCGCCGACGAGCAGGCACAGCCGCTTGAGACCGATTCGCCCCAGATCACCCGGATTGTGATCGCCGAGGATGAGGCGCTGATCCGCCTCGACCTCAAGGAGATGCTCGAAGAGGAGGGGTACACCGTCGTCGGCGAGGCCGGGGACGGGGCGACGGCGGTGAGGCTCGTGGAGGAGCTCCGGCCGGACCTCGCGATCTTCGATGTGAAGATGCCGGTGCTGGACGGGCTCTCCGCCGCCGAGCAGATCCACGAGCAGCACCTGGCGCCGGTGCTGATGCTGACGGCGTTCTCGCAGCGGGAGCTGGTGGACCGGGCGCGGGACGCCGGGGCGATGGCGTACATCGTGAAGCCGTTCAGCAAGGCGGACCTGGTGCCGGCGATCGAGATGGCGGTGTCGCGGTACACCGAGATGCGGACGCTGGAGGAGGAGATCGCGGATCTCACCCAGCGGCTGGAGACCCGGAAGCTGGTGGACCGGGCGAAGGGCGTGCTGCAGACGAAGTTCGGGTTGAACGAGCCGGCGGCGTTCCGGTGGATCCAGAAGACGTCGATGGACCGTCGGATGACGATGGCCGCGGTGGCCGAGGCGGTCATCGAGGAGGGCGCGGCGCAGGACCGCAAGAAGGCGGACGAGGACACGTCCGAGTAGGGCGTGGATGCGAGAAGGGCCCGGCAGAGGGATCTGCCGGGCCCTTCGTGCGTACCGGGGCTCAGTCCTCGCCGAGGTAGGCCTTGCGGACGGACTCGTCGTGCAGGAGGTCGGCGCCCGTCCCGGAGAGGACGATGCGGCCGGTCTCCATGACGTAGCCGCGGTCGGAGAGGGAGAGGGCGGCCTGGGCGTTCTGCTCGACGAGCAGGATGGTCGTCCCGGCGGCCTTGAGTTCGATGATGGTCGCCATGATCTTCTGCATCATCAGCGGCGACAGGCCCATGGACGGCTCGTCGAGCATGAGCAGTTTGGGCTGGGACATCAGGGCCCGCCCCATGGCGAGCATCTGCTGTTCGCCGCCGGAGAGCGTGCCGGCGGCCTGGCGGCGGCGTTCGCCGAGGATGGGGAAGAGGTCGTAGGCGCGGTCGACGTCGGCGGTGATGCCGGCGGTGTCGGTGCGCAGGAAGGCGCCGAGGAGGAGGTTTTCCTCGATGGTCATGCGGGGGAAGATGTGCCGGCCTTCGGGGGAGTGGGCGAGGCCGAGGGCGACGATCTTGTGCGCGGGGACGGTGGTGAGGTCCTGGCCGTCGAAGGCGATGCGTCCGGCGGTGGGTTTGAGGAGTCCGGAGAGGGTGCGCAGGGTGGTGGTCTTGCCGGCGCCGTTGGTGCCGATGAGGGTGGTGACCTCGCCCTGGTTGACGGTGAAGCTGATGCCCTTGACGGCTTCGATCTTGCCGTAGGCGACGCGGAGGTCCTCGACCTCGAGGAGTGCGGTCACTGGTCGGTCTCCGTAACGGTCTCCGCGACTGCGGGGGCGGTGCCTTCGAGTGGGGCGCCGAGGTAGGCGGTGATGACGCGTTCGTCGTTCTGGACGGTTTCGCGGTCGCCCTCGACGATCTTCTGGCCTTGGACGAGGACGGCGGTGCGGTCGCAGAGGTTGAAGATGAAGCGCATGTCGTGCTCGATGACGAGGATCGAGACGCCCTGGTCGCGGATGGCGAAGACGAGTTCCTCGGCGGCGCGGGTCTCCTGGGGGTTCATGCCGGCGGTGGGTTCGTCGAGCAGGAGGAGGCCGGGGTCGGAGGCGAGGGCGCGGGCGATCTCCAGCTTGCGCTGTTCGCCGTAGGGGAGGTTGCGGGCGAGGTGGTCGGCCTTGTCGGCGAGGCCGGTGAAGGCGAGGAGTTCCATGGCCTTCTCGCGGCTCTCGGCTTCGGCGCGGTGGTAGCCGGGGCCGCGGAGGATGGCGGAGAAGATGCCTTCCTTGGTGCGGGTGTGGCGGCCGACGAGGACGTTCTCCAGGACGGTCATGTTGGCGAAGAGCCGGATGTTCTGGAAGGTGCGGGCGATGCCGGCCTGGGTGACGAGGTGGGGCTTGGGCGGCAGGAGGGCGCCGCGGTAGCGGACGGCGCCCTCGGTGGGGACGTAGAGGCCGGTGAGGCAGTTGAAGAAGGTGGTCTTGCCGGCGCCGTTGGGGCCGATGAGGCCGATGATCTCGCCTTCGCCGACGGTGAGGCTGACGTCGTTGACGGCGAGGAGGCCGCCGAAGCGCATGGTGACGCCGGTGACTTCGAGCAGGGGTGTGGCGGTGGTGGTCATCTGGGTGGTCACGCCCCTGCCTTGGTGAGTGCGGCGCCGTCGCTGGCGGCCTGGGCCGGGATGGCGGCCTCGTGGAACTCCAGTTGGCGGCGCCGGTTGGGGATGAGGCCCTCGGGGCGGACGCGCATCAGGATGATGAGGGCGGCGCCGAAGGCGAGCAGCTGGTAGTCGGAGAGGAATTCGAGCTTCTTGGGGATGAGGAAGAGGAGGGTGGCGCCGGCGAGGGGCCCGCTGATGGTGCCCATGCCACCGAGGATGACGGCGGCGAGCAGGAACGCGGAGTTGGGCGGGAGGGCCTCGGCGAAGGTGTACTGGTCGGGGGTGACGGTGTAGCTGACGTGGGCCTGGACGGTGCCGGCGAGGCCGGCGAGGCAGGCGCCGAGGGCGAAGGCGAGGAGTTTGAGGCGGAAGCCGTTGATGCCCATGGCTTCGGCGGCGGTCTCGTCCTCGCGGATGGCGACCCAGGCGCGGCCGATGCGGGAGTTGCCGACCCGGGCGAAGACGAGCACGACCAGGGCCGTGACGAGGAGCATCAGCAGGTAGTAGTTGGAGAAGCGGCCGAGTTCGATGCCGGCGACGGTGTGCGGCTTGCCGAGGTCGAAGCCGAGGATCTCCAGGTCGGGGATCCGGGGGATGCCGTTGGAGCCGTTGGTGACCTTGGGGCCGGTGGTGCCGTTGAGGTTGAGCATGGTGATGCGGAAGATCTCGCCGAAGCCGAGGGTGACGATGGCGAGGTAGTCGCCGCGCAGGCGCAGCGTGGGGGCGCCGATGAGGACGCCGAAGACCATGGAGACGGCGGCGCCGGTGAGCATCGCGGCCCAGAACGGGAACTGGACGTGGATGGGGGAGGCGGGGGAGCCGGAGACGAGTGCGGCGGCGTAGGCGCCGACGCCGAGGAAGGCGACGTAGCCGAGGTCGAGCAGGCCGGCGAGGCCGACGACGATGTTGAGGCCGAGGGCGACGGTGGCGAAGATCAGGATGTTGGTGGCGACGGAGGTGTACTGGTCGCTGGTCTGGGTGAACGGGAAGCTCGCGGCGGCGGCGAAGGCGGCGCCGGTGGTGACGGGGCGGTGCTTGACGGTCAGGGCGCGCAGTCGGGCGAGCAGGCCGGACCGGGTGAGGGCGGGGACGACGAGGGCGGCGAGCAGCAGGTAGCCGATGAAGAGTTCGCCGTACTCGGTGTCGATGCCGAAGGTGATCGCGAACAGTCCGAGGCCGAAGGCCAGGACGATGATCAGGACTTCGGCCCAGGAGGGGAGTCGGCGCGGCGCGGGCAGCGGCCGGTCGACGGTGCCCAGGCGCAGCCGGGTGTGGGCGAGGTGGCCGAGCTGGAGGAGCAGGACGACGCCGGCGGCGATGGCGAGGGCGCCGGCGAGGGCGGTCATCACGGGGGCGACGGGCTGGTCGCCGGGGATGGCGTGGGCGGCGAACCAGCCGGCGGGGGCGACGGGGACGAGCAGGAACAGGCGCTTGTCGAGGACGCGCAGCGGGACGCGGGTGCGGCGGTCGAGGGGGAGGCCGAGGGCGCCGAGGACGGTGAGGAGGCCGCCGGCGGCGAGGATCCAGCCGCCGGGTTCGAGGTTGGCGAGGCCGCCGAGTTCGGTGGCGATGGCGGCGACGGAGTAGACGCTGACGGCGAGGGCGCCGGTGGCGGTGTAGAGGACGGCGTTGTGGCTGCGGGCGGGGGCGGCCCAGCGCAGGCCGGGGGTGCCGTGGGTGGCGAGGAGCAGGAGGAGGGTGAGGAGGCCGGCGGCGAGGGCGAGCCATTGGAGGCCGGCGGGGGAGCCGGCGTAGGTGAGGTCGCCGGGGAAGTCGGAGGTCCAGGTCCAGGGGAGGGCGGCGGAGGCGGCGGTGGCGAGGGCGCCGAGGCCGGTGAGGGCGGTGGCGGCGCGGGCCGGCAGGGGGATGACCGGGGTGGTTTCGGTGCTGGTGGTCATGGTGGTCACGCCCTGTCCGCGACGCGCTCGCCGAGCAGGCCTTGGGGCCGGACGAGGAGCACGAGGATGAGGAGTACGAAGGCCCAGACGTCCTTCCAGGCGCCGCCTCCGAAGAGGTGCATGCCGGGGAGGTGTTGGATGTAGCCGGTGGCGAGGGCTTCGGCGAGGCCGAGGGCGATGCCGCCGAGCATGGCTCCGTAGATGTTGCCGATGCCGCCGAGGACGGCGGCGGTGAAGGCCTTGAGGCCGAGGATGAAGCCCATCCGGAAGTCGACCTGGCCGCTGCGCAGTCCGTAGGCGACGGCGGCGACGGCGGCGAACGCGGCGCCGATGGCGAAGGCCATGACGATGATGCGGTCGGTGTCGATGCCCATGAGCTTGGCGGTGTCGGGGTCCTGGCTGGTGGCCTGCATGGCGCGGCCGGAGCGGGTGCGGGTGACGAACCAGCCGAGGGCGAGCATGCACAGCGGGGCGGCGATGATCAGGAAGAGGTCGCTGCGCTGGATGGTGACGGAGCCGAGGCTGAAGGGGTCGCCGGGGATCTTGGGGAAGACCCGGGCCTTCTTGGCGTCGGGGTAGAAGGAGAAGACGAGTTGCTGGAGGAAGATGGACAGCCCGATCGCGGTGATGAGGGGGGCGAGTCGGGGGGCGTTGCGCAGGGGCCGGTAGGCGAAGCGCTCGGCGGCGACGGCGGTGAGGGTGGAGACCAGGATGCCGGCGATCAGCATGAGCGGCAGGGCCAGCCACAGGGTGGTGCCGCCGGGGAGGGCGAGGTAGGCGGTCAGGGCGCCGAAGCCGCCGACCATGACGATCTCGCCGTGGGCGAAGTTGATGAGCTGGACGATGCCGTAGACCATCGTGTAGCCGATCGCGACGAGTCCGTAGAGGGCGCCGAGGATCAGGCCGTTGGCCAGCTGCTGCGGTAGGTCGTGCACCGCTGGGCCTCCGTAGTGCGTTCGGGGGTGTCCGCGTGGGTGGTGGATGTGGGGGCGCGCGGGGGCACTCGTGGCGCCCCCGCGCGCTGTGCTGCTGGAAGGGTGGTGCGGGCCGGCTCGGCCGTTGGAGATCCAGCCGTTGAAGGTTCGGTCGGCGGAGGTTCGGTCGGCGGAGGTTCAGCCGTTGAAGGCTCGGTCGGCGGAGGTTCAGCCGTTGAAGGTGCCGGTCTTCTCCACGGCCCACTTGCCGTCCTTGACGGTGTAGACGGTGAGCTGCTTGTTGGTGGTGTCGCCGAACTCGTCGAAGGAGACCTTGCCGGTGACGCCGTCGAAGGAGACCTTCTGGACGGCGTCGACGACGGCGGCGCGCGGGTTGGCGGGCAGCTTGCCGCTGTTGGCGGCGGCGACGGCCTTGACGGCCTGGATGATGGCCCAGCCGCTGTCGTAGGAGTAGCCGCCGTAGGTCTCGTAGGGGTCCTTGTAGCCGGCGGCCTTGTAATCGGCGATGAACTTGGCGGCGGTGGGGAGTTGTTCGACGGCGCCGCCGACGGCGGTGGCGTAGTCGCCGGCGCTCTTGGGGTTGAGCTTGATGAAGTCGGCGCTCTGCATGCCGTCGCCGCCCATCAGCGGGATGTTGACGCCGGCGTCCTTGAGCTGGAGGGAGAGCGGGCCGGCGGCGGGGTACTCGCCGCCGTAGTAGACGGCTTCGGCGCCGGAGGTCTTGACCTTGGTGACGATGGCGGAGAAGTCGCGGTCGTCGGGGTTGACGTGCTCCTCGCCGACGATGTTGCCGCCCTGCTTGGTGAATTCGGCCTTGAAGGTGGCGGCGAGGCCGGCGCCGTAGGTCTTCTGGTCGTCGATCAGGAAGACCTTGGACTTCTTGGCGTCCTTGGCGAGGAACTGGGCGGCGAAGGGGCCCTGGACGGCGTCGGTGGTGGCGGTGCGGAAGTAGGTCTTGAAGGGGCGCTTCTTCTCGCCGGTGACCCACTTCTCGCCCTGGCTGAGGGCGACGCCGGTGTTGGCGGGGGAGATCTCGACGAGGTTGGCGTCGTTGAAGATCTGCTGCATCGACTGGGCGACGCTGGAGTTGAGCGGGCCGACGACGCCGAGGACGCTGTTGTCGGCGACCAGTTGGGTGGCGTTCTGCTGGCCGGGGCCGGGCTTGGCGGTGTCGTCCAGGGCCTTGACCTGGAACTTGACGCCGGGGACCTCGTTCTGTTCGTTGGCCTTCTTGACCGCGAGGTCGACGGAGTTGCGGATGCCGATACCGATGGCGGAGAGGTCGCCGGTGAGCGGGGCGTCGATGCCGATGGTGACGGTGGTGGTGGAGCCGCTGTTGCCGGTGCCTCCGTCGGCGGACTTCTTGTCGTCGCGGGAGCCGCACGCGCTGAGGCTCAGGGCGCCGATCACGGCAATGCTCACGACAATTGCGGAACGGTGACGCACGAGGGTCCCCTTCGGTTCGGGAGGCGCCGCGCCTGAGTGGCGGGAGCCGGGATGCGCGGAGGGCCGGGCCCAATCCGTTGGCGCGGTGACTGGCCGTGACTCTAGATGCCTCTGGGCGACTCGGGCAGTGCTGTGGCGAGGCTGTGATTCTCTTGTTATGAGCACACAGAGCAGTTGTCTCAGCATGTGGTCGTTTCGGCGCGACCGATCCGCTGATGTAGGGCGTTTAGGGGCTGTTGGGGCGATGTAAAGGCCGGAAATGGGGGGCTGCGGCCGGTCTCGCCGATAGTCGGACACTCGCGTCCGGTTCACTTGTTCCGGCCATGCTCGTCCGGATTCCGGACATCGAGGGAATGGCGAAGGGGCTTCGGGGTGCCTGCGGGCCTCGGAGCGGGCCATGGCGCGGATTTTCTGCCTGTTACGCAGCGTTACATGCGCGGAATCCGGGCATACAGCCGTATCGGCCGCGCCCGGACATGCCGCCGCCCCCTTGTCCAGACCAACGCCTGCCCAGGGTGGCGGAAGGTCAAACAAGGGGGCGGCCAAGGGATGTGACGAGCCGTCGGCACCGGGGAAGGGGCCGGGGCGGGGTCAGAGGTCGCGCAGCATGCAGGTCAGCCGGCAGCTGGTGACCCGCTTGCCCGTGTCGTCGGTGATCGCGATCTCGTACGTGGCGGCGGTGCGGCCCTTGAACACCGTCGTCGCCACCCCGGTGACCAGCCCGGAGGTGGCCGAGCGGTGGTGGGTGGCGTTGAGGTCCACCCCGACCGCGTACCGGCCGGGGCCCGCGTGCAGCATCGCGCCGATCGAGCCCAGCGTCTCGGCCAGCGCCGCCGACGCGCCGCCGTGCAGCAGCCCGTACGGCTGCTGGTTGCCCTCCACCGGCATGGTGCCGACCACCCGGTCGCCGGAGGCCTCGACGATCCGGATGCCGAGCTTCTCGCCGAGGGCGCCGCCGGAGAAGGTCTGCGGGTCGACGCCGAGCTTGGCGAAGTGGTCCAGCACGTCCTGCGGGACCTTCAGGACGGGGGCCGCGTCGGGGGCCGCGTCGGTCATGGGGAACTCCTGCCGCTCGGGGATCGTCGTCGTGCTGCCTGTGATCGTACGACCGTCCTACTCGGCGGTAGCAGCCGTGTCCGGGGTCAGGCGCGGCGGCCCCCGGCGCGCCCCCGCCGCCCGCGCCCCGCGCCCGACCGGCACGGCGCCCCTTTTGTCGGTGCCGGGCCATAGGATCGGTGGCCGGTAGTGGAATCGGCAGGAACGGGACGTTGACGTGGCTACGCAGAGTACGGACAAGGGCGCGACGGGTGGCGGCGGGGCCGGTCCGCGGCCCCGGCTGATGCTGCTCGACGGGCACTCGATGGCCTACCGGGCCTTCTACGCCCTGCCCGTGGAGAACTTCAACACCTCCACCGGCCAGCCCACCAACGCGGTCTACGGCTTCGCCTCGATGCTCGCCAACACCGTCCGGGACGAGCAGCCCACCCACCTCGCCGTCGCCTTCGACCTCTCCCGGCAGACCTTCCGCTCCGTCGAGTTCCCCGACTACAAGGCCAACCGCGCCAAGACGCCGGACGAGTTCCGCAGCCAGGTCCCCCTGATCGGCGAACTGCTCGACGCGATGAACGTCCCCCGGCTGACGGCCGAGGGCTTCGAGGCCGACGACATCATCGCCACCCTGGCCACCGCCGCCGAGGCGGCCGGCTACGACGTCGACATCGTCACCGGCGACCGCGACGCCCTCCAGCTGGTCACCGACCACGTCACCGTCCTCTACCCGACCAAGGGCGTCTCCGAACTCACCCGCTACACCCCGGAGAAGGTCGCCGAGAAGTACGGCGTCACCCCGCGCCAGTACCCGGACCTCGCCGCCCTGCGCGGGGACCCGTCCGACAACCTGCCCGGCATCCCCGGCGTCGGCGAGAAGACCGCCGCCAAGTGGGTCAACCAGTTCGGCTCCTTCGACGAACTCGTCTCCCGCGCCGACGAGGTGAAGGGCAAGATCGGCGAGAAGCTGCGCGAACACCTCGACTCGGTCAAGCGCAACCGCGTCCTCACCGAGCTCGTCCGCGACGTCGAACTCCCGCTCGGCGTAGGCGACCTGGCCCGCGCACCGTTCGACAAGGCCGCCGTCGGCACGCTGATGGAGTCGCTGGAGTTCCGCAACGCCAACTTCCGCGACCGCGTCCACGGCATCGACCCGGCCGCCGGCGAGGAGGAGGCCGCGGCCGAACTCGCCCCCGGCGTCGAGGTCGACGGCGAACTGCTCACCGACCCGGGCACGCTGGCCGGCTGGCTGCGCGAGCACGCCGCCGACACCAAGGCCCCCGTCGCCCTCGCCGCCGTCTACCAGTGGGCGCTCGGCACCGGCGAGGTCACCGAAGTCGCCCTGGCCGCAGGGGAAGCCGCCGCCTGGTTCGACCCGGCGCAGCTCGCCGAGGAGGACGAGCGGGCCTTCGCCGCCTGGCTCGCCGACCCGGCCGCCCCCAAGGCCCTGCACATCGCCAAGCAGGTCATGCGGGCCTTCGCTGAGCGCGGCTGGGCCATCGAGGGCGTCGTCGCCGACACCGCCCTCGCCGCCTACCTGGAGAAGCCCGGCCGCCGCACCTTCACCCTGGAGGTGCTCGCCGAGGAGTACCTGGCCCGCTCGCTCACCCCCGCCCCCGCCACCGAGGACGGCCAACTCGCCTTCGACGCCCCGGAGGAGGACCCGGCGGCCGGCGCCCAGGCGCTCATGCTCCAGGCCCGCGCCGTCCTCGACCTCGCCGCGCTCTTCGACACCCGCCTCGCCGAGGTCGGCGCCACCGGGCTGCTGCGCGACATGGAGCTGCCGATCGCCGCCCTGCTGGCCCGGATGGAGCGCACCGGCATCGCCGCCGACCGCCCCTGGCTCACCAGCCTGGAGGCGCAGTTCGCCACCGAGATCCAGCGCGTGGTCGAGGAGGCGCACGCCGCCGCCGGGCGCGAGTTCAACCTCGGCTCGCCCAAGCAGCTCCAGGAGATCCTCTTCGGCGAGCTCGCCCTCCCCAAGACCAAGAAGATCAAGACCGGCTACACCACCGACGCCGACGCGCTCACCTGGCTCGCCACCCAGACCGACAACGAACTGCCGGTCATCCTGCTGCGCCACCGCGACCAGGCCAAGCTGCGCACCACCGTCGAGGGCCTGCTCAAGACCGTCTCGCCCCAGGGCCGCATCCACACCACCTTCAACCAGATGGTCGCCGCCACCGGCCGGCTCTCCTCGCAGGACCCGAACCTGCAGAACATCCCCGTCCGCACCGAGGAGGGCCGTGCCATCCGCCGCGCCTTCGTGGTCGGCGAGGGCCACGAGTCGCTGCTCACCGCCGACTACTCGCAGATCGAACTGCGGATCATGGCCCACCTCTCCGAGGACGAGGCCCTGCTGGAGGCCTTCGCCACCGGCGAGGATCTGCACACCACCGTCGCCTCCCAGGTCTTCGAGGTCCCGGGCAGCGCGGTGGACGCCGAGATGCGCCGCAAGATCAAGGCGATGTCCTACGGCCTCGCCTACGGGCTGTCCGCGTACGGGCTCTCGCAGCAACTCGGCATCAAGCCCGGCGAGGCCCAGGGCCTGATGGACACCTACTTCGAGCGCTTCGGCGGGGTGCGCGACTACCTGCACCGGGTCGTCGAGGAGGCCCGCGCCACCGGCTACACCGAGACGCTGCTCGGCCGCCGCCGCTACCTGCCGGACCTCAACAGCGACAACCGCCAGCGCCGCGAGATGGCGGAGCGGATGGCCCTCAACGCCCCGATCCAGGGCTCGGCCGCCGACATCGTCAAGATCGCCATGCTGCGGGTGGACGAGGCGCTGCGCGCCGCCGGCCTCACCTCCCGGATGCTGCTCCAGGTGCACGACGAAATCGTGCTGGAGCTGGCCCCGGGCGAGCGCGAGCAGGTCGAGGCGATCGTCCGCGAGCAGATGGCCGGCGCCTACCCGCTGCGCGCCCCGCTGGACGTCTCGGTCGGCGTCGGCGCCAACTGGGAGGCCGCCGCGCACTGATACGGCGGTGCGGTTCGGCGGCGCGGTTCTCGGCGGGCCCGGACGCATGGAGTGTCCGGGCCCGCCGCTACGCCCTGCCGGTCCGCCGCGCGGTGGGGCGGCGGACGCGGAGACATCGGCAAGGCTGTTCAGCGGCTCTGCCCGCTGCTGGCGGGAGAGCGCCCGCTCCTGCTGGATCGCCGCGTTCAGGGCGCTCTGGCCATTCAGCCCATTGCGCGGCGCCATCCGGGGGAGGGCGCCCGTGTGCCTCGAACGGCCGACGGGGCGACGTGGAGAGTCTGCTTCTCCAACAGTCGAATCACCGGCTGACCGCGTCCCAGAGCTGAAGGGCTTCGTCCATGCGCCCCACGTGGTCCAGATCGCCGTCCCACGGTCGTCAAGGCGCTCGGCTGAGACCGCTGGTGATCGCGGTAGCCGCGGCGAGCACGTTCGCCGGCCCGTCGCTGGCCGTGGCCTCGGCAGGCACGGCCCGTCTGGTCGGGAGGTGGCCCCGGAAGGGGATCGGACCACGGCACGGCATGGCCGTCGCGAGCGCTGGCTTTCTGCGCGGCGGGGCTGTGGGGGTGGGGGCCGTGGGGGTGTGGGGCTGTGGGGTGAGCGCAGGAAGTCGATGGGGTCGACTTCCTGCGCGGCTGGTCAGTGGGTCGGGCGATCGGCGGGGGGCCTGGTGGGCAGAGTGCGGTCGGTGACGGTCATCAGGACCAGGGCGACGCTGACGCCGACCATGATCCAGGCGATCAGGTGCATGCCGTGGTCCGAGACGCCGGTGCGGAAGACGATGCCGGTGATCGCGGATGCGGCGATCGAGCCGATGTAGCCGGAGGTCCGCAGCAGGCCCGAGGCGGTGCCGAGCAGTTCGGCGGGTGCCTGGCTGTACAGGGCGGTCTGGTTGCCGGCGCCGGTCGTCCCCATGACGATGCCGAAGACCAGGGTGACCACCACGACCCAGCCGATCCAGGCCGACGCGCTGAACAGGAGCACTCCGGCCGATCCGACCAGGCAGGCCAGGGCCGCGACGATGACCGGGCCGCGGACCAGGTTGCGCCGCGAGACCGGCTGGTATCGCCAGGCCCGAGACGAGTGTCATGGGCACCAGCAGCCGCCCCGCCTCGGTCTCGGACAGACCCCGCACGGCCTGGACCCACTGCGTGACTAACGGTCGTCAGCAGTCGGAAGCCCAACGCGCGTCCGCAGGCGAAGAGACCAGTACCGACGTGCTCCACGACGCTGAACGCCATGCGCATGGGGACGGTGTCCTCACCCGGATGTCACACGGCTAATCCCGCTGGACGGGCAGGAACGCCCAGGCATGCTGGAGGTCGAAGTTGAAAGGCGCCAGTTCAAGCATGGGCGGGAAGATCGGCTTCGGCGAAATGACCACCATCAGATCTTTATCTGGAACACGGATGAAGAAGGGTGCCGGGACTGGCGCCAGCGGAGGTGGCTCGATCCTCCACTCACGGGTTGGGAAGTCGCTCACCGGCCCCAGGATCACCCTCTCGGCCTTCTCCGGCTCCTTGTAACTCAGGGAACGAGAGGGGAAGAGTCGGGCGGGGATCTGGATGGCGGCGAGGCCATCCTCGCCGACCTCCACGCTCCACTCTTGCTCTCGTTCCGGCGCAGCCCCCGGAGCCGTAACGGTCACACCATTTTCCCCGGCTGTGAGGACCCGCGCCTCGGGGACCAATTCGCCGGGCCAGCTGACGATGCGATAGACGCCAGATTTCACGATTTCCAAGGTGACTCCTTCGCCTGGTGATTGCCGCGACCCGCGACCGACTCCGGTCGACAGCCTTCCGCGGCAACAAGTGGGCCGGACCAAAGATCGGCCGGACCGCCAGGCAACACTGCAGAAGCCCTGAAGAAGCGGCACGAGACGGCAAACCACCCGAACGAGGGAAAAACCCTGGGGACCACGGGATCAGCCTCAGCAGGACGTCTTTCCGTGCGGGCCACCGGCAGACGGAGCCGTCCGCCGGAGCTACCCGCCCACCCCACTCAACGAACGTGTTCATGTGACTCCTTGGTGACGGAGAGTCCATGTAGACGGAATCGTTTACATCCAGACGTCACCGTAGCGCGGCCTCCCGGGTGAAGTAAACGATTGCGTATACTTCATTCATGGATACGACCGCGAGTGCGGCGGCCGCGACATCCCAGCGGCGGGGGCGTGGAGGGCGGGAGCGCATTCTGGCTGCCGCCGCCCGGCTGTTCGCGACCCAGGGCATCAACGCGACCGGCATGGAACAGATCGCGGAGGAGGCGCCGGTGTCCAAGCGGACGCTCTACGCGCACTTTCGCACCAAGAACGATCTCGTCATCGCCCACTTGCAGTACCTCGTGCTGTCGGGGGCCACGCTGGAAAGCGTGCTGACCCGCGAGGACATCCCGCCGCGTGACCGGATCCGCAAGCTGTTCGACCAGCCGGTGTCGGACGCGGCTCCGGCGCGCGGGTGTCCGTTCATTGATGCCGCAGCGGAGTTCCCCGACCCGGAGAGCGCGGTGCACTCCTACGCCCGGGAGCAGAAGCTGCGCATGCTGGAACTGATCGTCGCCTTGGTGACGGAGCTGGGCTGCCGCAACCCCCTCTCACTTGCCCAGCAATTGGCCACCCTCGCGGACGGGGCGGCCAGCCGCGCCATGGTGCTGGACGAAGCGGACTACGGCCGACACGCGTGGGCGGCAGCGGAAGTCCTCCTCGATCAAGCTCTACCGGGAACGAGCTGACGAGGAAGGAGCCGGCGCAGGCTTGCTCGCGGGGCCCGGGGTGCGCGGGTGATCCAAACGAAACTGCCTAGGTCAGGGACTGCGAACCCCAGCCGTGGTCCCGCGCGCGGGACCACCGTAACCACCAACTGACGTGTAGGTTCCGGCCCCCAGCGCTCAGGGCTCTGGGAACCCGCGTGCTTTCGCCCACACTGACACGAAGGCTTCGAAGGGGCCCGGACGCGCCTCGCGTCCGGGCCCCTTCAATGGCGCGGGCCGAGCTTCCGCATCGCCCGACTGCAGGGCACATGGCTACCGCCAGTGCATGGCGGAAGATGCGCCGGGGCCGGGGCCGGGGCCGGGGCCGGGGCCGGGGCCGGGGCCGGGGCCGCGGGCGTGGGCGTGGGAGGAGGAGCAGGGCGCTGGCTTTCTGCGCGGTGGGGCTGTGGGCTGCGCAGGAAGTCGGGTGGGTCGACTTCCTGTGCTCATGGGTGGGTGGCGTGGGCGGCTTGGGCTTGGGCTTTGGCTTGGGTGCGGCAGTGGGTGAGGGCGGGTTTGAGGCGGGGGTCGGGGTTGGGGGTGGTGGTGAGGAGTTCGCCGGCGGTGATGAGGGTGGTCCAGTAGTGGGCGGGGTCGCCGGTGGTGGGGTGGGGTTGGGTGGCGGCGAGGGAGAGGTAGGCGGTGGTGAGGTTGCCGGTGGTGAACCAGCGGGTGAGGCCGTGTTGGTGGCCGGCGCGGATGCTGCCGTGGGCGTCGATGGCGGTGAGGAAGAGTTCGATGACGGCGAGGTCGCGGTCGTCGGGGGTCTTGGGGATGTCGAAGACGCCGAGGGCTTCGAGGAGTTCGCCGGTGTCGTTCTCGGAGCCGGGGCGGGGGGTGGCGAGGAGGGCGTCGTAGCAGTCGTCGAGGCGGCGTTCCGTCTCGGCGGCGGGGATGCCGAGGGCGGTGCAGACGGCGCGGGCGGAGCGCAGGGGTTGGCGGGTGCGGCGGGCGAGGGTGGCGTAGGCGTCGGCAGGGGTGGAGCCGGTGTCGAACAGGTGCCGGGCGGTGAGGGGGAGTCGCATGGTGGGCACCTGTTCAGACGGTGAGGAGGGTGGAAGTGGGGGAGGGTGCGGGGGCGATCAGGGCCCAGACGAACTTGCCGACGCCGCCGGCGCGGGGGCAGCACCCCCACTTCTCGGCCAGCTCGTTGACGAGGAGGACGCCGCGTCCGTGTTCGTCCTCGGGCGTGGGGGTGCGGAGGGAGGGGCGGCCGGTGCCGGCGTCGTGGACTTCGAGTCGGAGGCGGTCGCCGGTGAGGGCGAAGCGGATCTCGATGAGGCGGTCGGCGGGGGCGTCGGTGTGCTGGACGGCGTTGGCGAAGAGTTCGCCGAGGAGGAGTTCGGCGGTGTCGGTGTAGCGGTCGCCGGTGGGGAGCGCGGCGAGGTAGGCGCGGAGCAACTGCCGGGCGACGGGGGTGGATTCCGTGCGGGAGTCCAGGCGCGCGGCGAACGTTCGGGGGCGGGGCGCGGTACGGATTTTGAGCATGGCGGGGCACCTCAGGGGGCGGATGGGGGAGCGCAAAGGGAGCGTGTGCGCCACAGCTTCGCTCCGGTCCGTAGTGCTGTGACTACTCGGTGCGTCCACTTTCCTCTAGGCTTCAGGACTGTTCAACTTGTCCGTGCTGTTTGATTGGTAGGGTGAATCGCCTTGAACAAAAGGGAGCTTGACCCTCACACCTCCCCGGCGGCTGAGTTCGGGGCCTTCCTCCGCACGTCGCGTGAGCAGCGAGGCTGGACGCAGGAGCACCTTGCGGGGCTATGTGGCTGCACGTCGTCCCACATTTCGGCCCTTGAAAATGGCCGTAGGAGACCAACTCAACGGATCGCCGCAGCACTTGACAGGGCATTCGGCACATCGCAGGCGGGTACCTTCAAGCACAGGGCGAGTGATGTCAAGTACAGCTCGCTGCTGGATGGGTTTGCCGAGTTCGTCACCCAAGAACATCGGGCCGTTGAACTGCGGCTCTTTGAACTCGGCATCGTGCCGGGCTTGCTGCAGACGAGGGAGTACGCAACCGCCATCGCGGCGGGCGCCGTGCGCCGGAGGAGCATCACGCAAGACCAGGCAGATGAACGAGTGCGCGTCCTCATGGGCCGCCAGGTCGGCATGCGCCGGGAACCGCCGCCCTTGGTCCACGTGGTCATGGATGAGAGTTGCATTCGTCGGGCCGTGGGCGGGGATGCTGTGATGGCGGCCCAGCTTGACCACCTCGTCGAGTTCGCTGGCGAGCCCACCGTAAGGCTCCAGATTGCCCCGTACCTGCTCGGAGAGGACAGGGCGTTCGATCTCCCGGTGTCCATTCTGACGCTGCCGGACCGATCGCTGATCTCCTACGCGGAGAGTGCGCATCAAGGGCGTTTGGAGCGGGATATCAACGCGGTGACAGCCGAGCTGGCGGCCTACTATCAGCTACAAACGCATGCCCTTTCACAGGCGGACTCGGTGGCGATGATCCGCGAGCTACGGAGGCAACTATGACCCTCGACTGGTTCAAGTCCAGCTACAGCAGCAACGGCGGACAGTGCATTGAGGTATCCAACAGCATGCCCGGCATCGTCCCCGTCCGCGATTCCAAGGACCCCGAGGGCCATGCCCTGGCCTTCCCTGCCGATGCATGGCGGTCGTTCGTTGCAGCTGTTCGAGTTGGTGAGTTCGGCGACGTCTGACGCACCTCGCGAGCTGCCTGAGACCCCACTGCCCGCAGATGGGTAGTGGGGTCTTCTGCTGCTACTTTCGGGCGTTGGTGCGGCGGGCGGGCTCCGCCGTCGACGGGTCCTCGGGCTGGGGGTGGCGGGGGTGGCGACCTCTCAACTCTGCGCGGACGGCGCGGTAGCTGCGGTGACCCGCTGCCGGGGGCGCGTCGCCTTCCGTGTGCGCCTGCCTCCGCCCGAAACGCGCCTTCTGACCAGGCGAAACGCGGTTCGGTCCCTACGCTGGATATCGGCCCGCCAGCTCCGTCGAAGGACCGCGTATGCGCCGCTCCCGTCTCATGCTGTCCCTGGCCCTGTCCGCCGTGACTGCCTCCGCCCTCGTCGCCGCCGACGCCGCGCCGGACGGGCCGGTCCCGTCGGTCAGCCTGCCGGTGCTCCGCGACCCGCAGGCCCAGCAGAAGCTCCACCGCATGACGGACCCGGTGCAGGACTGGGTGGAGTCCGGCGACCCGGCGGCGGACGGCTACGCCGGGACCGTGATCGACGCGTCGAACCAGCACGCCGACGTCTACTGGAAGGGCGAGGCCCCGGCCGAGGTCCGGGCGCTGCTCGACGCGAACGCGGGCCCCGGCTACACCGTCGACGTCCACCAAAGCCCTTACTCCCGCGCGGAGATGCGCGCCGCGATCGACCGGTTCACCGCCGCTGTGGCGCCCGAGGCGTGGACGTCGATCGGCCCGCAGGAGGACGGCACCGCCATCGCGATCACGTACGTGCCGACGAAGGCGACCCGGCCGACCGGCGGCGCCACGACCGAGCAGGCGTACTCCCGGACGGCCGCCGAGATCGCCGGGATGCCGGTGACGGCCACCGTCGAGGGCGTCCCGGCAGCGCTGTCCGGCAGCCGGCACTCCGACAGCGCGCCGTACTACGCGGGCGCCGAGGTCAACACCGGCAAGGCCTCGTTCTGCTCGACCGCGTTCAGCGGTTGGAAGGACGGGACGAAGGTGCTGCTGACCGCCGCACACTGCGGCGGCGGCCGGTACTACAACGGCACCGGCGGCTACATCGGCGACCTGTACGCGATCGGCGACGGTTTGGACGTCGGCATGATCGCGATCAACGGCAACGGCACCGGCCGGTTCTACGACGGTGCCTGGTCGGACAGCAGCGGTTCGTCGCGACGCACGTACGGGATCGGACGCAACAACGTGGGGGACCTCGTCTGCCTCAGCGGCGCCCAGTCGGGGTGGAAGTGCGATGTGGAGGTCAAGAAGGTCGATGTCGAGACGACGAACGACGAGGGGACGAAGATCAAGCCGGTGGACGTCGCGGAGTCGAAGGGTGGTGACCGTCGGGCGATCGGCGCGAAGGGTGACAGCGGCGGCCCCGCACTCGCCAACCCGTCCGGCGCGAACGGCGACATGGAGGCTCGCGGCGTGATCGTGGCCGGAAGGTCGGAGGTCGGTTGCCCGGCTGGATCGACGGCACACTCGACGGCCTGCTACGCGCAGGTGCTCTACGTGCCGATGACGCCGGTGGTGAACCAGATGGGCTTCTCGATCTCCTGACGGCAGCGCGAGCCGGGAATCCCGCCCCCGCCGAGGAGGAGTGTCAGTTCCGCGGGTTGAGGCGGCGGGTGGGCTCTGCTGTCGACGGGTCCTCGGGCCAGGGGTGGCGGGGGTAGCGGCCTCTCAGCTCTGCGCGGACGGCGCGGTAGCCGTTCTGCCAGAAGCTCTCCAGGTCGCCGGTGACGGCGGCGGGGCGGCCTGCGGGGGAGAGTAGGTGAATGGTCAGCGGGACGCGGCCGGCGGCCAGAGCGGGGGCCGCCGTCCAGCCGAAGAGTTCTTGCAACTTGACTGCGAGAAAAGGGCGTTCGGTGCTGTAGTCGACTCGTATCTTCGAGCCGGACGGCACGGTGATGCGCTCGGGGGCCAGCTCGTCCAGGCGGCCCGCCTCTCCGGTGGCCCAGGGGAGCAGACGCTGCAACGCCGCCGTGGTGTCGATGCGGGCGAGGTCGGCGCGGCGGCGGGCGCGGGACAGCTCGGGCTCCAGCCACTCCTCGGCGCGTTCCAGCAGCGCGGCGTCGGAGACGTCCGGCCAGGGGGCGCCGATGGCGGAGTAGAGGAAGGCGAGGCGTTCGCGCAGGCCCGGGGAGGGCCAGGTGAGGAGGGCGGAAACGCCCTCGCGGGCCAGGCCTTCGAGGACGGCCGTCCGGACGAGGGCCCGGTCGGGGCGGTTGAGCGGCTTCTCGGCGAGTTCGATCGCGCCCAGCGACTCGACCCGGCGGGAGACGACCTCGTCGCGGCGGGTGTCCCAGTGGACTTCCTCGCGGGATTCGAGCAGCGAGGCACCGGCAAGCCGGGCGGTGTCCTCGTCCAGTGCCGCAGCGTGCAGGATACGGGCGGAAGGGGAGCCGGCCGGGCGGTCGGCGGCTGCGATGGCGAGCCACGGCAGTGCGCCGAGCGCGGTGCCGGGCGCGAGTTCGGCCGCCGTCCCGGAGGCCATCAGGTACGGGCTGCGCTCGCCGGGGGCGGGGCGCTCTACCCGGGCGCGGGCGATGCGTTCGGGGAAGGCGAGGGCGACGACGAGGCCGGCGGCGGTCGTGTCGGGCAGTTGAGTGGCGGCCTCGGAGCCGGCGGCGCGCAGCAGGCGGCGGACTTCCTCGCGCCAGCGGCCGGCGTAGGGGTCGTTGGAGGAGCGGACCGTCCGCCAGACCGCGCCGAGGTCGTCGCCGAGGGCGCGCGGCGGTTCCTCGGAGAGCAGGGCGACCACCTCGGCCGCTCGACGGGCGCCGACGGCAGGGGCGCCGTCGACGAGCGCGCGGCCCAGCCGGGGGTGCAGCCCGGTGCGGGCGAGGCGGACGCCGCGCGGAGTCGCCCGGCCGTCGGCGTCGACGGCGCCGAGGGCCTGGAGGGTCTGCCGGGCGGCGGCCATCGCCCCGGCGGGCGGGGCGTCGGGCAGGGCGAGGCCGGTGGCGTCCGGGTCGCCCCAGCAGGAGGCCTGGAGAGCGAACGTGGTGAGGTCGGCGAGGGCGATCTCGGGGGTGGGGAAGCGGGCGGCGAGGGCGTCCTCGGCCTCGTTCCAGCAGCGGTAGACGGTGCCGGGGGCTTCGCGCCCGGCACGGCCGGCGCGCTGGCGGGCGGCGGCGAGCGAGGCGCGGACGGTGACCAGGCCGGCCAGGCTGCGGGCGTGGTCGGTGCGCGGTTCGCGGGCGAGCCCGGCGTCGACCACGATCCGCACGCCGGGCACGGTGAGCGAGGACTCGGCGACGGCGGTGGCGAGCACCACCCGCCGCGCGGCGGACGGGGTGAGGGCGGCGTCCTGGACGGCCTGCGGGGCGCGGCCGTGGAGTTGCAGCACCTCGGCGGGCACGCCCTGGAGCTGCCCCGCGACCCTGGCGATCTCGCCGACGCCGGGCAGGAAGCAGAGCACGTCGCCCGCCTGCTCGGCGAGCGCCCGCCGGACGGTGGCGGCGACGTGGTCGAGCAGCGCAGGGTCGACCCGGGTCCCGTGCGCGGGGCGGACGGCGCGCGGTGGCGGCGCCCACACCGTCTCGACCGGGTGGGAGACCCCGTGCGCCTCCACCACCGGCGCGCCGCCGAGGAGTCGGGCCCAGGCCCCGGTGTCGGAGGTGGCCGAGGCGCAGACCAGCCGCAGTTCGGGCCGCAGTGCCGCCCGGACGTCGAGGAGGAAGGCGAGCGAGGTGTCGGCGTCCAGGTGGCGTTCGTGGCACTCGTCCAGGACGACGACGTCGGCGCCGGGCAACTCCTGGTCGCGCTGGAGCCGTTGCAGCAGCACCCCGGTGGTGACCACCTCGACCACCGTCTCCGGGCCGACGCGACGCTCGCCGCGCACGGTGTAGCCGACCCGCCCGCCGACCGCCTCGCCCAGCAGCCAGGCCATCCGCCGGGCGGCGGCCCGGACGGCGAGCCGGCGCGGTTCGGCGACCAGCACGCGAAGCGTCGGACGCCCGGGATCGAGCAGACCGGCGAGCGCGAGCGGCACCAGGGTCGTCTTGCCGGTGCCGGGCGGGGCGGCGAGGACGGCGGTGCCGGGCCCGTCCAGCGCGTCGTGCAGGGCGGGCAGGGCGCTGCGGACGGGCAGTTCACGCCAGGCGGGGTTCAAGCGGCTCAGCCCCGCTCGGCGACGAAGATCGCGGTGCCGGGGATCAGCCGCCCGCGCAGCGGGGACCAGCCGCCCCACTCCTGTTCCAGGCCGGCCGGCCACTCGGGCTCGACCAGGTCGGTCAACCGGAAGCCGGCGCCGACGAGTTCGCGGACCCGGTCGCCGATGGTGCGGTGGTGCTCGACGTAGCTGGCGTGGCCGTGCTCGTCCTCCTCGACGTAGGGGGTGCGGTCGAAGTAGGAGGAGGCGGCGGTGAGGCCCTCGACGCCGGGCTCGTCGGGGAAGGCCCAGCGGATCGGGTGGGTGACCGAGAACACCCAGCGGCCGCCGGGGCGCAGCACCCGGTGCACCTCGCGCATCAGGGCGGCGGTGTCGGCGCTGAACGGGACGGCGCCGTAGGCGGAGCAGGCGAGGTCGAAGGAGGCGTCGGCGAAGGGCAGGACGGCGGCGTCGGCCTGGACGACGGCGACGGGGGCGGCGCCGCGGTCGAGGTCGATCCGGCGGGAGTGCTGCAGTTGGCGGTGGGAGATGTCCAGGGCGACCGGGCGGGCGCCGCGGGCGGCCAGCCAGCGGGAGCACTGGGCGGCGCCGGCGCCGATCTCCAGCACGTCCTTGCCCGCGACCTCGCCGAGCAGGTGGGCGTCGGCCTCGTCGAGGCCTTCGGGGCACCAGGTGAAGCGGTCGTCGCCGAGGAACTCCCCGTGCTCGTCCTGGTACTCGTCGGCGTTGCGGTCCCACCAGTGCCGGCTGGCGCGGCTGCTCTCACCGGTTCCGGCCGAACGCCTTACCGCGTCGTCGCCGTCGTCGTCAAGATCATGGAGCTCGGACTGGGGGGTGGTGGCCACGGTGATAATGCCCATCGCGTAGGGTGTGGACTGCGGAAGCGCCGCTGCCGCGAACCGGCCCGAAAGGGCCCGGGTCCTGGCGGTGGCATCCGGGGAAGGGCCTCCTTCCGGGCGCCACCACGAGGTGCGCAATCGGAGGATATGGCCTGATCCATACCGGGCTCCACCGTCTTGCCGCTCTTGGCGTTGACCGTGCCTGGCCGTCCCCGTATGCTACAAGTTGCGCTGCGGGCCTGCGCGCCTCGGACGGAGCAGGTCGCGCTCGCATCTGTCGAAGACCCCACGGTCGCAAGACGGACGCCGGATTTCTCGCTGTGCGGGAATGCCGGTGCGCCGTGTTCTTGGCTGTCCGGCTTTCGGTGGGAGCGATACGGGCCCTCCGCGTGGCATTACCTACGACTTTCATGTCCGTACCGGAGCCCTTTTCCTAATGACGAGCCCCACCGACTCCTCCCTCAGCACCACCCCGCAGGTCGCGGTCAACGACATCGGCGACGCCGAGGCGTTCCTCGCCGCCATCGACGAGACCATCAAGTACTTCAACGATGGCGACATCGTCGAGGGCGTCATCGTGAAGGTCGACCGTGACGAGGTCCTCCTCGACATCGGTTACAAGACCGAGGGCGTCATCCCGTCCCGCGAGCTCTCGATCAAGCACGACGTCGACCCCCACGAGGTCGTCGCCGTCGGTGACAACATCGAGGCCCTGGTTCTCCAGAAGGAGGACAAGGAGGGTCGTCTCATCCTGTCCAAGAAGCGCGCTCAGTACGAGCGCGCCTGGGGCACGATCGAGAAGATCAAGGAAGAGGACGGCATCGTCACCGGTACCGTCATCGAGGTCGTCAAGGGTGGTCTCATCCTCGACATCGGCCTCCGTGGCTTCCTGCCGGCCTCGCTCGTCGAGATGCGCCGCGTCCGCGACCTCCAGCCCTACGTGGGCAAGGAGCTCGAGGCCAAGATCATCGAGCTGGACAAGAACCGCAACAACGTGGTCCTGTCCCGCCGTGCCTGGCTGGAGCAGACCCAGAGCGAGGTCCGCCAGACCTTCCTCACCACCCTGCAGAAGGGCCAGGTGCGCTCCGGCGTCGTCTCCTCGATCGTCAACTTCGGTGCCTTCGTGGACCTGGGTGGCGTCGACGGCCTGGTGCACGTCTCCGAGCTGTCCTGGAAGCACATCGACCACCCGTCCGAGGTTGTCGAGGTCGGCCAGGAGGTCACCGTCGAGGTTCTCGACGTTGACATGGACCGCGAGCGCGTCTCCCTGTCGCTGAAGGCGACCCAGGAGGACCCGTGGCAGCAGTTCGCCCGTACCCACCAGATCGGCCAGGTCGTTCCGGGTAAGGTCACCAAGCTGGTTCCGTTCGGTGCGTTCGTCCGCGTGGACGAGGGCATCGAGGGTCTGGTCCACATCTCCGAGCTGGCCGAGCGCCACGTGGAGATCCCGGAGCAGGTCGTCCAGGTCGGCGACGAGATCTTCGTCAAGGTCATCGACATCGACCTCGAGCGTCGCCGCATCAGCCTGTCGCTCAAGCAGGCCAACGAGGCGCTGGGTGCCAACCCGGCCGAGGTCGAGTTCGACCCGACCCTGTACGGCATGGCCGCCTCGTACGACGACCAGGGCAACTACATCTACCCGGAGGGCTTCGACCCCGAGGCGAACGACTGGCTGGCCGGCTTCGAGAAGCAGCGTGAGGAGTGGGAGCGCCAGTACGCCGAGGCGCAGTCCCGCTTCGAGCAGCACCAGGCCCAGGTCATCAAGAGCCGTGAGGCCGACGCCGAGGCCGCTGCCGAGGGTGGCGACGCCGTCGCCGCCGCTGCCGGTGGCTCCTACTCGTCCAGCAGCGACGAGGGCTCCGGCGCTCTCGCCTCGGACGAGGCCCTGGCGGCCCTGCGCGAGAAGCTGGCGGGCGGCCAGAGCTGAAGCTCTGACCCGCTGCCAGTACCTGGCGCATAGCTGAACGGTGGGCCCCACCCGGAGAAATCCGGGTGGGGCCCATTTCGTTTTCCGCCTTTGGCCGGGGTCTTTTACTTCACGTTCTTTCGTTTTTCGCCTTCACTTATTTGTGGTTTATGTGAAGGAATTTTGTGAGATGTGGCTCATTGTCCGTCTATAGGTCGAACATCGGGTTGCACCTACATTGAGGGGAGCTGCCCGAAAGGCCTCCTTGATGCGCAACGCTCCCACCGCTGCCGGCGACCCCGCGGTCCCCGGGCGGCTCGCCGCCCTCGGCCGGTTCTGCTTCCGTCACCGCCGCTGGGTGCTCGGCCTCTGGGCCGTCGTCCTGGTCGTGGGCGTGCTGATCGGCGGCCGGGTCTTCGAAGGAACGGTGGCCGGTGCCTCCTCCGCCACCGCCGAAGCCGACCGGGGCAACGCGGTGGTCGCCGCGACCGACCCGGCCCGCGGCACCGTCACCGCCGTCGTGGACGGGAAAGCGGACGGGAAAGCGGACGGGAAACCCGTCGACGACCCGGCCGTACGGGCCGCCGTCACCAAGGCCACCGCCGACCTCGCCGCCCTCCCCGGCGTCTCCTCCGCGCTCGACGCCTACGGCACCGGCCCGGCGCCCGCCGCACTGCGCTCCGCCGACGGCACCGCGAGCCTGGTCACCGTACGGATGGCCGACACCAGCACCTCCGCCCAGGCCGACGCCGTCACCCAGCGCCTCGCCGCGCTGAACGGCGAGGCCGGCGCCCACGTCACCGTCGGCGGGGACCTGGTACTCCAGGACGAGGTCAAGAAGCAGACCGAACAGGACACCCGCTTCGGCGAGATGGTGACGCTGCCGCTCACCCTGATCGTCATGGTGCTGGTCTTCGGCGGCCTCGCCGCGGCCAGCCTGCCGGTGATCGGCGCGGTCGCCTCGGTGGGCGGCGCGCTGCTGGCCATGTTCGGTTTCAGCCGGATCATGGACATCGACACCAGCGTGCTGCCGATCGCCACCGTGCTCGGGCTCGGACTCTCGATCGACTACGCGTTGCTCATGGTGAACCGCTTTCGGGAGGAACGCGGGCACGGCGCGGGCATCGCCGCCGCCGTCGAACGCACCGCCGCGACCGCCGGGCGCACCGTCGCCTTCTCCGGCCTCACCGTCGCCGTCGCGCTCTCCGGCCTGTTCGTCTTCACCAGTCCGGTGCTCGGCGCGGTCGCCGCCGCCGGGGTGAGCGTGGTGGTGATCGCGGTCGCCGCCGCGCTGACCCTGATCCCCGCGCTGCTCGGCTTCGCCGGCTCCCGGATCAAGGCGCCCGCCGCGCCCGTCCCGGACGAGGGCTTCTTCAGCCGGACCGTCCGCCGGGTCCGCAAACGGGCGGTGCCGGTCGCGCTCGCCTGCGTGGCCCTGCTGATGGCCGCCGGCGCGCCCTTCCTGCACGCCGACATGCGCAACTCCGGCGCCGCCGTGCTGCCCGCCTCCTCGGCCGGGCGGCAGGTCGCCGACGCCGTCGACCAGCGCTTCCCGCAGGCCGCGGCCGCGCCGATCACCGTCGTCGTCGAGGGCGGCGCGCCCGTCGCCCAGGCGTACGCGGACGACGTCGTCGCCAAGTTGCCCGGGGTCGCCGGGGTGCGGGCGGTGACCCCGGTGAGCGCGTCGGTGTCCACCGTCGACGTGCTCGTCCACGGCGACCCGCAGGGCCACCAGGCCAAACAGGTCGTCCAGGAACTGCGGGCCGACCGTGGCGGGCTGAAGACCTACGTCACCGGCGGCGCGGCCTCGGTGGTCGACTTCAAGGACGAGCTGATGTCCCGGGGCCCCTGGGCACTCGGGCTGGTCGCGGTCGGCACGCTGGTGCTGCTCTTCCTGATGACCGGCTCGGTGGTGATGCCGGTCAAGGCGCTGCTGATGAACCTGCTGTCGCTGGGCGCCTCGCTCGGCGCGCTCACCCTGGTGTTCCAGGACGGGTACTTCAGCGGGCTGCTCGGCTTCAGCCCCACCGGCGGGCTGGAGACCTTCATCCCGGTGCTGGTCTTCGCCTTCGCGTTCGGGCTGTCCATGGACTACGAGGTGTTCCTGCTCGCCCGGATCAAGGAACTGCGGGACAAGGGCCACAGCTGCACCCGGGCGGTGGAGCTCGGGGTCCAGCGCAGTGGCCGGATCATCACCTCGGCGGCGCTGCTGATGGTGATCGTGTTCGCCGGGTTCGCCCTCGGGGACATGCTCATGGTCAAGCAGATGGGCATCGCGCTGGCCGTCGCCGTCGCGGTGGACGCCACCCTGGTGCGCTGCCTGCTGGTGCCCGCCGCGATGAGCCTGTTCGGCGAGTTCAACTGGTGGGCGCCCGCCCCGCTGCGGCGCCTGCACCGGCGGTTCGGACTGAGCGAGCACGTCGAGCTGCCGACCGTCGGCGCGGCGCCCGTCCCGGTCCCGGTCCCGGCCCCGAGGCCGGTGGCCAGGGACCTGGTGGGTTCAGCGCAGTCGGCGCAGTAGTTCGACGCTCGCTCTCAGGGCCTGCCGCTCCTCGGGGGTGAGGCGGGCCTCGATGGCGGTGGCGATCCGTCGTTCCCGGCGGGCGCGCTGCTCCAGCAGGGCGGCGCGGCCCGTTTCGGTGGCGGTGACCAGCAGTTTTCGGCCGTCGGTGGGGTGGGGCCGCTGGGTGACGAGACCGGCCTCGGTCAGCAGGGCGACGGTGCGGGCCATCGACTGGTGGCGGACGCGCTGGTGCTCGGCGAGTTCGGCGACGGTGCAGGCGCGTTCGTCGCGGACGAGGAGGCCGAGGACGCCGGCCTGGTTCTGCGGCAGCTCGTCGCCCGGGCGCAGGGAGCGGACCAGGTCGCCGATGGCGGCGCGCAGCTCGGCGGCGAGTTCGAGGGTTTCGGGAGCCGGACTGTTCATGGGAGAAGCGTACCGGGAATCTCCACAGCAAAACTGTGTAGCCTTGCTGTATGGTCTGCCGCATGAGGATCACCAAGTTCGGACACGCCTGCGTACGCCTGGAGCACGACGGGGCGACCGTCGTCGTCGACCCCGGGACGTTCACCGACCCCGCCGCGCTCACCGGGGCCGACGCCGTCCTGATCACCCACGAACACATGGACCACTTCGAGGAGGCCCGGCTGCGCGCCGCCCTGGAGGCCGACCCGGCCCTGCGGGTGTGGACCAACAGCGCGGTGGCCGCCCAACTGGACGGCGTGGCGCAGCGCGTCACCGTGGTCGGCGAGGGCGACGCCTTCGAGGTCGGCGGGATCGGGGTGAGCGTGCACGGCGAGTGGCACGCGGTGATCCACCGGGACATCCCGCAGGTGAAGAACATCGGCTTCCTCTTCGACGGCCGGCTGTTCCACCCCGGCGACGCCTTCACCGTGCCGCCGCACTCGGTGGACACCCTGCTGCTGCCGCTCGCGGCGCCGTGGAGCAAGGCCGGTGAGGTCGTCGACTACGTCCGGGAGGCGGGCCCGCGCGTGGCGGTGCCGGTGCACGAGGCGACCCTCAGCCCGATCGGGCACATGATCGCCACCCGGCTGCTCGGGCCGGACGGGCCGGGTACCGGCGCGGAGCTGACCGTGCTCGGCGAGGGCGAAAGCCTGGAGCTCGGCTGACGGCGCCGGGGGCCGGGGGCCGGGGCCGGTTGCGAGGTGGCCGGTCCCTGGTCCGGGCGGTCCGGGCGCCGGTAGCCTGACGCCATGCTGAAGATCGGACTGACGGGTGGCATCGGCGCCGGCAAGAGCGAGGTGTCCCGGCTCCTCGCCGCCCATGGCGCGGTGATCGTGGACTCCGACGTGATCGCCCGCGAGGTGGTCGAGCCCGGGACGGACGGTCTGGCGGCCGTGGTCGCCGAGTTCGGGCCGCAGGTGCTGCGCGAGGACGGCGCGCTCGACCGCCCGGCCCTCGGCGCGATCGTGTTCGCCGACCCGGAGCGGCTCCGGGCGCTGAACGCGATCGTCCACCCGCTGGTGCGCGCCCGGTCCGCCGAACTGGAGGCCGCGGCCGCGCCCGACGCGGTGGTGGTGCACGACGTGCCGCTGCTCGCGGAGAACGGCCTCGCCCCGCTGTACGACCTGGTCGTGGTGGTCGACGCGGCCGACGAGGTCCGGGTGGAGCGGCTGGTGCGGCTGCGCGGGATGGCCGAGGAGGAGGCCCGGGCCCGGATGGCCGCGCAGGCGAGCCGCGCGGACCGGCTGGCCGTCGCGGGCCTGGTGATCGACAACAGCGGGCCGCTGGAGGCCCTGGCGCCCCGGGTCGACGAGGTGTGGACGGAACTGACCGCGCGCGGCCGCCCGAACGGGGCCGGCTCAGGCGGCGGTCAGCGGTAGGCGGGCCCGGACCGCGAAGCCGCCCTCCGCGGTGGGGCCGGCGTCCAGGGTGCCGCCGAGGTCGTCGGCGCGGGTGCGCATGCCGTCCAGGCCGTGGCCGCCGGAGGGCAGTCGGGGCCCGTCGGGGTCGGCCGCCACGGCGGGGGAGTTGACGACGTCGAGGCGCAGCCCGTCCGGGTGGACCTCGACGGTGACGGCGACCTCGGCGGCCGGGGCGTGCTTGTGGGCGTTGGTCAGGGCCTCCTGGACGATCCGGTAGGTGGCGTACTGCACGGCCGGTCCGGGTGCGGGCAGTCCCTCGGTGGGACCGGTGACGGTGAGGCCGACCGCGAGCCCGGCCTGGCGGGACTCCTCGACCAGGGCGGGCAGTCCGTGCAGGGAGGGGCCCTGGTCGGAGGCCGGGGTGAGCACGCCGAGCAGGCCGCGCAGCTCGGTGAGGGCCTGGAGGCCGAGGGCGCGGATCAGGCCGAGGGTCTCCCGGACGGCGGCCGGGTCGTCGGCGGCCGCGACCTGGCAGGCGCCGGCGTGCAGGGTGATGAGGGAGACGCGGTTGGAGACGACGTCGTGCATCTCCCGGGCGAGCCGGGCGCGTTCGGCGGCGGCGGCGCGTTCCTCGGCGTGCCGGCGGGCCTCCTCCAGCAGCCGGTTGCGTTCGGCCAACGCGGCGACGGCGCGGGCGCGCTGGTGTGCGGTGAGGCCGAGCGCGAGCGGGACGGCGCCGAAGACCAGCGGGTCCTCGACCAGGTTGGCGAGGGCGGAGAGGCTGCTGACGTCCCCGAGGTCCATGGGGCCGAGCAGGCGCACCTCGGCCAGCACCGCCAGGACGGCCAGCACCCGGGTGGCGCCGCGCCGCGTGGCCAGCCCGTAGAGGGCGACGGTGAGCGGGAGTTGGCCGCTCAGCAGGGTGACGGCGGTGACGGCCGCCGGGTACCGCCGCCGGGCGGCGAGGGCGAGCGCGCCGGCCGCCACCAGGCCCGCGTTGACCGGTGCCGAGGTGGTCGGCCCGATGTCGGGGTCGCCCGCGGCGAGCGGGACGAGCACCAGCAGCACCAGGACGGTCGGCCCGAGCGCGACGACCGGACCGGGCAGTCGCAGCGGCGGGCCCGGCAGCGGTACCGCGGCGAGGGCGGAGTCCAACTGGTCGGCGGCGTGGGGCCGGTGGCCGGTGGGGTGGGGCTGCTGATCGGCGGGATGGGGCTGGTGGGCGGAGGGGTGGCTCTGCTGACCGGCGGGGTGGCGCTGCTGACCGGTGGGGTCCAACCGGCCGGTGGGGCGCCGGAGTCGGGGCCGCTGGTGGGTGGGCTGGCGCATGGGGGCATGCTCGCACACCCCGTCCGGCCCGGGGCGGCGAGCGGGCCGCAGTGGCCGGGAACAGCCTGGAATTCGGCGTCCCCGAAAGGGATCATGGTCGGATGGATGATCGTTCCTCTCCCGAGCCGCCGACCGTCGTCCGGCTGGCGCAGTACACCCGCGCCGACCAGGACGAGATCTTCGGTCCCGGCGACGACCCGTACGGAAACTCCTACACCGGGCTGACCTGGCTGCCCAAGGACATCCACTTCGGCATCCGGGCCGCCGACGGCCGGCTCGTCGCGCACACCGGCCTGCTGCCGCTCCCGCTCACCGTCGGCGGCACCGACCTGGTGGCGATCGGCGTCGGCGGCGTCGCCGTCGCCCCCGACCGGCGCGGCGCCGGCCTCGCGCACGCCGTGGTCCGGGCCGCCCTCGACCACGCCCGTACGCTCGGCCACCGCTACGCGCTGCTGTTCTGCCGCCCGCCGCTGGCCGCGTTCTACCGGGGGCTCGGATTCCGCGAGGTGGCGGAGGAAGTGACGGTGGAGCAGCCCGAGGGGCGGCTGGTGGTGATGCCGCTGCGCACCATGTGGGCGCCGCTGGCGGAGGGCGCCGGGTGGCCGGAGGGGCCGGTGCGGTTGCGCTCGCTGCCGATGTGACGCGCCCGGGTGCGGGGGCGCGACCCGGCGATCGCGGTGGCGGTCATGCGGTGGCGCCCAGGACGGTGGCGCCCAGGGGGGTGGCGCCCAGGGGGGTGGTCTCCGAGGTGCTGGCGGTCGGGGCGGCGGCAGTAGGCGAACCCGCCGCGTGGGCGACGGCGGCGCCGGCCAGCGCGCGGATCATGGCGTGCGCCCGGGTGCCGTCGCCGGACAGCTCCGGCTGGAACAGCGAGGCGAGGAAGAACGGGTGGTCCGGCAGCTCCAGGACGCGCACCTCGCCCGCGCCGTCCACGCCGCTGAACCGCAGCCCGTGCGCGCGCAGCCGGTCCAGGTAGTCGGCGTTGAGGCCGTACGCGCAGTGGTAGCGCTCCAGGGTGCGGGTGCTGCCGAGGACGCGTTCGGCGAGCGTGCCGGGGCTGATCGCGACCGCCCCTTCGTGGCCGACCAGGGAGCAGGCCAGCGGCACGATCACCTGCTCGCCCCGCTCGGGGTGCTCCTCGCCGTGGACGACCCCGCCCAGGCCGCAGACGTTGCGGGCGTACTCCAGCACCGCGTGCTGGAACCCGGCGCAGGTGCCGAGGAAGGGGATGCCGCGCTCGCGGGCGGTCCGGACGGCGGCCAGCGCGCCCGCCTCGCTGCGGTAGGGGCTGCCGGGGAGCAGCCAGATCGCGTCGAAGCCGTCCAGGGCGCCGGGTGCCCCGGCGTCCTCGGTGGGGATCCAGTAGGCGTCCAGGACGAGTTGCTCGCGCTCGGCGAGGGCGTCGAGCAGTCCGGGGATGCGGGCGTGCGAGCGGACGGCGGGGGAGCGGTCGCCGACCAGGGCGACCCGCGGGGTGAGGTAGGTCATGGGACTATCCTGACCCCGCATCCGAGATCAGTGCCAACGATGATTTCTTACCACTCGATCAGAAGAGTTGATGACCGTTGTGGATCCGCAGCAACTGCGCACCTTCGTCACCGTCACCCGCCTCGGCTCCTTCTCCGAGGCCGCGCGGGAACTCGGCTACACCCAGTCCGCGGTCTCCCAGCAGATCGCCGCCCTGGAGGCCGACCTCGGGACCGGCCTGCTCAGCCGCCGCCCGGTCGGCCCGACCGAGGCCGGCCTGCGACTGCTGGAGCACGCGGCGCCGCTGCTGGTCCGGCTGGAGGCGGCGCGCGCCGACGTCGCCCGCCTGGCTGGTGCCCCGAGCGCCCGGCTGGTGCTCGCCGCCACCCCGCTGGCGGTCGGACCGGCCCTGGGGCGCGCGCTCGGCGAAGTGCGCCGGGTCCATCCGACGGCCGACCTCGTCGTCCGGGTCCTCGCCCAGGACGCGCTGCCCGCCCAGGTCGCCACCGGTGAGGTCGACCTCGCCCTGATCGACGGCCTCGCCGCCCCCAGCGACCCGCTGCCGCTGCCCGACGTCGGCCCGCTCACCACCGTCGCCGTCGACGAGCAGCCCGTCGCCGTCGCCCTCCCGGTCGGCCACCCCCTGGCGGGCCGGACCGGCGTCGCGCTCGCCGACCTCTCCGCCGCCCGCTGGCTCGACGCCCCCGACCTCGCCCCCACGGCGGCCCGGCTGCGCGCCGCCGCCGGCGTCGACGGCTTCCGGCCCGCCACCCGCTACCGGGGCACCGACGTGCACGGGCTGCTCGCCCTGGTCGCCACCGGACACGGGCTCACCCTGCTCCCGGCGCCCGTCCTCGCCGGGGCGCCCGGCGTCGCGTCCGCGCCGATCGCCGCCCCGCGGCTGGTGCACCGCACCGAACTGGTGCACGGCAGCCTGCCGGAGGGGCCGGCCGCGCTGCTGGCGCGGCTGCTGGAGGATTAGGGCGGGTCTGACGATTCGCGGCGCGCGCTCGGCGGGAATCGTCGGACCCGCCCCGGGCCCGTCCTCAAACCCAACTGTTGTGGAGGCGCGATCACCAGGCGTTCACGTCCCGGGCCTGACGGGGGCCGCTCCGGTGGTGCTGTCATGGGCACAGTCGCCCGGCGAGAGGCCGGGCAAGGCCCAGGAGATCGCCCACATGATGCTCCGTCAGCGTCTCACCGTCGTCGTCGCGGCGGCCGCCCTCGCCGCCGCCGGGCTCGCGGCCGGCACCGCGCAGGCCGCCCCCGCGAAGGGTTCGCCGGTCAAGGTCCGTCCGCTCGCAGCGAGTTGTTCGCAGGCCTACCTGCCGCTGCCCGACCCGTCCTGCACGCCGGGCGCGTACAACCCGGACGTCACCCAGGCCACCATCGGCCAGACCATCTGCGTCTCCGGCTGGACCTCCACCGTGCGGCCGCCGACCAGCTACACCAACGCGCTGAAGGCGCAGCAGATCGCGCAGTACGGCTACACGGACACCAACCTGTCCGACTACGAGGAGGACCACTTCGTCCCGCTGGAGCTCGGCGGCGCCCCGCGCGACCCGAACAACCTCTGGCCCGAGCCCCGTTACGGCGACCAGACCGCGACGGGCAAGGACGGCGTGGAGACCAAGCTGAAGAACGCGGTCTGCAAGGGCAAGGTCGGCCTCGACGACGCCCGCAGCGCCATCGTGACCGACTGGACCACCGCGCTCAGCCGCCTCGGCCTCTGACCCTCGGACCCTCTGGTCCTCTGGTCCTCTGGTCCTCGTGCTGGTGTGGCGGTCGGTCCGTCCGGTCCCCTGTGCCGGACGGGCCGACCTGCCGTCCGCCCCGGGCGCCGCCTCGGCGGTGCGCGGGGCCGTCTGGGGTGGTTCTGTGGTGGTGGTCGGGGCGCGGCGCCGGGTCAGCGGACCGAGCGGCCCGAGCGGGCCGGGGCCGGGCCTGCGGTGGTCCCGGGCCGTGTGTGCGCGGAGCCGTCCGCCCGTTCCCGCTGCCCGGTCGCCTCGCGGATGCGGGCACTCGGCATGGCTGTTCCCTTCCCCCGTACGTTCTGCCGCCCGGCCGCCGGCCCGCTGCGCTCCTCTGTTCCGAGGGCCGGTCGGGCTCGGCCGCGTCGACGGCGGTCGAAACTTATGCCACCGGGCCGCCGGGAGCAAAGCGGGATACCGGCGGGTAGGCCGCCTTCCCCGGCCGCTGCGGGGGCGTTGGTGGTGAACGTGTGTGCGGGCGTGTCGGAAGGTATGGCGGGCCAGCGGCGGCCGGCCGGTCGGCGGGACGGCGCCCGTCGCGGATTCCCCCTGTCGGGCGGGGGTCTGCCGGTCGGCCGTAGCCCCGGCCGATCCGCCCGCGCGGGCCCGCGGCTGGTCTCCGCAGACGGCTGATGCCAAGGCTTTCCCCCGGCCGGATCCGCCGCCCTCCAGGTGCCCGACTCGGCCCCGTTCGGCCCGGTCCGGCCCCGCTCGGTCCGGTCCCGACCCCGGGCCGGTGGCGGATCAGGCGTGGGTGCCGGGGACGCCGAGCTGCTGGGCGAGCCAGGGGAGGGCCTGGGCGAAGGTGGCGGCGCCGGTCTGCCAGGTGTGCTTGCCGGAGCCGACGGCGGTGGTGGTGCGGATGCCGTCCTTCCGGGCGGCGTCGTTGAGGGCCCTGGCGGACTCGATCTGGCCGTGCTCCTCGTCGCCCTGCCCGAAGTAGCCGGAGACGCCCTGGTACTTGGGGCGGTGGGCGAGGACGGTCAGCGGGTCGTGGGCGGCCCAGGCGGCCGCGTCGCCGCCGTACAGCTCCTGGACGGTGTGGTCCTTGTCGCCGGTGGAGGGGCCCTTGTCGCCGGAGAAGTCGCCGAAGTGGGTGAAGACGTCGGGGTGTTCGACGGTGAGGTCGACGGCGCAGGTGCCGCCCATGGACCAGCCGGCCACACCCCACTTGTGCGGGTCGGTGGCGGCGTTGAAGGTCTTCTGGACGAACGGCGGGACGTCCTTGAGCAGGTGGCTCTCGGAGTTGCCGTGCGGGCCGTCGACGCACTCGGTGTCGACCCGGAAGCCGCCGGTCGCGTCGACGAAGACGAGGATCGGCGCGAAACCGTTGTGCTTGGCGGCGAAGTCGTCCGCGGTCCTCACGGCGTTGCCGGAGCGGATCCAGTTGTCGGGCGCGGCGAACTCGCCGCCGATCAGCTCCAGCGCCGGCAGCTTCGGCCGGTTCTGGCTGCGGAACCACGCGGGCGGCAGGTAGACGAGCTCCTGGCGGTGGGTGAAGCCGCTGGCCGTGCTCGGGATGTCCACCTGGACGATGCGGCCGGTCTTCGTCTTCCCGTGCAGGGAGCCGAGTTCGGCGAGCGTGATCTGCTCCGGCAGCGGCTGCCCGCTCAGTTCGCCGATCGCGTCGTCGAGGGTCGGGTAGTAGCCGGTGGCGATGTTCACGCTGTTGGCGGCGCAGAACAGGGCGAGCAGCGCGGCCGGCGGCGCGAGCGCCCGGCGCCACCAGCGGGCGCCCCGCCAGCCGAACCCGAGCGCGCTGACCGCCGCGACCGCGACCCCGCCCCACAGCCACACCCCGAACGGGATCGGATCGGTGATCCCGGCGAGCGTGAGCACCCCGACGGCGGCGAGGGCGGTGAGCAGCAGCGCCGTCCCGAGGGCGACCGGGCCCCACTTCAGCCGCCAGACCCGGTCCCGCCAGCCGAGCGCGGCCAGGAACAGGGTGAGGGCCACGGCCTGGACGGCCCAGGGGAACCAGCCGCCGAGCAGGGAGACGTTCATCTGGCGGAGGCTAGGGGTGCCGGATGAGAAGTCGATGAGAGGCTGGCAGGTCGCTGGAAGAAGGCTGGGAGCGCGAGTCCATGCACTCGGCGCGGTGTTGTGGACCGGGTGTGGACGTCAATCCGGGGGCGGCCCCGTGCTCGGCATGGGGCCGCCCAGGACAGTTGAGGCTAGCGAGCTGCCGGGAGCTCGCCCGCCTGGACGGCGGCGATGAAGGACTGCCAGGCCTCGGGGCTGAAGCTGAGGGCCGGGCCGTGCGGGTCCTTGCTGTCGCGGACCGGGACGATGCCGGTGAAGCCGTCGGCTACTTCGACGCAGTTCTCGTTTGGGTTGCTGGCGGTAGCCTTCGACCAGTTCACCGGCAGTGCAGATGCGACGGGGTAGTGGGTCACTTGAGCTGGTCTCTCTTCTCTCGGATGACGTTGAGGGATTCGTCGAGGCCAAGGGCTGTCGCCATGATCTCGCCGAAGGCTGTTCGGTAGACATCTACGTGCTCCGGCTTCTCCACCCAGTTGCTGGCGAGCATGTCGCTGAGCAGTGCGAGGTCGAGATCTCGTTGCCGAAACTCCAGGAGGGTGAACGGTCCGTTCATGCCGGGGTGAGGTGGGGCGAATGCCGGCATGACCTGGATGCTGATGTTCGGGAGGCCACTCCACTGGATCAACTTGTCGAGCTGATCGGCCATCACGCCCTCTGCCGCCTTCATGGTCAGGGCGGACTCGTGGATGACAGCCCAGAGTTTCAGCGGATTCTCCGCGCGAGTGAGCACTGACTGACGGTTGATTCGCACATCGACACGAGCCTCAACACTGGGTGTCTTGAAGACGCCGCTGGAGATGATGGCGTGTGCATAGCGGCGCGTCTGTAGCAGTCCGGGGATGTAGGCCGACTCATACGACTTGTTGCCGATAGCCGTCTCTTCCAAGCGGATCAGGTCGTGGTAGAGCGGGTTCAGCTGTTCGAGGCCGGCTACCCAGCCGGGCCGATGCCAGTCACGAAGGATCTCGACGAGGACTTCCTTGAGCTCCGGATCGCACTCGTAGAAGTCGAGGAGCTTCTGAACGACATCCGGCTTGAGTTGGACCCGGGCGTTCTCGTAGCGGGACAGCTTCACGAGGTTGACGCCGTCGACTTGGGCGGCCACTTCCTCTGCCGACAGGTTCTTGAGCTCGCGGAGCCTTCTGAGCTCGGCTGCAATGCGGCGGTAGCGCACTGCTGGCACTGCAACTGCCATAGACGTAACCCCTTCAGACCTCTCGGCATCCAGTGTGCATGCCCTGTGTGATGGTTCGCCACCACCCGCGTGAGTCTAGGGGCCGGACCTTGCCCTGAGATTTGAAAGTTTTCATATTTGTCAAGCTCACCTTGCGCCGCGGGTGTGATGTGATCCATGCTGTGAGTGATGGAAAGCTAGCTGACCGTGAACGTCCTGTGCGGTCTGCGGGCTTGCTTTCCGATGCATTGCGCCGGGCGCTCGCAGAGTCGGCAGCTCGGCCTTGGATCTTCTCCACTCGCTCCCGAAGGTGGCTTCGCCATGTTCGAATCGCCTGACAATCCCCCCG
The DNA here is from genome assembly GCF_044745805.1 of Kitasatospora sp. NPDC086801. NCBI lineage: Bacteria > Bacillati > Actinomycetota > Actinomycetes > Kitasatosporales > Streptomycetaceae > Kitasatospora > Kitasatospora sp. NPDC086801. The sequence goes on from NZ_JBIVAX010000005.1 coordinate 257,317, forward strand.
AGTTCGTGTCCAGCTGCTGGCTGCTGGCTGCTGGCTGCTGGCTGCTGCGCAGTCGGCGGTCGCCGGCGAAGGCCCGGCAGGTGCTCTTGCGGCTCCTCGACTCGACCCCTGCCGGTGAACTCTTCGCGGACTCCGGTCTGTTGGTGGTCTCCGAGCTCGTCACCAATGCCGTCGTGCATGGCACTCCGATCGGCAACCGGCTGTGGCTCTCCCTCTCCCTCATCCCCTCGCGACTGCGCATCGAGGTGCACGACGCGCGCCGTGACCGCGCGCCGCTCCTTCGCCCTGCGTCCGCCGAAGACGAGTCCGGGCGGGGCCTTCTCCTCGTCAAGCTCCTGTCCGAGCGCTGGGGTTGCTGCCCGCGCGTGCCCATCGGCAAGATCGTGTGGTCGGAGATCGGTTCCGCCGCCGCCTCCTCCGCCCCCGTGGAGCGTGTGGCGTGAACGAGGACCGCCTGGTCACCGCCGAGATCACCGGCGGTCTGATGCCGCCGACGATCTATGCCCTCCTCCCCAAGGCGCTCGACGCCCTCTGGCGTTCCCTCCAGTTCCAGCCCATGAGCCGCCCCCAGTGGCTCTGGTTCGAGCGCTACCTCACCGGCCCGTCCGCCGACCGCTTCGTCGCCGGTCACCTCGCCAGTGCGGGCCCGCTCGACCTCCCTGTCGTTCTCCCCGACTCCCTCCACCACCTGCGTCTCGGCTGGACGCCCCCCGGAGGCGAATGGTGAGCCGTCGCGCGACGGGCCGGCCCTGCCGCTCCTCTCGGCGTGGTGCGTGCTAGCTTTGAACGCGTTCAAATAAGTGGGTGCAAGGGGGAGCCGTGGCCGTGGTGCCGGGGAGTGCGAGGGTGCTGGCGGGGCTGGCGGCCGCGGTGTGTCTGCTCCCGCTGGCGCTCGTGGCGGTGGCGTTCGGCCTGGGCGGCTCGTTCTCGTTCCTGCACGTGATCGCGCTGGTCAGCGCTGCGGCCGCCGCCGTGCCGGTGTGCTACCGGGAGCTCGGCCCGTTCCGGATCGCCTGTGCGGCGGCGGGCGCGGTGGTGGCGGTCGCCTCGGTGCCGCTGCTGTTCGTGGGCATCTGGTTCGTGATCGGGTTCGGCGCGTGGCTCATGCTGGCGGCCTTCCTGTTCCTGCCGGTCGCCGCGATCCCCGCGCTGGTGGCCGCGTTCCAGCGCGCCCGCGGCCCCGAGTACGGCCAGACGGCGGCCGTCCTCGGGTGGACCGTGGGGGTGCTGTCGCTGCTGGGCTGGTCGCTGGTCGCGCTCTACGCGGTGATGGGGCGCTGAACTCCCGGACGGCCCGCCGTCGTCAGCCGGCGAACCGCTCGCGCAGGGCCGCCAGGCCGGCCGTGAACACCCCGTGGAGGCGGTCGGCGGAGTCCTTGCGGTGCTCGGCCTCGACGTCGTACGTGGCGCTCCACTCCACGAAGCTGGCGTCGAGCGCGGTGACCGGGGTGACCCGCAGCGTAGCCCGGTAGCCGTACAGCTCGAACGCCCCTTCGGGGAAGCTGTAGGTGTAGCTGCGGGCGTCCTCGTCGTAGGCGAGCAGCGTCTCGCGCAGCGCCGCGCCGTCGATCTCGAACACCCGGACCGACCCGATCGCGTTGCCCGTCAGCTCGTTGCCGAGGCTGCTGGCCGGCAGGCCCGGGTGCCAGCCGCCGAGGTTGTGGAAGTCCCCCAGCAGCTCCCACACCCGCTCGGCCGGAGCCTCCACGACCGTGCTGACCTTCGTACCCGTCATCGTCGTCGCCTTTCGCCAGCCTTCGTACGGACGGGCACCATCCTCGGGCCGCCGCACGCCGGGCGCCAGGGGGCCCGGCGGTCGGCGCCGGAAGATCACCTTCCCGGCGCGGCCGCTTCGAGGTCGTCGACGGTGCCGGACATGACGGTGCGCAGGTGCCGGGTGAGGTGGTCGGTCGGCCAGTCCCACCAGGCGAGGGCGAGCAGGCGGGCGATGTCCGGCTCGCTGTAGCGGGTGCGGATGAGCTTGGCCGGGTTGCCGCCGACGATCCCGTAGTCGGGGACGTCGTCGACGACGACGGCGCCGGAGGCGATGATCGCGCCGTGGCCGATGCGCACGCCGGGCATCACCATGGCGCCGTAGCCGATCCAGACGTCGCTGCCGACCACCGTGTCCCCCCGGCCGGCGAGGCCGGTGATCAGGTCGAAGTGCTCGGCCCAGCTTCCGCCCATGATGGGGAACGGGAAGGTCGAGGGGCCGTCCATGCGGTGGTTCGCCCCGTTCATGATGAACCGGACCCCCGTGCCCAGCGCGCAGAACTTCCCGATCACCAGCCGCTCCGGGCCGTAGTGGTAGAGCACGTTGCGGGTCTCGAACGCGGTCGCGTCGTCCGGGTCGTCGTAGTAGGAGTAGTCGCCGACGTCGATCAGCGGGGACGTCACCAACGGCTTGAGGAGCACCACACGCGGCTGCCCGGCCACCGGGTGGAGAGTCGAAGGGTCCGGCGGGACGGAACTCATGGCGGTGCCACTCCTGATCGTCAGGTGTGAAGAGCGGAAAGGACATTGATCATCCCACGGGCTAGGATCGCGGCCCATGGATGCGAGCACCCGAACCGACCTGATCGCCGTCCCGCCCGGCCGCGTCACGCTGTCGGACCGCCGTACGCAGCGGAGCTGGACTGTCGAGCTCGCCCCCTACGAGCTGGCGGCCTGTCCCGTCACCCGCGAGCAGTACGGCGCCGGGGCCGGCGACCGGCTCCCCGCCGACAGCGTCTCCTGGTACGACGCCGTCCGCTACTGCAACGACCTGTCCCGGCGGGACGGGCTGGCGCCGGCCTACCGGCTCGACGGCGAGTCCGTCACCTGGGACCGCGCCGCCGACGGCTACCGGCTGCCCACCGAGGCCGAGTGGGAGTACGCCTGCCGCGCCGGAACGGACGGCCCCCGCTACGGGCCGCTCGACGAGATCGCGTGGCACCGCGGCAACTCGGACGAGCGCCCGCACCCGGTGGGCGGCCTGCGCCCCAACGGCTTCGGCCTGTACGACCTGCTCGGCAACGTGTGGGAGTGGTGCTGGGACGTGTACGACGCCGAGGTGTACGGCGGCTACCGCGTGCTGCGCGGCGGCGGCTGGTTCGACGAGCACTGGAGCTGCCGCGCCTCCGTCCGCCGCCGCAGCCACCCCACCCTGCGGATCGACGACGTCGGCTTCCGGCTCGCCCGGTCGATCACCGCCTGAAGGCGTGCGCCGCGGGGAACCCGGGCCCGGTCGCGGACCGTTGGGGTCTGCATGAACGACGCACCGGTGTCCCTCAGACCGATCGGCGAAGCCGACCTCGACCCGCTCGAAGCACTGCTGAACGACCCCCAGGCGGTGGGCCCGTTCCAGTGGTACGGGTGGCGCGACCCCGGGCGGTTCCGGCGCCGCTGGGCGGAGCAGGGCCTGCTGGCGCCCGAGCAGTCGATGCTCGCGGTGCTCGCCGGGGACGAGTTCGCCGGGTTCGTCGCCTGGCGGCAGGTGGGCCAGGTGGACGTGGCGCCGTACTGGAACGTCGGCATCGTGCTCCGCCCGGAGGCGCGCGGCCGGGGCATCGGCACGCAGGCCCAACGGCTGCTGGTGGACTACCTGTTCGCCCACACCCCGGTGATGCGGCTGGAGGCGGACACCGAGGACGCCAACCTCGCCGAGCAGCGCGCGCTGGAGAAGTGCGGCTTCGTCCGCGAGGGCGTCCAGCGCAGCAGGGGCTTCCGGGACGGCCAATGGCGGGACATGGTCCTCTACAGCCTGCTGCGCACCGACCCCCGGCCCTGATCCGCAAGACCCGTCAGGCGACCCCGAACCACTCCTCCGCGAGGGCGTCCAGCGTCCGAGCGGAGGGCTTCAACTCCCGCAGGTACCACGGCAGGTGGCTGTACGCGTGGAGCAGCGTGTACGCCATCAGCAGGCGCGGGTCGAAGCCGCGCCCGTAGCCGGCGAGGAGGCGGCCGAGCAGGCGCCGGTCGGCGCGGGTGGTGAACAGGCCGACGGCGACGAGGTCGTAGGCCGGGTCGCCGACCATGGCGGGTTCGAAGTCGAGCAGGCCGGTCAGGCGCCAGCCGTCGGCCGGGTCGACGAGCAGGTGCTCGCGCATGAACTCGGTGTGCAGCAGGGCGCGTTGCGGCGTCGATGGCAGTGGCGCGGCGGCCAGGAAGTCGGGGATCTGCTCCAGCCAGGCCTCGGCCAGGCCGCGTTCGCGCTGGCGGGCCACCGCCCCGGCCCGCTGCCGGGCCAGGAAGGCGCCCCAGTCGCCGGGGCCGAGGGCGTCGGCGAGCGGTCCGGGGTCGAGGGCGTGCAGGGTGGCCAGTGCCCGGCCGCAGTCGTGGGCGATCCGCTCCCGGTCGGCCTGCGGGATCCGCGGCCAGGCGGGGGCCAGGCCCTCGCCGGACAGCCGTGACATCAGCACGTAGCGCCAGCCGTTGACGTAGGCGCCGGCGGCCCGTACGTCGGGGGTGGGGATCGGCAGGGCGCCCTGGAGGCGGGTGAGGACGCGCTCCTCGGTGACGCCGTCCTCGGCGCTGGCGGCGGGGAACAGCTTGAGGACGTACGCGTCGCCCACCGCGTAGACCGGGACTGACCCTTCCGTGAAACGCTCCAACGGCAGCCCGGCCAGGCCGAGTTCGGCGCAGAGGGCTTCGGCTCCGGGGCGCATCACCGCCTCGTCGGGCACGATCGCGTCCCACTGCTCTTCCGTCTCCACCGCTGGCAGCATGGGCGCACGGTAGGCAGGTCGGCGCCGCTGCGGCAACGGGTTTTCGCGGTCGGGGCCGACTGGTTCGGTGTCGGACACAGGATCGAACGCGTTCGGTGATCGGCGCCCGTTCGAGTGGAGGGCGATCGAAGGTCGTCCGGGCGGGCCCGGCACGGCTCTTGGCTGGGTGCGTCCGTCGTGGACGGGTGGCTAACTCGCAGGATGGAGTGCCGAGTTGTTGAAGGGTTTGGTCCGGGCCGCGCTGGTCTCGTCGCTGGTGACGGGGACGTTGTCGGTCGGGGCGCTGAGTGCCGAGGCGGCCGATGCGCGGTGTGCGGGTGACGGCGTGTGCCGGGCGGAGTTCACCAAGACCCAGGAGTGGGTCGAGTTCGTGGTCCCCAAGGGCGTGCACAGCCTCACCGCCTACGTGTGGGGTGCGGGTGGCGGCGGTGGCAGCGGTGCCACCGGTGGTGGTGGCGGCGGGGGCGGCGGCACCAGTGGTGGTGGCGGGGGTGGTGGCGGCGGCACCAGTGGCGGCTGCGCGTACGGCACGATCAAGGTCAAGCCGGGGCAGAAGCTGAAGGTGTTCGTCGGGCGCGGTGGGGAGGGTGCCGACGCGGGCGGGGCCGGCGGCGACGGCTACGTCGTGATCCGCTGGGACAAGCCGACCGGCGCCTGAGGTGGGCACGGAGTGGGAAGTCGGCAGGGTCGACTTCCCACTCCGTGTGCCGCAACGGTTCAGCGGGGCCCGCAGCCGTCGGCGGCGGGGGAGAGGGGTTCCGGGCCGCCGGCCGGGTCGCGGGTGAGGAGGTAGCGGGCGCCGGGGCCGGTGTCGCCGGCGCGGTCGGCGGCGTTGTAGAGGGCGCAGCGGGAGAGGGAGAGGCAGCCGCAGCCGATGCAGCCGGTCAGCTTGGCCTTGAGGCGCTGGAGTTCGGCGATCTGCTCGTCGATGCGGCTCTGCCAGGACGCGGCGACCCGGTCCCATTCGGCACCGCTGGGGGCGGGGCGTTCGGGGAGCCGGTCGAGGGCGACGCGGGCCTCGTCGAGGGAGAGGCCGACGCGCTGGGCGGCGCGGACGAAGGCGAGCCGGCGCAGCGTGCCGCGGGGGTAGCGGCGCTGGCCGCCGGCGGTGCGGGTGGCGTGGATGAGGCCGAGGCTCTCGTAGTAGCGCAGGGCGGAGGCGGCGAGGCCGCTGCGGCGGCCGAGTTGGCCGATGGTGAGCAGGTCGTCGCGGTGGGGGCCGGGGCTGCGGCCGTGGTCCGGGGGCGCGGTCATGGGCACCCACTGTAGCCGCTTGACCTCAAGTCGGCTTTAAGTTGCACCATCGTGGTCATGACGACGAACGCAACCGCGAACCTCGCGGAGACCGCCCGCTTCGAGGACCTGTCGGCGCTGATGGGCCTGATGACCGGCGACGAGAAGCACGGCCCCGCCGCCACCTCCACCCTGGACGCGCTCTGGGTGCTGTACGACAGGGTCCTGCGGGTGAGCCCGGAGCGGGCCGGGGCGCAGGACCGGGACCGCTTCCTGCTCTCCAAGGGCCACGGCCCGATGGCGTACTACGCGGTGCTGGCGGCCAAGGGCTTCATCGACCCCGGGGTGCTGCCGAGCTTCGGCGGCTACGACTCCCCGCTCGGCCACCACCCGGACCGGATGCTCGTCCCCGGTGTGGAGATCGCCTCCGGCTCGCTCGGGCACGGCCTGCCGCTGGGCGTCGGCACGGCGCTCGGGCTGCGGGCGCAGGGCCTGACCGACCCGGCGGTGTGGGTGCTGGTCGGCGACGCCGAGTTCGACGAGGGCTCCAACCACGAGGCGGTGGCCTTCGCCGGCGCGTACGGGCTGGACCGGCTGCACGTGGTGGTGATCGACAACTCCTCGGCCACGCACGGCTGGCAGGGCGGGATCGCGGCCCGGTTCGCGGCCGAGGGCTGGTCGGCGCAGACGGTGGACGGCCGCGACCACGAAGCGCTGTACCGGGCCTTCACCGCCGAGCACCCGGGCCGCCCGCACGTGGTGGTCGCCCGGGTCGAGCCCAAGAACTCCTGAGGCCGAGAAGCCCTGAGCCCAAGAATCCTTGAGCCCAAGAATCCTTGAGCCCAAGATCCTTGAGCCCGAGAACCCTTGAGCCCGAGAACCCCTGAGCCCGAGAAACCCCACGCACGAGCCAACCAGTGCGAACCGAGAGGCACTTCACCGATGGACACCATGCGCGACCGCTTCATCGACGTCACCAGCCGCCTGCTGGACGAGGACCCCCGGCTGGCCGTGGTGCTCGCCGACATCAGTGCGGCCGCCTTCGAGCCGGCCCAGCAGCGCCACCCGGACCGGGTGGTCAACGTCGGCATCCGCGAACAACTGCTGATCGGCGCGGCCGGCGGCCTGGCGCTGACCGGGATGCGCCCGATCGCCCACACCTTCGCCAGCTTTCTGATCGAACGGCCCTTCGAGCAGGTCAAGTTGGACCTCGTCCACCAGGGCGTCGGCGCCGTCCTGGTGAGCGCGGCCGGCTCCTACGACTGGCCGGCCGGCGGCCGCACCCACATGTCCCCGGGCGACGTCGCCCTGCTGGACACCCTGCCGGACTGGACCGTCCACGTGCCGGGCCACCCGGACGAGGCCGAGCAACTGCTGCGCCACGCCGCCGCCGACGGCGACCGCAACGTGTACGTCCGGCTCTCGGCGCACCAGAACGCGGCGGCCGTGCCGGTCGAGGCGGGCCGGTTCACCACCGTGCGGCAGGGCTCGCGCGGCGTGGTCCTCGCCGTCGGGCCGATGCTGGACGCGGTGCTCGCGGCCACCGAGGGCCTGGACGCCACCGTGCTGTACGCGGCGACGGTGCGCCCCTTCGACGCGGCCGGGCTGCGGGCGGCGGTGGGGGACCGGGCGGACGTGGTGCTGGTCGAGCCGTACCTGGCGGGCACCTCGGCGAACGAGGCGCACGCCGCGCTGGCCGACCGCCCGCACCGGGTGCTGGGCCTGGGCGTCCCGCGCGAGGAGCACCGGCACTACGGCTCGATCCCGGAGCACCTGGCCGCCTACGGTCTGGACGCGGCCTCGCTGCGGGAGCGGATCGGCACCTTCCTCTGGTGACGCACGCGGTGACGCACGCGGTGACGCACGCGGTGACGCACGTGGTGAGTCACACTGCCGAGTCACGCCGCCGAGTCACGCTGCCGAGTCACACCGCGACGATCGCCACCGCGTCCGCCCCCAGCCGTACCGCCGTCCCGTCCAGCGCCGCCGCCCCGAAGGCCGCGACCAGTTCGCGCCCGGTCCCGTCCAGCGGCAACGCGGCCTCGGCGGGGCCGAGGTTGACGGCGATCCGGTACGGCCCGCGGTGCACCACCAGCCAGCGCGCCGCCTCGTCGTACGCCACCCGCACCGCGCCGAGGTCGGGGTCGGACAGCTCCGGTCGTTCACGGCGCAGCCTGATCAACGTCCGGTGCCAGGTGAGGAGTTCGGCGTGCGGGGCGCGCCGGGGCTCGGTCCAGTCGAGGACGGAGCGCAGGACGGTGGCGGGCTCCTGCGGGTCGGGGACGGACTCGGCGGCCCAGCCGTGTTCGGCGAACTCCCGGCGCCGGCCCTGCCGGACGGCCTCGGCGAGCTGCGGGTCGGTGTGGTCGGTGAAGTACTGCCAGGGGGTGGCCGCGCCCCACTCCTCGCCCATGAACAGCATCGGGGTGAACGGTGAGGTGAGCACCAGCGCGGCGCCGCAGGCGAGTCGGCCGGCGGTGAGGCTGGTGGAGATGCGGTCCCCGAGGGCCCGGTTGCCGATCTGGTCGTGGGTCTGCAGGTAGCCGAGCAGCCGGTGTCCGCCGTCCGGCGGGAACGGGCGGCCGTGGCCGCGGCCGCGGAAGCCGGACCAGGTGCCGTCGTGGAAGAAGCCGCGGGTGAGCGTCTTGGCGACGGCGGCGAGCGGGCGGTGGGCGAAGTCGCCGTAGTAGCCCTGGGATTCGCCGGTGAGCGCGCAGTGCAGGGCGTGGTGGAAGTCGTCGTTCCACTGAGCGGTGAGGCCCTGGCCGCCGACCGCGCGCGGGGCGGTGGTGTGCGGGGTGTTGAGGTCGGACTCGGCGATCAGGAACAGCGGGCGGTTGGTCGCGACGGCCAACGTGTCGACCTCGTGGGACAGTTCCTCCAGGAAGTGGACGGCCCGGTCGTCCGCGAGGGCGTGCACGGCGTCCAGTCGCAGGCCGTCGATCCGGTAGTCGCGCAGCCAGCCGAGCGCGCTGCCGATCAGGTAGCGGCGCACCTCGTCGGAGCCGGGGGCGTCCAGGTTGACCGCCGCCCCCCACGGGGTGTGGTGCCGGTCGGTGAAGTACGGGCCGTACGCGGGAAGGTAGTTGCCGGAGGGGCCGAGGTGGTTGTGGACGACGTCCAGCACCACGCCGAGGCCCTTGCGGTGGGCGGCGTCGACGAAGCGCTTCAGCCCCTCGGGCCCGCCGTACGGCTCGTGCACGGCCCACGGCGAGACCCCGTCGTAGCCCCAGCCGTGCCGGCCGGGGAACGGGCAGACCGGCATCAGTTCGACGAAGTCGACGCCCAATTCGACGAGGTGGTCGAGGTGTTCGGCGGCGGCGTCGAAGGTGCCGCGCGGGGTGAAGGTGCCGATGTGCAGTTCGTACAGCACGGCGCCGGGCAGCGCGCGGCCGCGCCAGCCGGTCTGCGACCAGCGGAACGCGGCGTGGTCGACCGGGCGGCTGGGGCCGTCGGGGCCGTGCGGCTGCCAGGGCGAGCGCGGGTCGGGCAGCGGCGGCCCGCCGTCGAGGCGGAAGGCGTAGTCGCCGGTGGGGGCGTCGCCGGCCCACCAGCCCGGGCGGTCCGGGCAGCGCGCCAGCCGGTGGGCGGAGCCGTCGACGTCGACCTCGACCCGGTCGGTGGCGAGGGGCGCCCACACCTCGTAGGTCCGCACGCTCAGCTCCTCCTCGTCAGCAGCGCCACCGGCTGGTCCGCCAGCAGCTGCGCGACGGGCACCGCGCCCGCCGGGTGGGTCCGCAGCGTCAGCAGGTCCGTCCAGGGCCCGCCCTCGGGCAGCTCCAGGACGGTGCCGCGCCAGCCGCCGGCGCGGTCCAGCCCGTAGGGGAGCCGGGTGACGGCGGTGACCACGTCGGCGCCGCGGGCGAAGGCCAGCAGGTGGTCGGCGGCGGGGCCGGCGGCGGTCAGCGGCCGGTAGGGCCCGAGAGGGCGGGAGCGCCGCAGGTGCAGCGCCGTCCTGGTGAGGTGCAGCTTCTCGCGGGCGAGGTCGCCGGGGCGCGGGGTGGCCGCGTCGGTGAGCCGGACGGCGAGCGCGCCGAGGTCCACCACGCCCCGGTTGTCCGGGTCGACGAGGGTGTACAGCGGCTCCTCGCTGCCCTGGTAGAGGTCGGGCACGCCCGGGATGGTGAGGTGCAGCAGCGCGGCGGCGAGGGTGTTGGCGCGGGCGTACGGGGCGAGGGCGTGCACCAGGCCCTCGATCCGGGGCAGCAGGCCGGGGTTGGTGTGGACGGCGCGGGCGCGCGCGGCGAGCGCCTGCTCGAAACGGGCGTCGGGGGCGGTCCACGAGGTGTGCAGCTTGGCCTCGCGGGCGGCCTTGAGGAGGGCGGCGACGAGCCGGTCGGCGTCGATCGGCCAGGCGGCGACGAGGGTGTGCCAGAGCAGCCAGTCGCCGTCGCGGGCGCCGTGGCCGCTGTGGCCGTCGTGGCCGTCGCCGTCGCGGGCGCCATCGGAGCAGGAGCAGGAGCAGGAGCAGGACTCGGGGCCGGAGCCGGAGCCGGATCCGGATCCGGATCCGGGGCCGGAGTCGGCCCCGGCGGCGGTGGACCAGGCGGCGGCCTCGGCGGCCCAGGCCTCGGGCCGCTCGGCGAGGACGGCGAGCCGGGCGCGGGCGTCGGCGCTGCGCTTGGTGTCGTGGGTGGACAGCACGGTCATGCTGTGCGGCCAGGCGCGCTCCAGGTAGCGGCACCAGTCGTGGAACGCGGCCGGGTGCAGCCCCGGCCGGCCGGGCTCGCCGCCGACCTCGTTGAGGCCGGGCAGCGCGTTCCACCGGTAGAAGGCGGTGTCCTCGACGCCCTTGGCAGCGACGGCGGCGGCGGTCTGCGCGAAGCGCACGCAGAACTCGTCCTGCTGCGGCCCGCGCCCCAGCTCCCCGAGGGCCAGGGCGGCGACCAGCCGGTCCGTCGGGTCGGCCGAGCCGCCCAGCGCCGCGCGCACCTGCTCGGCCGAGGCCGGCGGCACCGACTCCCCGGGCCGGGCGTACGGCCGGTACGCCGGGTAGCCGGTGAACAGCCGCCGCAGCGCCGCGCGCAGCCGCCAGGGCGCGTGGTCGGCGTGCGCGGGCTCGGCGGCGCCGATCCGCAGCGCGATCCGCACCAGCCGGTCGACCTCGGCGGCCAGCTCGCCGTGCGGCGCGGTCATGTCGGCCCGCCCGCGCCGGGCGGCGGCGACCGCCGGGTGGGGGTCGGCGCGGGGTGCGCCGTCCGGGGCGGACCCGGTCAGGAACGCCGCGTACGCCCCGGCCAGCCGGCAGGCGCCCGCGTGGTCGGTGAGCACGCCGTCGATGCGGCGCAGCGTGTCGTAGCCGGTGGTGCCGGCGACCGGCCAGTCCTCGGGCAGCCGCTCGTCGCCGGTGAGGATCTTCTCGACGACGGTGTACGCCCCGCCGGTGGCGCGGGCGAGGCGGCGCAGGTAGCCGCGCGGGTCGGCGAGCCCGTCGGGGTGGTCGATCCGGAAGCCGTCGACGACGCCCTCGGCGTGCAGCCGCAGCAGGACGGCGTGGGTGGCGGCGAACACCTCGGGCTCCTCGACCCGGACGGCGATCAGCTCGTTGATGGTGAAGAAGCGCCGGTAGTTCAGTTCGGTGCGGGCCAGGCGCCACCAGGCGAGCCGGTACCACTGGCGGGCGAGCAGCTCGTCGAGCGGCAGCCCCGAGGTGCCGGGCCGCAGCGGCAGCTCGTGGTCGTGGTAGCGCAGCACCTCGCCGTCCACCACCAGCCGGTCCAGCTCGGCGCCGAGCCGGTCGCCGAGCAGCGGCAGCAGCACCCGGCCGCGTGCGGGGGCGTCGGCGGGGCCGGGCTGGGCGGTCCAGTCGATGTCGAACCAGCGTGCGTGCGGCGAGTCGGGGCCGTCGCGCAGCACCTGCCACAGCGGCCGGTTGAGCCGTTCGGGGACGGGCACGGCCATGTGGTTGGGCACCACGTCGACGAGCAGCCGCAGGCCGTGCCGGTGGGCGGCGGCGGCCAGGGCGCGCAGGGCGGCCTCGCCGCCGAGCTGCTCGCTGATCCGGCCGTGGTCGACGGTGTCGTAGCCGTGGGTGGAGCCGGGGGCGGCCTCCAGCAGCGGGGACAGGTGCAGGTGGGAGACGCCGAGGGCGGCGAGGTAGGGGACGGCGGTGGTGGCGTCGTGGAGGGTGAAGCCGGGTTGCAGCTGGAGGCGGTAGCTGGCCGTGGGGGCGGTGGCGGGGCCGGAGGAGGGGGAGGTGGCGGCCGGGCGGGGCGGTGCGGGCTCGGCGGCGGAGGTCATAGGTCCATGAGTACCCGGGGGAGCCCGCCGCCAAGACCCGTTGCTGGTCCGAACAGGTGAGCGCACCTGCCCCCGGGAGCGGTCAGGCCGGCCGCTGGAGCACCATCAGCGAACGGTCGGTGAGCCACAGCGCGTCCCCGGCCTTGACCCGCGCGCCCGCGCCCGGGGCGGGCAGCCGGGGCTGCGCGGTGTCGACGACGACCTGCCACTCCTGCCCGTGGTCGGCGGGCACGGTGAACTCCAGGGGCTCGAAGTGCGCGTTGAACATCAGCAGGAAGGAGTCGTCGACGATCCGCCCGCCGCGCCGGTCCGGCTCGGAGATGGCGTAGCCGTTGAGGAAGACGGTCAGCGACTTGGCGTAGCTGGCGCCCCAGTTGCGCTTGGTCATCTCCTCCCCGCCGGGGGTGAACCAGGCGATGTCGGTGAGGTCGTCGTGGCCGCCGGAGCCGTAGCCGCCGGAGCCGGGCCCGCCGGAGGCCAGCCGCCCCGCCCCGGGCCGCCCCGGGACCGGCCGCCCGTGGAAGAAGCGCCGCCGCCGGAACACCGGGTGGTCGCGGCGCAGCCAGATCATCCCCTGGGTGAACTCCAGCAGCCGCGCCTCGGGCCCGTCGCCGTCCGGCCAGTGCACCCAGGTGAGTTCGTTGTCCTGGCAGTAGGCGTTGTTGTTGCCCTGCTGGGTGCGGCCGAGTTCGTCGCCGTGGGAGAGCATCGGCACGCCCTGGGAGAGCATCAGGGTGGCGATGAAGTTGCGCTGCTGGCGGGCTCTGAGCTCCTCGACGGCCGGGTCGGTGCCGGGGCCCTCGACGCCGCAGTTCCAGGAGCGGTTGAAGGACTCGCCGTCGCGGTTGTCCTCGCCGTTGGCCTGGTTGTGCTTGTCGTTGTAGGAGACGAGGTCGCGCAGGGTGAAGCCGTCGTGGCAGGTCACGAAGTTGATGGAGGCGATGGGGCGGCGGCCGTCGTCCTGGTAGAGGTCGGAGGAGCCGGTGAGCCGGGAGCCGAACTCGGCGAGGGCGGCGGTCTCGCCGCGCCACAGATCGCGCACGGTGTCCCGGTACATGCCGTTCCACTCGGTCCACAGCGGCGGGAAGTTGCCGACCTGGTAGCCGCCCTCGCCGAGGTCCCAGGGTTCGGCGATCAGCTTGGCCTGGGAGACCACCGGGTCCTGCTGGACGAGGTCGAAGAAGGAGGAGAGCCGGTCGACCTCGTGGAACTGCCGGGCCAGGGTGGCGGCGAGGTCGAAGCGGAAGCCGTCGACGTGCATCTCGGTGACCCAGTAGCGCAGCGAGTCCATGATCAGCTGGAGCACGTGCGGGCTGCGCATCAGCAGGCTGTTGCCGGTGCCGGTGGTGTCCTCGTAGAACCGCTGGTCCCGGGCGAGGCGGTAGTAGGAGACGTTGTCCAGGCCGCGCAGGGAGAGCGTCGGCCCGAGGTGGTTGCCCTCGGCGGTGTGGTTGTAGACGACGTCCAGGATCACCTCGATCCCGGCCGCGTGCAGCGCCTTGACCATCGACTTGAACTCCTGCACCTGCTGGCCCCGGTCGCCGCTGGAGGCGTAGGAGGAGTGCGGGGCGAAGAAGCCGATGGTGTTGTAGCCCCAGTAGTTGGTCAGGCCCAGGTCGCGCAGCCGGTGGTCGCGGACGAACTGGTGCACCGGCATCAGCTCGATCGCGGTGACGCCGAGCTTGGCCAGGTGCTCGATCACCGCCGGGTGGGCCAGGCCCGCGTAGGTGCCGCGGATCTCCTCGGGGATGCCCGGGTGCAGCCGGGTGAGGCCCTTGACGTGGGCCTCGTAGATGACGGTGCGGTGGTAGTCGGTGCGCGGCGGGTGGTCGGTGCCCCAGTCGAAGTACGGGTTGATCACCACCGAGTGCATGGTGTGCGGGGCGGAGTCGAGGTCGTTGCGGCGCTCGGGGGCGCCGAAGTGGTAGCCGTAGACCGCCTCGTCCCAGTCGATGTGCCCGCTCATCGCCTTGGCGTACGGGTCCAGCAGCAGCTTGGCGCTGTTGTGGCGCTGGCCTAGGCCGGGGTTGTACGGGCCGTGGACGCGGAAGCCGTAGCGCTGGCCGGGCTGGACGCCCGGGAGGTAGGCGTGCCGGACGAAGGCGTCCGTCTCGCGCAGTTCGACGGCCGTCTCCGAGCCGTCCTCGTCGATCAGGCACAGCTCGATCCGGTCGGCACTCTCGGAGAACACCGCGAAGTTGGTGCCGACCCCGTCGTAGGTGGCGCCGAGGGGGTAGGGCTTACCGGGCCAGACCTGCATGAGTCCTCAACTTCCTTGCAGTCAACGGAAACTGACATGTAGTCCGATAACGTGCCCGGACCCGGACGCTCTCTTCCCGGCCGGGCGGCCGGGCATGTGCGGCGCTCGCGCGCCGTGATGCACGGCACAGTGCGCATACTCCCCGAGCCTTCCCCCGGCGGCCGGGACATGTGCCGCCGGTTCGCCCGAACGGGTGTCCAGCCGGCATTCCTGCGATAAGCGCGGGCCTGCGATGGGCGCGGGCCTGCGATCGGCGGGTCCTGCGACGAGCACGGGCCGGTGGCGGGTGGCGGCCTGTGAAGGGTGGGGGGCCGGCGGCGGGTGGGTCCGGTGGTGGTGCCGGGCCCCATGGGCCATCCGGCTGCGCACCGCTCGCGGCGGGCAGTACCCTTGATCGTCCGGCCGCCCCCGGTCCGGTGGCGCTCCATCAGCCGCGCGGGGGCGGAGCGAAGAGCAGCAACCAGGTGAGGTGGCGCATGGTGTTCCCCGCCGGCGGCCGCGGCCCGGGGCCCGACGGCCCCGACCGGGGCGGCGCCCGCAGCGAGGCGCCCACGGTCGTCATGCGCCCCACCCTGTCCGGCCGCCCCCTGGTGCCCGCCCAGGGCGGCCCGGTCGAGATACCCGCCCTCGCCTGGTCCGCCGCCGAATGGGAGGACGCCTACCAGCGGGTCCGCCTGTCCGGCCGCGCCTACGTCTGGCTCAACCTGGTCGAGCAGCGGCTGCGCTCCCTCGTCGACGAGGTGCTGCACCCCATCTACGCCCCCGCCCACGGCGAGGACTGGGTCACCGCCGCCGCCGGCCCCGCCGGCGAGGAGTGGGCGCACCGGGCGGGCGCCGTCCGCGAGGTCAGCCGCCGCAAGGGCTACCTGCTCGACCCGGCCGACGACGACCCGCTGGTCTTCCTCACCCTGCCCCAGCTGCGCGAGCTGATGGTCCAGCACTGGCCCTGCTTCGAGCCCTACCTGTCCGACCGGCGCGAGATCGAACTCGCCCTGGACGAACTGGAGGTGGCCCGGCACGTGGTCTCCCGCAACCGGGTGCTCACCCAGACCGTCCTCGCCCAGACCGAACGCGCCGCCGCCCGCCTGCTCGCCGTCCTCGACGGCGGCGCCGGCGGCGTGCCCGCCGACGTGGTCGAGTCGCTGGTGGCCGGCCGGTACGCGGACGTCGTCGCCGTGCACGCCGACCGCGTCCGCCTCCAGCGCGACCTGCCCGTCGAGGACCTGCTGGAAGGCGCCCGGCGCCTGGACGCGCTCGGCATCGGTCTCGGCATGCTCTGCCAGAACTACACCGGCAAGCGGCTGGTGCGCCTGGCCGGCGACGGCTGCCGGGTCCGCCTGCTCTTCCTCAACCCGGCGAGCAGCGCCGTCCGCCGCCGCGAACGCGAACTCGGCCTGGGGCGCGGCGAGTTGTCGCGCTCCATCGAGATGAACATCATGCACGTGCGCCGGGTGCGGGCCCGGCTGCGCGACCAGGGCGGCTTCGAGATCCGGGTCTTCGACGAGACCCCGCGCTTCACCGCCTACCTCGTCGAGGGCCCCCGCCCGACCGGCCAGGTCGGCGGCCGCCGCCAGAGCCGCGACCTCGGCGTCATCCAGCCCTACCTGCGCCGCGCCCGGGGCATGGAGTCCCCGGCCCTGGTGCTGCGCGGCGGCGCCGGCCAGCAGCCCGGCGGCAGCGAACAGGGCCTGCTGGAGGTCTACCGCGAGGAGTTCGAGGGCGCCTGGGGCGACTCCCGGTCGGTGTCCTGAACCCCGCCCAATCCTGACGGTCCGTCAGGCTCCGTTCTCCACCCCCGGGTGGAGACCCGGAACTCCATCCGTGCGGCGGCGACACCCCGGGGCCGCACCGCGCAAGCTGGGGGCGGGGTCGCGGCCGCACGAGCGGCGCGACGACGTCGAGGGGAGTGCGCCGTGATGGACGGAACAACGCGCGGGGCAGTGCGCGGGGCAGTGCGTGGACCAGCACGGGGAAGGCTGCACGAAGGACCCCGCGAAGGGCCCGGCGAGGGGCCGCGCGGAAGACTGCCGGGGAAGGCGGGCGGACCCGCCCGCCGGCGCTGGCCGTTCGCGCTGGCCGGTGTGACGGCGGCCCTGCTGGGCCTGCTGCCGGCCGTCCCCGCCGAGGCCCGGGAGGCGGGCGGCTGCCGTACGGCGACCTCCGTCGGCCGCCTGCAAGGGGTGGCCCAGGACGGCCGGTGCGCCTACCTGGGCGTCCCGTACGCGGCGCCGCCCACCGGCGAGCGCCGGTTCCGCCCGCCGCAGCCGGCCGCGCCCTGGTCCGGAACGCTGCGGGCCACCCAGGCCCGCCCCGGCTGCCCGCAGGACCTGAGCGCGGGCGGCGACGGCACCGAAGACTGCCTGTACCTCAACGTGTGGTCGGCGCACGGCGGCGGTGCCCGCAAACCCGTCATGGTCTTCCTGCACGGCGGCGCGGACGAACTCGGCGCCGCCGGCCAGCCCGTCTTCGACGGCGGCCTGCTGGCCGAGCGCGGCGGCGCCGTCGTGGTGAACCTGGACTACCGGCTCGGCATCCTGGGCTGGACGGAACTCGGCGCGCTCGACCCGTCCTACGCCGGCTCGGGCGACAACGGGCTGCGCGACGAGAGCGCCGCGCTGACCTGGGTGCGCCGGCACATCGGCGCCTTCGGCGGTGACCCGGGCAACGTCACCGTCTTCGGCCAGTCGGCCGGGGCGATCTCGATCAGCGCCCTGCTGGCCGGCGACCACCCCGAGCGCCTCTTCCAGCGCGCCATCGTCGAGAGCGGGCCCGGCTACCTGGTGCACACCGCGGCCGCCGCGCGGGCCACCGCCGGGAAGGTCTTCGCCACCGGCGGCATCCGCACCGTCGCGGACCTCGACCGGCTGAGCACCCAACAGGTCCTCGAACTCCAGGAACAGGTCCAGCACGGGCTCTCCGGACTGTCCTCCGCGGTCTTCTTCGGCCCCTCCATCGACGGGGCACTGGTGCCCGGCCCGGTCGTCGAACGGATCGCCGCCGGCAGCGCCCGCGACGTCGACGTGATGACCGGCACCACCGAGAACGAGACCGACTACTGGGCGCTGTTCGACCCCACGCTGCCGGACCTCCCGCTGAGCGCCTACCGCAACCTGCCCCCCGTGCTCGCCGACCGCAAACAGCAGCTGTACGACCGGTACGCCGCCGACCGACCCGGGGCCACCGAGGGCCGGGTGGTGAACGCGATGCTCACCGACCAGACCGAACGGATCCCCACCCTGCGCCTGGCCGAGGCCCAGTCCCGCTGGCGGCCCACCTACGTCTACCAGTTCGACTGGCACGTGCCCTACGTCCCCGGCCTGCCCGCCGCCCAGAACCTGGGCGCCATGCACACCCTGGAACTGCCCTTCGTCTTCGGCGGCCTGGACCTCGGCGCGTTCCCGCGCGGCGCGCAGACCGTCGCCGCCCAGCGGCCCGAACTCACCCGGCTGTCCGAGCGGATGGCGGACGCCTGGGCCTCCTTCGCCCGCCGGGGGGAGCCGGGCTGGCCGTCCTACACCGCCGACGCCCGGGCCACCCGGATCTGGGACCTCAACCCCAGCGTCCAGTACGCCCCGCACGACGACGAACGCGCCCTCTGGGACGACTACTCCTTCCCCGCCCTGGACCTCGGCACCCGCTAGCCGCACCGCCCACCGCAGGAGGGGGCCCGGCCGCCGCCAGGCCCGGCCCCCTCCTGCGCGCCGGTGTCCAACCCCCGAAACCCGCTGGCCAGGCCGGTGCGGCCGCTGCCACACTGCGGCCGTGAACAGCCTCGCCGCCTGGACCCTGCGCCCCGCCACCGCCGCCGACGTCGAACCCGTCGCCGAACTCAAGGCCGTCGTCCTGCGCGCCGACCTCGAACGCCTCGGCCGCTACGACGACGACCGGGTCCGCCGCCGCCTGCGGGCGGGCTTCTCCAGCCGGCACAGCTCCGTCATCCTCGTCGACGGCGCCTTCGCCGGCTCCGTCACCGTCCGCCCCGCCGAGCAGGGCGGCCGCTGGATCGAGCACTTCTACCTCGCCCCCGCCCACCAGGGCCGCGGCCTCGGCACCGCCGTCCTGCGCCACCTCCTCGCCCAGGCCGACGCCGCCGGTGAGCCCGTGCGCCTCGACGTCCTCCAGGGCAGCCCCGCCCGCCACCTCTACGAACGCCACGGCTTCGTCCTCGACCACGAGGACCCGATCGACGTCTACCTGCTCCGCGAGCCCGCCGCCTGAACCGGGGCCGGCCGCGCCCGGTGCCCCTCGCCCGGGTGACGCCAGTAGGCCGGACGGATGGTGACCGGCGGTCGGGCGCGGCGCTCACCCGAGTACCGGGCCCGACCGCTTGTTAGCGTCCCGTCCATGATCGACAGCCCGCACTCCACCGGCTCCGAACACCCCCGCGCCACCCGCCGCGGCCTGCTGCGCACCGCCCTCGGCGCCTCCACCGCCGGAGCCCTCGCCCTCACCGGCGCCCGCCCCGCCCAGGCCGCGCCCCGCACCGCCACCGGGCGCATCGCCTTCCACGGCGACCACCAGGCCGGCATCACCAACCCGCCCCCCGGCTACGGCACCTTCCTCGCCCTCGACGTCAAGGCCCGCGACCGCCAGGCCCTCGAAACCCTCCTGCGCACCCTCACCGACCGCATCCGCTTCCTCACCGCCGGCGGCACCCCGCCCGACCTCGGCCCCGCCGCCGCCCCCTCCGACAGCGGCACCCTCGGCCCCGACCTGCCCACCGACGACCTCACCGTCACCGTCGCCGTCGGCGCCTCCCTCTTCGACACCCGCTACGGACTCGCCCCCCGGCGCCCCCGCCGGCTCACCGCCATGCGCCCCTTCCCCGTCGACGCGCTGCGCCCCGCCGAATGCCACGGCGACCTCTCGCTCCAGATCTGCGCCGAGAACCGCGACACCGTCCAGCACACCATCCGCGACCTGCTGCGCAGCACCAACGGCCTGATCCGCCCGCGCTGGCAGCTCGACGGCTTCCAGAACCGCTCCCGCCCCACCGGCGCCGCCCGCAACCTGCTCGGCTTCAAGGACGGCATCGAGAACCCCGACACCGCGGACGCCCGCGAGATGGACGCCCTCGTCTGGGTCGGCGAGGGCGGCGACGAACCGCGCTGGGCCGCCGGCGGCAGCTACCAGGTCATCCGCGCCATCCGCACCCTCGTCGCCGGCTGGGACGAGGTGCCGCGCCGGCAGCAGGAACGCATGATCGGCCGGCGCAAGGACGACGGCGCCCCGCTCGGCGCCGCCACCGAGACCGACCCCCCGGACTACCGCAACGACCCCGACGGCGCCGTCATCCCCCTCGACTCCCACATCCGCCTCGCCAACCCCCGCACCGAGGGCACCCGCGCCAGCCGCATCCTGCGCCGCGCCTTCAACTACGACCGCGGCCTCGACCCCGACGGCGAACCCGACCTCGGCCTCGCCTTCTGCTGCTACCAGCAGGACGTGGCCCGCCAGTTCGAAGCCGTCCAGACCCGCCTCGACACCGAACCCCTCGCCCGCCACCTCCGCCCCACCGGCGGCGGCTACTTCTACGTCCTCCCCGGCGCCCACGACACCACCGACTGGCTCGGCCGCACCCTCCTCACCACCGGCTGACGCCCCGGGCGGGGCACCGCTCACCCAACCGGGGTGCGGGCGCCCGCCGTTGGGGCGACCCGCCGAAACCGAGGCCGGCCGTCCGCCGCCGCCGCGGCCCGCACCCCGACCGCCCCAGCGGCCGGGTTGTCGGTGGGGCGGGTGATGATAGGGGCTGTTTCGAGCGGCAGGACGGAAGGACACCCCCTTATGAGCTGGTGGCAGCAGCCACTGGTCGGCTTCGACCTGGAGACCACGGGCACCGACCCGGCCGTGGACCGCATCGTCACGGCCGCGCTCGTGGACACCGTCGGGGCCCGCCGGGCGGGGGCCGCGCACTGGCTGCTCGACCCCGGGGTGCCGATCCCGGCCGAGGCGGAGGCGATCCACGGCATCGGTGACGAACTGGCCCGCGGCAAGGGCCGGCCGGCCAAGGAGGCGGTGGAGGAGATAGCCGGCGCGCTCTGCGAGCGGCTCGCCGCAGGGCGCCCGGTGGTCGCGTTCAACGCGCCCTTCGACCTGTCGCTGCTCGACGCCGAGCTGCGCCGGTACGGGCTGGCGCCGCTCGCCGAGCGCCTCGGCGCCCCGGTCGGGCCGGTGCTGGACGCGCTGGTCGTCGACCGGGCGGTGGACAGGTACCGCAAGGGCTCGCGCACCCTGCAACGGGTGTGCGAGGTGTACGGCGTCGAACTGACGGACGCGCACGAGGCGGGCAGCGACGCGCTGGCCGCCGTCCGGGTCGCCGTAGCCCTCGCCGAGCGCTACCGGGCCGAGGTCGGCGACGTCGCGCCGGCCGAGCTGCACGAGCGCCAGATCGGCTGGTACCGGGACTGGGCCGAGGGCCTGCAGGCGTGGCTGCGCCGCGGCAAGGACCCGCAGGCCGTGGTCGACCCGCGGTGGCCGATGAGGTAGCCGGCCCCGGCGGAGTGCCGGAGTGCCGGAGTGACGTCACGGCCCGCCCGGCCCCGCCGACAACGGCCGGCAGTCGGCTATCCGGCCGGCCAGTCGAAGGTGTAGCCCTGGGCGACCAGCCAGGGCAGCAACTGCTTGAGCGCGGCCACGGTCTGGGTGCGGTCGCCGCCGCCGTCGTGCATGAGGATCACGCCGCCGGGCTTGAGCTGCTTCTGCACGGTGGAGACGATGGCGGGCACGCCGGGGCGGGACCAGTCGCGCGGGTCGACGGACCAGCCGAGCGAGGACATGCCGAGGCTCGCGGTGATCTGCTCGTTGTCGGCGTTGAAGCCGCCGCCGGGGGCGCGGAACCAGCCGACCCGGGTGCCGGGGCCGCCGGCCTGGACGATCATGTCCTTGGCGGCGGAGATCTCGTAGGCGGCCTTGTCGTGGGGGAGCTTCGCGAACGGCTGCGGGTGGTGGACGCTGTGGTCGCAGAGCCGGTGGCCGGCCGCGAGGACGCGCTTGACCAGGGCCGGATTGGCGGCGGCGTTCTGGCCGATCTCGCAGAAGGTGGCCTTGGCGTGGTACTGGGCGAGCAGGTCGAGGATCTGGCCGGTCGCGGGGCCGGGGCCGTCGTCGAAGGTGAGCGCCACGGTGCGGCCGCCGGAGGCGGTGGAGCCGATGACGGTGCCCGGCCTGACCGGCGCGGGCGGCGGCGCGGGAGTGCCCGCGGCGGGGGCGGTGGCGACGGGCGTGGCGGTGACCGGGGCGCTCGGGGTGCCGCCGTGGGGCGTGGCGGCCGTCTCGGCCGGCGGCTTGGGCGTGCGCGGCTCCGGGACGGCCGGCGGGGCGGCGGAGGCGGGGGCGCCGTCGGAGCCGGGGGTGGGCGCGACGGTGGCGACGGGGCTGCCGGCCGGCTGGCCGCTGACCGGCGCGATGGTGATCGGGGACTGGGTGCCGGCGCCGGGCGTCGGCTGGAGGGCGCCGCTGGCGGTGCCGCACGCGGCCAGGCCCAGGGTGGCGGCCACCGCGACGCAGCCTGCGATCAGCCGGCCGCGGGCCGTACGGGTCGGGAGGGAGGGCCGGCGGGTGGCGGAGTGGGGCATGGCGGCGGCTCCTGTGGTGCAGAGGGGTGCAGAGGACGGGTGCCGATCCCTCGGTCAGGATGACTGTCCGATAGGACGCCGAGCGTACGTGCCCCGGTTGCGAACCGGACCGGAGCGCCGTAGGAGTCTTCTCACACGCGCCGGGGTCGGCGCCCCCGCGGCCCGCCGGGTATCCCGGGGGGCCGGGACGGGGGCGTCCCGGCCCTTCAGCGGCCCGATGCCCCGGGAGGGCCCGATGCCCCGGGAGCCCGACGCCTCAGAACGGGTACCAGCGCACCTCGGTGGCGCCCTCCCGCAGCGAGGCGACCCGGCGCCGGAACTCGGCCAGCGCGGCCGGGTTGCCGGGCACCTGCTGGGCGACCCAGGAGGCGCTGGCGGTCTCCCGGGCCCCGCGCAGCACCGCGAAGCCGGGCCAGGCGCGCACGTCCCAGCCGTACGCCTCGACGAAGGCCCGGTACTCCTCGCCGGGCACGCCGTACCGGTCGTGGCTGAGCGCGAGGACCACCAGGTCGTGTTCGCGCAGGTCGTGCGAGACGTTCTCCAGGTCGAGCAGGACGGGCCCGTCCGGGCCGACGTGGACGTTGCGGGGCAGCGCGTCGCCGTGGATCAGGCCGGGGTGCAGGTGCGGCGAGAGGTCGGGCAGGGCGGCGGCGAAACCGTCCCGGCGGTGGCGCAGGAAGGCGACGTCGGCCGGGTCGACGTGGCCCTCGGCGGAGGCCAGCCAGCGTTCGACGGGGGCCAGCAGGTCGCGGTGGGCGAGCGGGAAGGGCGGCAGCGGCAGCCGGTGCAGGGCGCGCAGCAGCGGGGCGAGGTCGGCGGGGCGGGCGGGGCGGGCGGCGGGGGCGAGCCGGTGCCAGAAGGTGACGGGGTGCCCGTGGGCGAGCTGGGGCTCGGGGTCCACCGCGTCGTACGGGCGGACCACCGGGACGTCCTGGGCGGCGAGCCAGTGGGCGACGGCGAGTTCGTGCTGCGCCCGTTCGTACAGTTCGGGGCCGCGGCCGACCTTGGCGACGACGGCCGGGTCGCCGAGGTCGAAGACGGCGTTCTCGCCGAGTGCGAGCAGCCGGGCGTCGCCGGGGCCGGGCAGTCCGGCGGACTCGCAGGCGTGGGCGAGCAGCAGCCGGGCGCGGCCTTCGTCGAAGGGGATCATGGCGGTGCTCCGTTGGGGCGGCGTTCATCCGGAGGCCTCCGGACGGTGATCATCATGACGGACCGGGGTGGGGTTTCCCCTACCCTCCTACCCTGACATCTCCTCCTAGGGGGTAGGGGGTGGGATCCACCCTGAGGGGGAGCTGTCTCCACCCGGAGCACGAGGTCAAGGGGGGTGCGCCCGGGTGAGACTAGGTCGGGGTCGCTTCGGGGCGACCCGACGGGGGTTGGAACACGGGGGCTCCTTGCCGGGCGGCAAGCAAGTGCTCGTAGGATGACGCCCAGACCTACTTACCTGCCGACCGGCTAGGGAGCGCCGCCGCGCGACTCCCGCCGGTCCAGCCGTCGCCCGGCGTCCCGTCCCCCAAGGGCTGCGGTGAACCATGCCCAGGAGGCATCGAGCATGTTCCACCGACTAGGACAATTCGTCGTCCGCCGCGCGTGGTGGGTGATCATCGCGTGGGTGATCGGCATGATCGCCGTCATCATGACCGCGCCGAAGGTCAGTTCGCAGACCGACGAGGCCGCGTTCCTGCCCAAGCACTACGAGTCCATCCAGGCCGCACAGGTGCAGGAGCGGGCCTTCCCGGCCGCCTTCACCCCGGCTGCGCTCGCGCTCTTCGAGCGCAACGACGGCGCCGCGTTCACCGACGCGGACAAGGCCGCGATGGGCAAGCTCGTCCAGGACCTGACGGCCAAGAAGATCGACGGCGTCGAGAAGATCATCCCGCCGTCCGACCAGCTGGGCATATCCCCGGACCACAAGTACGCGATGGCCATGATCGCCGTCGACAAGTCGAAGCAGCAGGACCAGGCCAAGACCGCGGACGTCGCCAAGGCCATCCGCGACGAGGGCAAGGCACTGGCCTCCGGCACCGACCTGAAGTTCCAGCTCGGCGGACCCGCCGCCCAGGCCCTCGACCAGAAGGACGCCTCCGGCTCGGCCGAGGCCGTCATCACCATGGCCACGCTGCTGCTGGTCATCGTGATCGTCGGCATCATCTTCCGCAGCATCCTGGCCGGCCTGCTGCCGGTCCTGGTCTCGCTGATGATCGCGCTGCCCGCCTCCATGGGCCTGATCAACTACGCGACCGACATCTTCGACCTCAAGAGCACACCCATCCTGATGGCGATCCTGATCGTCGTCGTGCTCGGCGTCGGCACCGACTACTTCCTGTTCCTCGCCTTCCGCTACCGCGAGCGGCTGCGGGCCGGCGACGACCGCAAGGAGGCCGTGGTCAACGCGGTCGGCCGGGTCGGCGAGGCGATCGCCTCCGCGGCCGGCGCCGTCACCATCGCCTTCGCCGCACTGATCCTCTCCAGCCTCGGCATGTTCCAGGCGCTCGGCCCCGCGCTGGCGATCGCGGTCGTGGTCACCGCGCTGGCCTCGCTCACCCTGGCCCCGGCGCTGCTCGCGGTCATCCCCGCCCGCGCCGTCTTCTGGCCCGGCAGGAAGTGGATGAACGAGCCGAGCACCGCGCGCTTCACCGCGCTCGGCCGGGTCGTCCAGAAGCGCCCGGCGCTGGCCGCCGTCGCCTCCGGCGGCGTGCTGGTCGCCCTGTCCGTGGGCGCACTCGGCTACAACGGCCTCTTCGACATGGCCGGCAGCTCCATGCCCAAGGACAAGGAGTCGATGGTCGTCCAGGACAAGATGGCCAAGGGCTTCTCCGCAGGCGCCGCCGACCCGAGCCAGGTCTACCTGAGCAGCACCAACGGCAAGAAGCTCGACCCGGCCTCCTTCCCGGCCTACGCCGACAAGCTGCAGGGCGTCGGCGGGGTGTCCAAGGTCTACCTGCCGAGCGCCGACGCCAAGAGCATCAGCGCCGACGGCTCCACCGCCCAGTTCACCGTCATGCTCAAGGACGCCCCGGCCAGCAACGAGGCGATCGACGCGGTGACCGAGCTGCGCACGGTCGCGCACGCGCAGGCCCCGGCCGGCAGCGAGGCCAAGGTCGCCGGCCTCACCTCGGTGTTCAAGGACATCAACCTGGCGATGACCCACGACTACAAGCTGGTCTTCCCGATCGCCGGGCTGCTGATCCTGCTCATCCTGGCCCTCCAGCTGCGCAGCGTGGTCGCCCCCTGGTACCTGATGGCCTCGGTCGGCCTCGGCTTCAGCGCCACGCTGGGCGCCACCACGCTGATCTTCCAGAAGATCGGCAACGAGACCGGCCTGATGTTCATGATGCCGATCCTGATCTACCTCTTCGTGGTGGCGATCGGGACGGACTACAACATCCTGATCATCGCCCGCCTGCGCGAGGAGGCCCGCGCGGGCCGCAGTCCGCGCGAGGCGGCCCGCGAGGCGCTGCGCCACGGCGGCCCGACCGTCGCCGCGGCCGGCTTCATCCTGGCGGCCTCCTTCGGGACGTTCATGCTCGCGGGCAACACCTTCATGATGGAGTTCGGCTTCGCCATGGCCTTCGGCATCGTGCTGGCGGCCTTCGTGATGGCGATGTTCTTCACCCCGGCGCTCACCGCGCTGATCGGCAACCGCGCCTGGTGGCCCGGTCACGGCGCGGACCCCGGCCACGGCCACGGCGGGGGTCACGGCGGGGGTCACGGCGGGAGCCACGGCGGGAGCCACGGTGCCGGCCCGGCGCCGGCGGCGGACACGTACGGCGTACCGGAGCCGGCCGGACGGCGCTGACCGCTTCGTTCGGACACGGGCGACGCCCGACCGGCGCGTCAACAGGCGGCGCCCCGCTTCGGCGGGGCGCCGCCTGCCCCCTTTCGCTGGCCGCCAAACGTGATCTGCCGAGCACAAAAGTCCCCGGTCAATCGGGGTGTCGCCGTGCTACAGTCGACTCAGTTGCAGTTTTGGTTCCCATGAACGTATGTGTGCGCCTGCTGGTTCAACCAACAGGCGCATTTGTTTTGTCCGGTGTTTCAGTCTCCGGATGGGGATCGCGGCTACTTCGGGGTTCACGCGGTGTGAATCCCTGATGCCCCAGTTTTATGAGGAGACGGTTATGGCTACCGGCACCGTGAAGTGGTTCAACAGCGAAAAGGGCTTCGGCTTCATCGAGCAGGCCGAGGGTGGCCCGGACGTGTTCGCCCACTACTCGAACATCAGCGCTAACGGCTTCCGTGAGCTCGTCGAGGGCCAGCAGGTCGAGTTCGACGTCACCCAGGGCCAGAAGGGCCCGCAGGCCGAGAACATCCGCGTCATCGGCTGACGTCAGCTTTCGAGCTGACTCGCGATCTCGCGAAAGCGGGGGCCCGTACCGCAAGGTACGGGCCCTCGTTCATGCCGCCGTACGGCCGGGGCGGCGAACTTCCTACCGACGGCCGACCAGCCCCACCCGGGGCTGCCGCCCGACGTACGGAGACTTCGTGACCACCCCTGCCCGCCCGCCGCGCGACCGCGCCGCCCGCACCACCGACCAGGCCCGCCGCGGCGAGAACCCGCGCCGCAGCGCCGGCTCCGGCCGCGCCGAGAACGCCGGCCGCACCGGCAACACCGGTGGCACCGACCGCGCCCGCCGCGGCGAGAGCCCGCGCGCCACCGGCGACGCCGACCGCGCGCGCAAGCCGCGGGGCCGCACCGGCGCCCCCAAGAACACCCGCGCCGCCGCCGAGCCCGCCGACTTCACCGTCGTCGAGGGCACCCCGGCCCGGCCCCCGGCGGACACCTTCGCCGAGCTCGACCTGCCCAAGGGCATCCTCAGCGCGCTCACCCGCGAAGGCGTCACCGCGCCGTTCCCGATCCAGGGCGCCACCCTGCCCGACTCGATCGCCGGCCGCGACGTGCTCGGCCGCGGCCGCACCGGCTCCGGCAAGACCCTCGCCTTCGGCCTGCCGCTGCTCGCCCGCACCGCCGGGCGCCGCGCCGTCGCCCGCTACCCGCTGGCGCTCGTCCTGGTGCCCACCCGCGAGCTCGCCCAGCAGGTCACCGACGCGCTCACCCCCTACGCGACCGCCGTCAACCTGCGGATCACCACCGTCGTCGGCGGCATGTCGATCAACCGGCAGGCCAACGCCGTCCGCCGTGGCACCGAGGTCCTGGTCGCCACCCCCGGCCGGCTCGACGACCTGATCGGCCGCGGTGACGTCA
This sequence comes from Kitasatospora sp. NPDC086801, assembly GCF_044745805.1. Lineage (NCBI taxonomy): Bacteria > Bacillati > Actinomycetota > Actinomycetes > Kitasatosporales > Streptomycetaceae > Kitasatospora > Kitasatospora sp. NPDC086801. The sequence continues at coordinate 284,539 of NZ_JBIVAX010000005.1, forward strand.
ACCTCTCCGACGTCGCCATCACCGTCCTCGACGAGGCCGACCAGATGGCCGACATGGGCTTCCTCCCGCAGGTCAGCAAGCTGCTGGAGCAGGTCGCCGAGGGCGGGCAGCGGATGCTGTTCTCCGCCACCCTGGACCGCAACGTCGACCGCCTGGTCAAGCGCTTCCTCAGCGACCCGGTCACCCACTCGGTCGACCCGTCGGCCGGCGCGGTCACCACCATGGACCACCACGTCCTCCAGCTCGAACCGGCGGACAAGGCGTCCACCACCGCGCACATCGCCTCCCGCGACGGGCGCGTGATCATGTTCGTGCACACCAAGCACGGCGCCGACCGCCTCGCCAAGCAGCTGCTCGCCACCGGCGTCCGGGCCGCGGCCCTGCACGGTGGCAAGTCCCAGCCACAGCGCAACCGGGTCCTCGACCAGTTCCGCGAAGGCCACGTCACCGCGCTGATCGCCACCAACGTCGCCGCTCGCGGCATCCACATCGACGGCCTCGACCTGGTCGTCAACGTCGACCCGCCGATCGACCACAAGGACTACCTGCACCGCGGCGGCCGTACCGCCCGGGCCGGCGAGTCCGGCACCGTCGTCACCCTCGTCCTGCCCGAGCAGCGCCGCGAGGTCAACCGGCTGATGACGGTCGCGGGCATCCGCCCCACCGTCACCAAGATCCGCCCCGGTGACGCCGACCTCGCCAAGATCACCGGTGCCCGCACCCCCAGCGGCGTCGCGGTCGCCGTCGCCGTCCCCGCGCCCGCCGAGGCCCCCGCCGCCAAGGCGGACGCCAAGTCCGGCAACCCGCGCCGCCGCCCCGGCAAGCGCTCCGCGCTGCCCGCCGACGTCGACATGAACGGCAACCCGCGCCGCCCCCGTCCCAAGCAGCGCATGGGCGCCGCCGGCGCCGCCCAGGGCGACCGCCCCCAGGCGGCCGGCTTCATCGGCCGCTCCTCCGGCCGCGCCAAGCCCGGCAGCGGCGCCAAGTCCGGCTCCAACTACGGCACCGGCCGCCAGCGCCGCGCCTTCGACTGACGGACCCCGAACGTCCGACGGCCCGGCCCCCTCGGTGTGAGGGGGCCGGGCCGTTTCGTCGTCAGACGCTCTCGTGGTCGGTGGTCGGTGGTCGGTGGTCGGTGGTCGGTGGCGGTGGTGGCGGTGGTGGCGGTGGTGGCGGTGGTGGCGGGCGTCGCGGCCGTCGCCCCGCCGCCGCGCTCCGCGTAGGCGGAACGCAACGGGGCCGGGAGCCGGCGGGTGTGCAACTCCCCGTCCACCACCCGGGCCCGGCGGCCGCGCAGAAAGCTCGACAGCGCCGCGCGGCGCTCCCCGGTTTCGGCCCCGGTGTCCTCCACGCTGTCGTCCATCTCCCCCGTCCTCCCTGGTAGTCGCACTACCGGCATTTCCACGCACCGCCGCGTCCCCCGCGGCCGGGCGGGGCTTGATCACGTCAACGGACCGCACGCCCGAGGGAATCCGATGCACCGTCAGAACCGCACCGCCCGCCGCGCCCTGGTCGCCGCCGCGGCCGCCGCCCTCCTGCTCGGCACGGCCGGCGCCCTGCCCGCCGCGGCCGCCCCCGACCGGGCCCCGGCCGTGATCGCCGGCCACGCGCCCGGGCTGGTGCCCGAGTCGGCGGTCTGGGACCAGTCCCACCACCGGTTCCTGGTCGGCTCGCTGGGGCACGGTACCGTCTCCGCCGTCGGCACCGACGGAAGCGTCCGCACGCTGGTCGACGACCCCGGCACCCTGATCGAGATCGCCGGCCTGCGGATCGACCCCGTCCACCGCCGCATCCTGGTCACCAACCTCGACAACGGCCTCGGCGACCGCACCGGCTCCGCCACCTACGGCCGCACCGCCGGCCTCGGTGCCTACGACCTGGACACCGGCCGTCGCCTCTTCTACGTCGACCTCGCCGCCGTCGCCGCCGACGGCGGAAGCCACCTCGCCAACGACATCGCCGTCGGCCCCGACGGCACCGCCTACGTCACCGACTCCTTCGCCCCGATCGTCTACCGGGTGCACCCGGACGGCACCGCCGCCGTCCTGCTGCGCGACCAGCGGCTCGCCGCACCGACCGGCTCCTACGGCCTCAACGGCATCGCCTACCGGGAGGGCCTGCTGGTCCTCGGCACATGGGATGACGGCACGCTCTGGCAGCTCCCGCCGCACGACCCGGCCGGGCTGCGACGCATCGAGGTGACCGGCGCCGACGCGCTGCTCCACCTCGACGGCATCCTCGGCCGCCCGGACGGCTCCCTGGCGGGCGTCACCAACGCCCTCTACGGCACCGGCCGCGACGCCGAGGTCGAACTGCGCTCCGACGACCACTGGCGCACCGCCCGCGTCACCGCCGTCCGCCCCTCCGCCGACCCCGTCCCCACCGCCGTCACCGCAGGACCCGCCGGCGCCCTCTACCAGCTCTCCGGCGGCCTCGCCGACGCCAGCGCCGGCCACCCGACGGACACCTTCGCGCTGCGGCGGATCTGAGTCGACCCCCACCCGGCGACGCACCCGGCGGCGCACCCGGCTCCGGCCGCGTGCGCCGTCCGCGTTTCCGCACGCCGTCACCCGTAGGTGTGGCGGCGGCTGGCCTGGTCCGTGGGGGCCGGTGGCACGGTGCCACACCGGAGGCCGCCGGGGCGCGGCGTCGTGAGCGCAGGGGTGGACGGCCGACGAGGATGCGGAGTTCGAGGCGATCGCCGAGTACTACGAGACACACGAGTTGACCGAGGACGAGCTCATGCGCGCCGAGCCGGCCGAGCCACTGGCGGCGGAGTCGGTGATGACCGCCACCTCGCTGCGACTACCGAAGCCGGTGATGGACGGGGTGCGGCACCGGGCACGGGAGCGGGGTCTGAAGCCGACGGCCGTCATGCGGGAGTGGACCGAGGCCGCCGTCGCCGACCCTGGCGGATCCCGTGCCGCCGAGTGTGGTCATCGCAGCGGCTGCGCGGTATCAGCTGCGGGAGCGGGCGGCCCGTAGTGGCCGGTAGTGGCCCGCACTTCGAGCGGACGCGGCACTGGGAAGCGGTCGGACGGGCCGAGCGGCTTCACCAGGCGGAGAAGGCGGCTCGGTGACGGTCGCGCCTTGCCCTGCTCCCGCTCAGGCGGTGAGCGCCGGCCGGTGCGCTCGGGCCGTCGTGCGCGCCGCGTCGTAGCGCTCCAGGAGGAGGGTGGCCAGTTCGGGGGCGGGGCCCAGGACATCGGCCACGACGTCCGCTCCGGCGGCGGCCTCGGCGATGCGGTCGGGGAGGAGGCCCGGGGCCAGCAGGTACGGGGCGACGGTCGTGCGCGCCGCGCCGGCGGCCCGGAGGGCGGCCAGGGCGTCCGGCACGCGGGGGCCGGCGGCGGAGGCGTAGGCCACCTCGACGGCGGCCCAGCCCCGGGTGCGGCGCCAGGCGGCGGCCACCGCGCGGGTGGCGGCGTCGGCGGCCGGGTCGGAGGAGCCGGCCGCCGCGAGCACCACGCCGGTGCGGGCCCGGACGGCGGCCGAGCGTACGTCCACCCCGGCCTCGGCGAGGCGGCGGTCCAGGGCGGCCAGCAGCAGCGGTGAGGGGCCCAGGACGTCGGCGACGGGCAGGGCGGCGCCGGCCGCGCGCAGGGCGGCCGGGACGTCGTGCTTGGCGTGGTAGGCCCGGTTGAGCAGCAGCGGGACGGCCACCGCGTCGTCGAGCCGCCCGACGACCTGCGGGATGCGCGGCGCGCAGTGGTCCAGGTAGGCGGTGGCGATGTCCAGTCCGGGGCGCCGTGCCCGCACCTCCTGGACCAGCGCGGCCACGGTCGCGGCGTGCCGCGGGTCGCGGCTGCCGTGGGCGATCAGCAGGAGGGCGGGCATCGGCGTCGGCCTTACTTGACGGCGGCCAGCAGGCCGCGGTTGCGCAGCACCCGGCGTTCGACCGGGGTGAAGACGAGCAGTTCGATGGCGATGCCGACGAACAGGATGAGGATGATGCCGAGCAGCACCCCGGACATGTCGGAGAACTCGCGCTGGTCCTCCAGGAACCGGCCCAGGCCCCGGCCGAGGTCGGGGGAGGAGGCGACGAGTTCGGCGGCCATCAGGGAGCGCCAGGAGAACGCCCAGCCCTGCTTGAGGCCGGCCAGGTAGCCGGGGAACGCGGCGGGGATCAGCACGTGCCGGGCGCCGGTGAGGCCGGTGGCGCCGATGGTGCGCCCGGCGCGCAGGAACAGCGGCGGCACCTGGTCGATGCCGGCGACCAGGCCGTTGGCGATGGAGGGGACGGCGCCGAGCAGGATGACCGCGTACATCATCTGGTCGTTGATGCCGAGCCAGATGACCGCGGCCGGCACCCAGGCGACCGAGGGCAGCGACTGGAGGCCCTGCAGCACCGGCCCGATGGCGGTGCGCACCGGCCGGACGCGGGCGACGACCAGCCCGATCGGGGTGCCGATGACGACGGCGAGCACGAAGCCGGACAGGCCGCGCCAGACGCTGGTCCAGATGATCGAGAACAGCGTGCCCTGGTACCAGAGTTCCTGGGCGGAGTGCCACACGTCGGCCGGGCTGGGCAGCTTGTAGGTGGAGGTGAGGTGCAGGCTGTAGGCGCCCTGCCACAGGGCGAGCACCACGACGACGCCGATCAGCGGCGGCAGCGCCTTGGTCCGCAGCGCCTCGCCGAGGGAGCCGCGCTGGGCGGAGACGGCGTCGAGGGCGTCCAGACCGGCGCCGACGCCTGCGGTGTCGGTGGCAGCGGCCTGGTCGGCCTTGTCGGCTTTATCGGCTTTATCGGCTTTGTCCAGGACCGGGGTGGTGTCAGTGCTGGCCATGGCGACGGATCTCCCCACGCAGTTCTTCGGTGATCTCGATGGACAGGTCGGCGACGCCGGCGGACTCGATGCGGCGCGGCTGCGGCAGGTCGATCCGCCACTCGCGGGCGACCCGGCCGGGGCGGGAGGAGAGCAGCACGACGCGCTGGGCCAGCCGTACGGCCTCGCGCACGTTGTGGGTGACGAACAGGACGGACAGCTGCCGTTCGGCCCAGATCCGGGTGATCTCGTCGTGCAGCACGTCGCGGGTGATGGCGTCGAGCGCGGCGAACGGCTCGTCCATCAGCAGCACCTGGCTGCCCTGGGCGAGCGCGCGGGCCATCGCGACGCGCTGGCGCATGCCGCCGGACAGCTCGTGCACGCGCTTGCCGCACGAGCCCTTGAGGCGGACGAGTTCGAGGAGGCGCTCGGCTTCGGCGCGGCGCTCGGGGCGGGGGACGCCGGCCAGCTTGAGGGCGAGTTCGATGTTGCGGCCGGCGGTGAGCCAGGGGAACAGCGCGTGCTCCTGGAACATCAGCGCGGGGCGGCCGCCGGGCACCTCGATGGTGCCGACGGTGGGCTTGTCGAGGCCGGCGACCAGGTTGAGCAGGGTGGACTTGCCGCAGCCCGAGGCGCCGAGCAGCGTGACGAACTCGCCGGGCGCGACGTCGAGGGTGATGTCGTCCAGAACGTGGGTCTGCGCGCCCGGGCGGCCGAAGGACTTGTGCACGTGCGAGATCCGGACGGCGGGCGCGGCGCCGCCGGCGTCGGCGCCGGCGGTGTCCGCCGAGGTGGTCAGTGCCGGGGTCATCGAGGCACCTCTCCTGCGTGAGATGGTCGGGGGCTGGCGGAGCGGGGGCCGGGGTCCGGGCCCCGCCCGTCCCGGTGGGCATCGACCGGGGATCGACCGGGTGGGCGGGTCCGGACCGCGGAGCTACTTGGTGCCGAGTCCGGCGTCCGCCACGGGGCCCTGGCCCTTGGCCGCGAGCACCTTGTTGAGCAGGGTGAGGTCGTAGATGCCGTTCAGGTTGGGCTTCTTGAGCAGCCCGGCGGTGACGGCGTGGTCGGCCTCGGCCTGCAGGGTGTTCGCCAGCGGGTCGTCGAGGAAGTCGATGTCGGCCCAGGCCGGGTCGAGGATGGCCGGCTCCAGCGCGTTGCCGGCCTCCTTCTTGATCGCCTCGTTGGCGTCGGCCTTGGCCTTGTCCGGGTTGGCCTTGATGAAGGCGTTGGTGTTCACCGAGCCGCGCAGCACGGCCTCCACCACGTCCGGGTGCTCCTTGAGGAACTTCTGCGAGACGATGATGTTGGTGATCACGAACTTCTTGTCCGGCCAGACGTCCTTCTCGTTGAGCAGGACCTTCGCGCCGAGGGTGGCCAGTTTGGAGGCGGTGGGCTCGGGCACCCAGGCGCCGTCGATGGAGCCCTGCCGGTAGGCGTCGGGGGTGACCTTGTTGTCGGTGCGCACCACTGAGACGTCGCCGGCGCCGGTCGCCGCGTCGACCTTGTAGCCCTTGCCGGCCAGGTAGTTGAGCAGCGCCACGTCCTGGGTGTTGCCCAGCTGCGGGGTGGCGATCTTCTTGCCCTTGAGGTCGTCCAGGGAGGAGATCTTGTCCGGGTTGACCACCAGCTTGACCCCGCCGGAGGCCGAACCGCCGATGATCTTCAGGGACTGGCCGTCGGACTTGGTGTAGCCGTTGATCGCGGGGGAGGGGCCGATCCAGCCGATGTCGATGGATCCGGCGTTGAGCGCCTCGATCTCGGACGGGCCCGCGTTGAAGACCTGGGTCTTGATCTGGGTGGCGCCCAACTCCTTCTGGAACAGCCCCTCCTGGAGGCCGACCAGCGCGGTGCCGTGGGTCAGGTTGGCGAAGTAGCCGATCTTCACGGTGTCCGCGGACAGCTTCGCGCCGGAGGCGCCGGCCGAACTGGCGGCGGAGTCGGCGGCGTTGGACTTCCTGTCGTCCGCCTTGGAGCCGTAGCTGCACGCCGACAGCAGGGTCACGGCGGTCAGGCCGGCCACGGCGGCCACCGCGGAACGTCTGATCCGTCCGGCGTTGGGGCGGGTACGGGTATGCGAGGGGGCCGGGTTCGGTGCCATGGTGAAGTCCTGTTCGTTGACGGACCGTCAGGAGGCGGTCTCGGGGACACGGCGGTCGCCCGTCGGGGCGGCCGGGGATCGCAACTCAGCGCTGTCGGCCCGCACATCGGGTCAGGCCGCCCTGGCCGCTGCCGAGGACGCCGCTGCCGATGCGGCCGCCTTCCTTGTCCATGTCCGAGAACGCCTCGCTGGGCATCAGACCCAGTCCTCCTCAGCGGGTTCGGTGGCGCGTACGGTCGCGAAGGCCTCGCCCGCCATGCCGGCGGTGAGGGTGGTGCCGTCGGCCGGGTCGATCAGGAGGAACGAGCCGGTGCGGCGGTTGTCGGAGTAGGCGTCGAGCGCCAGGGGCTCGGCGGTGCGCAGCACCACGTGGCCGAGGTCGTTGACGTTCAACCCCTCGGCGCCGGAGCGCTGTTCGAGCGTGTCGACGTCGATCCGGTAGGTGATCTCCTTGACGAGCGCGCGCACGGTGCGGGTGGTGTGCTTGAGCAGGACCTTGTCGCCGGTGCGCAGCGGGCGCTCGTCGAGGTGGCTGACGGTGGCCTCGATGTCCCTGGTGGGCGTGGGGATCACGCCGGCCGCGATCAGGTCGCCGCGGGAGACGTCGATGTCGTCGGCGAGGCGGACGGTGATCGACTGGGGTGCCCAGGCGAGGTCCGTCTCGCGGCCGAGCGCGTCGATCCCGGCGACGGTGGTGGTGTGGCCGGATGGCAGCACCGTCACCGGGTCGCCGACCCGCAGCACGCCGGAGGCCAACTGCCCGGCGTAGCCGCGGTAGTCGGGGTGTTCCTCGCTCTGCGGGCGGATCACGTACTGGACCGGGAAGCGGGCCGGCTCGGCGCCCGGGTCGCTGCCGACCGGGACGGTCTCCAGGTGCTCCAGCAGGGTCGGGCCGCCGTACCAGTCCATGTGCGCGGACGGCTCGACGACGTTGTCCCCGGCGAGGGCCGAGATCGGCACGGCCACCACGTCGCCCACACCGAGCGAGGCGGCGTAGGCGGTGAACTCCTCGGCGATGGCGGCGAAGACGGGCTCGGCGTAGTCGACCAGGTCCATCTTGTTGACGGCCAGGACGACGTGCGGCACCCGCAGCAGCGCGGCGACGGCGGCGTGCCGGCGGGTCTGCTCGACGACGCCGTTGCGGGCGTCGACCAGCACGACGGCCAGTTCGGCGGTGGAGGCGCCGGTCACCATGTTGCGGGTGTACTGCACGTGGCCGGGGGTGTCGGCGAGGATGAACCGCCGCCGGGGGGTGGCGAAGTAGCGGTAGGCCACGTCGATGGTGATGCCCTGCTCGCGCTCGGCGCGCAGGCCGTCGGTGAGCAGCGCGAGGTCGGGCGCGTCCTGGCCGCGGCCCAGGGAGACGCGTTCGACGGCCTCCAGCTGGTCGGCGAGCACCGACTTGGAGTCGTGCAGCAGCCGGCCGACCAGGGTGGACTTGCCGTCGTCGACGGACCCGGCGGTGGCGAAGCGCAGCAGCGAGGTGGCGGTGGCTTCCCGGGTGGTGCTGGTCATGGCTAGAAGTACCCCTCGCGCTTGCGGTCTTCCATCGCGGCCTCGGACAGCTTGTCGTCGGCTCGCGTCGCGCCTCGTTCGGTGAGGCGCGAGGCGGCGATCTCGGCGATCACGGCCTGGATGTCGGTGGCGTCCGAGTCGACGGCGCCGGTGCAGGACATGTCGCCGACGGTGCGGTAGCGGATCAGCCGCCGCTCGACGGGCTCGTTCTCCTTGGGGCCGCCCCACGCGCCGGCGGTCAGCCACATGCCGCCGCGGGCGAAGACGTCCCGCTCGTGGGCGTAGTAGATCTCCGGGAGGTCGATGCCCTCGCGCTCGATGTACTGCCAGACGTCCAGCTCGGTCCAGTTGGACAGCGGGAAGACGCGTACGTGCTCGCCGACGGCGTGCCGGCCGTTGTACAGCGACCACAGCTCGGGGCGCTGGCGGCGCGGGTCCCAGGCGCCGAACTCGTCGCGCAGGGAGAACACGCGCTCCTTGGCGCGGGCCTTCTCCTCGTCGCGGCGCCCGCCGCCGAACACCGCGTCGAAGCGGTTCGTCTCGATGGCGTCGAGCAGCGGGACGGTCTGCAGCGGGTTGCGGGTGCCGTCCGGGCGCTCGCGCAGCCGGCCGTCGTCGATGAAGTCCTGGACGTGGGCGACGTGCAGGCGCAGGCCGTGCTCGGCCACGACGCGGTCGCGGTACTCGATGACCTCGGGGAAGTTGTGCCCGGTGTCGACGTGCAGCAGCGAGAACGGCACGGCGGCCGGGTGGAAGGCCTTGAGTGCCAGGTGCAGCATGACGATGGAGTCCTTGCCGCCCGAGAAGAGGATCACCGGGCGCTCGAACTCCCCCGCGACCTCGCGGAAGACGTGCACCGACTCGGCCTCCAGCGCGTCCAGGTGGGACAGCGCGAAGGGGCCCCCCGCGTGCTGGTCCTGGTCCTGGGCGCCGGTGCGGACCGGGCCGTCGGTCGCGGTGGTCATGCGAGACCCCTCTCGGTCAGGAAGGCGTGCAGCTCGGCGGCGGACTCGGCGACCGCGCGGCCCTGGGTCTGGATCCGCAGCTCCGGCTTCTCCGGCGCCTCGTACGGGTCGTCCACGCCGGTGAGGCCGGCGAGCTCGCCGGCGGCCTGCTTGGCGTACAGGCCCTTGACGTCGCGTTCGGCGCACAGCTCGACCGGGGTGGCGACGTGGATCTCCAGGAACTCGGTGCCGGCCGCCGCGTGCCGCTCGCGCACCGCGGCGCGCGAGTCGGCGAACGGGGCGATCACCGGGGCGAGCACCTTGACGCCGTGGGCGGCGAGCCTCTCGGCGACGAAGCCGATCCGGGTCACGTTGGTGTGCCGGTCCTCGCGGGTGAAGCCGAGGCCCTTGGAGAGGAACTCGCGGACCTCGTCGCCGTCCAGGACCTCGACCCGGTGGCCCTCGGCGCGCAGCCGCCCGGCCAGGGCGAAGGCGAGCGTGGTCTTGCCCGCGCTCGGCAGCCCGGTCAGCCACACGGTGGCGCCGCGCTCGCAGGGGTCGGCCGCGGGGGCGGCCTCCGCGGCTCCGCCGGCGGCCTGGGTGTGAGCCGTCACAGTCTCAAGTCCTTCGTCGGTAGTGGGGGGTGGGTCAGAGGTGGATGCCGCACTCGGTCTTGCCGGAGCCGGACCAGCGCCCGGCCCGGGCGTCCTCGCCCTCGGCGGGCTTGCGGGTGCAGGACAGCGGCGAGCAGCCGATCGAGGTGTAGCCCTCCCACAGCAGCGGGTTGAGCAGCACCCCGTGGGCGGCGACGTAGGCGTCCACGTCCTCCTGCGTCCACCGGGCGATCGGGGCGATCTTGACCTTGCGGCGCCTGGCGTCCCAGGACACCACCGGGGTGTTCGCCCGGCTCGGGGACTCGTCGCGGCGCAGCCCGGTCGCCCAGGCGTCGTAGCCGCCGAGGCCGCGGTTCAGCGGCTCGACCTTGCGCAGCGCGCAGCACAGGTCCGGGTCGCGGTCGTGCAGGTCCGGCCCGTGCTCGGCGTCCTGCTCGGCCACGGTGCGCAGCGGCTTGAGGGTGATGACGTTGACCGGCATGGTCGCGGCCACCGCGTCCCGGGTGCCGATGGTCTCCGGGAAGTGGTAGCCGGTGTCCAGGAACACCACGTCCACGCCGGGGAACACCGAGGAGGCGAGGTGGGCGACGACCGCGTCCTCCATCGAGGAGGTGACGCAGAAGCGGTGGCCGAAGGTGTCGGCGGCCCAGGCCAGGATCTCCTGGGGCGTCGCCTCCGCCAGCTCGCGGCCGGCCCGGACGGCTATCTCCTCGTGGTCAGTCGTCGCGCTGGTCACTGGACGAACCCCCGTTGGTCGCAGTCGAGTTGGTCGCAGTCGAGGTGGCGGCAGTCGAGTTGGTCGGAGTCGAGGTGGCGGCAGTCGAGTTGGTCGGAGTCGAGGTGGCGGCAGTCGAGTCGGTCGCTCGCGGGGCGGCCGCGGTCGAGGCGGCCGGAGACAGCAGGCCGAGGAACTTGAGCTGGAAGGCGCGGCGGCACCCGTGGCACTCCCAGGCGCCGTGCCCGGCCTCGGAGGGACGCAGGTCCTCGTCCCCGCAGTACGGGCAGAAGAACGGCGCGGCACGCTCACTCACGACAGCTGCTCCTCGCCGGCCCGGGCCGCCCACTGGGCGAAGCGCTCGCCCTCGGTGCGGTCGGCCTGGTAGCGGGTCAGGACGCGCTCGACGTAGTCGGGCAGGTCGTCCTTGGTGACCTTGAGGCCGCGGACCTTGCGGCCGAACCCGGCCTCCAGGCCGAGCGCGCCGCCCAGGTGCACCTGGTAGCCCTCGACCTGCTCGCCGTTGCCGTCCGGGACCAGCTGGCCCTTGAGGCCGATGTCGGCGACCTGGATGCGGGCGCAGGCGTTCGGGCAGCCGTTGATGTTGATGGTCAGCGGTTCGGCGAAGTCCGGCAGGCGCTTCTCCAGTTCGTCGATGAGCGTGCGGCCGCGCTCCTTGGTCTCGACGATGGCGAGCTTGCAGTACTCGATGCCGGTGCAGGCCATGGTGCCGCGGCGGAACGGCGACGGGGTGACCCGCAGGTCCAGCGCTTCCAGGCCGGCCACCACCGAGTCGACCTGGTCCTCGGCGATGTCGAGGACCAGCATCTTCTGTTCGGCGGTGGTGCGCAGCCGGTCGCTGCCGTGCGCGGCGGCGAGGTCGGCGATCCGGCCGAGCAGCCGGCCGTCGACCCGGCCGACGCGCGGCGCGAAGCCGATGTAGTACCGGCCGTCCTTCTGCCGGTGGACGCCGACGTGGTCGCGCCAGCGGCCGCTGGGCTCCTGCGGCGCGGGGCCGTCGACCAGCCGGTACTTGAGGTACTCGTCCTCCAGCACCTGGCGGAACTTCTCCACGCCCCAGTCGGCGACCAGGAACTTCAGCCGGGCGCGGTTGCGCAGCCGGCGGTAGCCGTAGTCGCGGAAGATGCCGATGACGCCGCCGTAGACGTCGGCGACCTCGTCCAGCGGGACCCAGGCACCCAGGCGCACGCCCAGCTTGGGGTTGGTGGACAGCCCGCCGCCGACCCACAGGTCGAAGCCGGGGCCGTGTTCGGGGTGGACCACGCCGACGAAGGCGATGTCGTTGATCTCGTGCGCGACGTCCAGCAGCGGGGAGCCGGAGACGGCGGACTTGAACTTGCGCGGCAGGTTGGAGAAGTCCTTGTTGCCGATGAAGCGCCGCTGGATCTCGTCGATGGCGGGGGTGCCGTCGATGATCTCGTCCTCGGCGATGCCGGCCACCGGGGAGCCGAGGATGACGCGCGGGGTGTCGCCGCAGGCCTCGGTGGTGGACAGGCCGACGGCCTCCAGCTTCTGCCAGATCGCCGGGACGTCCTCGATTCGGATCCAGTGGTACTGGACGTTCTGGCGGTCGGTCAGGTCGGCGGTGTTGCGGGCGTACTGCTCGGAGACCTCGGCGATCGCCTTCAGCTGGGCGACGGTCAGCCGGCCGCCGTCGACGCGCACGCGCAGCATGAAGTACTCGGCGTCGAGCTCGTGCGGCTCCAGGATCGCGGTCCTGCCGCCGTCGATGCCCTCCTTGCGCTGGGTGTAGAGACCCCACCAGCGCATCCGGCCGCGCAGGTCGGCGGGGTCGATCGAGTCGAAGCCCCGGTGCGCGTAGATCGTCTCAATACGTGTCCGTACGTTGAGACCGTCGTCGTCCTTCTTGAACTGCTCGTTGGCGTTCAGGGGGGTGAAGTGGCCCATGCCCCACTGGCCCTCGCCGCGGTGACGGGTCACCTTGCGAGGCGCGGCGGGGCGGCGCGCGGCGGCGCGGTCGGCCGTGGGCTCGGCGGTCTCGGGGGTGGTGGCCATGGTGAAGTCCTTCGGGGCAGATGGCTCTGACGCCGGGTGGGTCGCTGGGGGTGCGCGGCGGTGCGGTGCTGCTGTGACCTGCGGGTTCACCCAGGTCCGGAGAGAGCAGTGACCGTGGCCGGCCGGGCGCCCACGCGTCCGCTCCAGCGGGGACTGCGAGGTGGGTGGCGCCGGGTGCGGTGGTGCGGCGGGGTGGGCTCAGATCACCGGACAGATGGCGCTGGACACGCGAAGGAGATCGACGTGGAGTCGACCAACTAGGGTGGTTCCGGCGCTCGGCATGGCAAGAGATTGGCACGGCGCGGGACTTGCGGTCCACTAACATCCGGATGGCGGACGCTGAGGTTTCGCTATGTGAGACTGCCGGGAATCCCCGCCGCTCCCCGCCCCGACGTCCGTCCACGCGCCCGTACCCCGGGGGAGATCAACCGCGCGGCCCCGGCCCGATACCGTTAGGCCTGTGCAAGCAGCAGGCGAGACGAGCAGACCGAACCCCGAGCGGCCCTCCCGGCGCCGGGGCAAGGGCTCCCGGCGTGCGGCCAAGCAGGCCGCCTGGCGCCGCACGGCGTGGGAGCTGGTCAAGGACACCACCAACACCTGCGTCGAGTACCGGGTCACCGGACTCGCCGCGGAGGCGGCCTTCTTCACGCTGCTGTCGATCCCGCCGCTGCTGCTCGGCCTGGCCGGCACCGTCGGTTACCTCGACCAGTTCCTCGACGCCACCACCATCGAGCGGCTCAAGCACGACATCGTCTCGGCCTCCGGGACGGTCCTGTCGGACTCGTCCGTCAACGAGGTCGTGGTGCCCCTGCTGAACCAGGTCTTCGACCAGGCCCGGCCCGACCTCGTCTCGATCGGCTTCCTGCTGTCGCTGTGGTCCGGCTCCAGAGCGCTCTACATCTTCATCGACACCATCACCGTCATGTACGGGCTCGACGGCAAGCGGGGCATCGTCAAGACCCGGCTGATGTCCCTCGGCCTCTACTTCGGCGCCCTCGTCATCAGCTCCCTGGTGCTGCCGCTGCTGATGGCCGGACCCGGACTCGTCGAGAACGCCGTGCCCGGCGCCGCCGGACTGGTCGGCGCCGCCTACTGGCCGGTCGCCATCGTGCTGCTGATCGTCTCCCTCACCACCCTCTACCACCTGGCCGTCCCCGTCTCCACCCCGTGGCGCGAGGACGTCCCCGGCGCCCTGGTCGCCCTGGTGGTGCTGGTCGTCTGCAGCGTCGCCCTGCGGATCTACCTGGTCAGCTCGGTCGAGGGCCCCTCGGTGTACGGCTCGCTGGCCGCGCCGGTGGCCGTACTGCTGTGGATCTTCGTGGTCGCCCTGGCCGTCCTCATCGGCGCCGCCATGAACGCCGCCATAGACCGCCGCTGGCCCACCCTGGAGACCGCCGACGCCCGCGCCGAGAACGAGCGCGCCCAGGAGGAGGCCGCCGCCGCCGTGGTCCGCGAGGTCGCCGCCCGGCGCGCCGCCGAACGGGCCCGGCGCGCCCGCGAACTCGGCCTCGCCGAAGGCGCCGAGGAGGAGTGGGGCGAGGAGGACGGCGACGACGTCGACGTCCCCTCCGAGTACCCGGAGCGCTGGGCCGACGTCCTGGCCGCCGACAACGTCCGCGGCCGCCTCACCGCCCGCGGCGGGCCCCACCACCGGCCCGGCCCGCCCCCGCCGGACAGCGACCGGCCGTCCGGGCCGCCGCCGGAGCGGCGGGCGCCCGACCACCCGCCCAGGCCGCCGTGGGAGCAGCGGTAGCGGGAGTCTCCGGGCGCGGTGAACGCACGCACAGGGCCTCCCCCGCATCTCGCGGGGGAGGCCCTGTGCCGTTCGTCCGTGTCCCGTGTCCCGTGTCCCGTTCGCCGGGCGCCGCGTCGGCTGCTCGGCTGCTCGGCGGGGCCGACGGGTGGTCGGCGGTGGTCGCCGGTGGTCGCCGGTGGCCGGCGGATGGTCAGGCGGTCGCCGGGTTCGGCGGGAAGGGGGACCGAGGGGCCGGGGGGTACCCGTACGGGGACTGCTCGGCCAGGGTGTGCGGGGCGTGCGGCGTGGCCGGGTTGACCTCGGTCCGGTCCGGGTCCGGGCCCGGGGCGACCGGGTTCGGGGCCGTCAGGTCCGGGCCGCTCGGCGCGGTCGGGCTCGGGCTCGGGCTCGGGTTCGCGGTCGGGCTCGGGTTCGTCGGGCCCGGACCGCCCGGGGCCGCCGACCGGCCCGCCGGTCCGGCCTGCGCAGGGAGCGGCTCGGGGCTCGGCGGCGCCGGCTCCAGGGCCGTGCGCCCGGCCGAGTCGCTCAGCTTGATCAGCAGCGCCACGATCAGCCAGTTCGCCAGCAGCGACGAGCCGCCCGCCGCCAGGAACGGCAGCGCCTTGCCGGTCAGCGGCACCAGCCCGCTCACCCCGCCGACCACCACGAACACCTGCAGCGCCAGCGCCGTCGACAACCCCGCCGCCAGCAGCTTGCCGAACGGGTCGGTCAGCCCGACCGCCGTCCGCAGCCCGCGCTGGACCAGCAGCAGGTACACCAGCAGCACCGCCGTCACCCCGGCCAGGCCCAGCTCCTCGCCGATCGTGGTGAAGACGAAGTCGCTGCGCCCGGCGAAGCCGATCAGCCACGGCCGCCCCGAGCCCAGGCCCGTCCCGGTCAGGTGCCCGGTGCCCAGGCTGAACAGCGCCTCGGCGGGCTGGTCGGAGATGATCGCCGGGTCGTGGTGCTCCTTGTAGATGTCGAGCGGGTGCAGCCAGGCCTCGACGCGCCCGTGCACGTGCGGCTCCACGGTGCCGACCACGGCCGCGCCGCCGACCGCCATCAGCACGCCGAGCACCACCCAACTGGTCCGCTCGGTCGCCACGTACAGCATCACGACGAAGACGCCGAAGAAGATCAGCGAGGTGCCGAGGTCGCGCTCGAAGACCAGCACCAGCAGGCTGACCACCCAGATCGCCAGCACCGGGCCGACGTGTCGCCCGCGCGGCAGGGTCATCCCCCAGATCTTCCGGCCGGCCAGCGCGAGCGCGTCCCGGGAGGCCATCAGGTAGCCGGCGAAGAAGATCGTGATCGCGACCTTCACGAACTCGTCCGGCTCGAAGGAGAGGCCGAACAGGCGGATCCAGCGCTTGGCGCCGAAGTCCTCCGGCCGGCCCGGGAAGAACGCGGGCGCCGCCAGCAGGATCAGCGCCCCCGTCATCAGCAGGTACACGTACCGCTGGAAGAACCGGTGGTGCTTGATCAGCACGATCAGCGCGATCGCCACCGCGACCGAGACGAACACCCACATCAGTTGTGAGGGCGCGGCCGGGAGCTTCTGGTAGTCGCCCTTCCGGGCGTGCGCCGCCGCGTAGGAGATGTCCAGCCGGTCCAGCAGCATCAGCCCGAAGCCGGTCAGGAAGACGCCCAGCGGCAGGATCAGCGGATCCGCGTACGGGGCGAAGCGCCGCACCGCCAGGTGCGCCGCCCCGGCCAGGCCGCCCAGCGCCAGGCCGTGGACCAGCAGCCCGGGCGGCATCTTGCCGGTCAGTGCCAGATCGGCGTCGACGTGCCCCGCCAGACAGACGGCCACCGCGAGCGCCAGCAGGCCCAGCTCGATGTTGCGGTGGCGCGCCGCCAGCCGGCGGCCCTCGCCGCGTGCAGTGCTTTGCACCCTTGTCGTCCCCTTGTCATCACCCGCGTGGCCGGTATCGCCGACGGTGCATCCTGCCAGACGAACACGCCCCTCCGCCGGTTGCGGTCCGGGGGCCGACGAGGCCGGAACTTTGCCTGGGCAAAGCTTTTTTCGGGCTTGGTAAAGCTTTGTTCAGGCGCAGGTATAGAGGCGGGCCCCGGGCGCGGCGGGCGCCGGGCGGGAGGCCATCATGGCCGGGCGCCGTGGTCCGGTCCGCGGCGTCCGACGGACCGCCGGACGGCGCCGGCGGCGGCAGGGCGCGAGCGAGGTGGGCGGACGGATGGACGGCGCGGTGCGAGTGCTCGCCTACAGCGGACCGCCGCCCTGGCAGTGGTCCGACCTCGCCACCTCGTGGACGGCCGAACCGCTCGTGCTCGCCCTCTCCGTGCTGCTCGGCGGCTGGTACCTGACCGCGGTGCGCACCGTCCACCGGGCCGGGGGCGAACGCTGGCAGCCGTCCCGCACCGCCGCCTTCCTCGGCGGGCTGCTGCTGTGGATCTGGTGCACCTGCTCCGGCCTCGGCGTGTACGAGCGGATCCTGTTCACCGACCGGGCCGTCCAGGTCGTGCTGCTGCTGATGGTCGTCCCGCTGCTGCTCGCGCTCGGCGCGCCGGTCTCGCTGCTGGTCGCGGCCGCGCCGCCGGCCCGGCGCGAGCGCGTCCTGCGGGCGCTGCGCAGCGGGCCGTCCAAGGTGCTGATGTTCCCGGCCGTCTCCACCGCGCTGCTGATGGCCCCGCCGTGGCTGCTCTACTTCACGCCCTGGTACGAGGAGTCGGTGTCCAGCGCGTTCGGGAACGTGCTGCTGCACCTGGCGCTGGTGCTGCTCGGGCTGGCGTACTTCTGGCCGCGGCTGCAGATCGACCCGGTCGGGCGTGAGTACCCGCACCTGGTCGGGCTGTTCATCACCTTCGCCGAGGTGATCTTCGACGCGGGGCTCGGGCTGGTGCTGATCTACGGCGGCCACCTGGTCGCCGAGCACTACTACGTGGCGCTCGGGCGGCCGTGGGGGCCGAGCCTGGCACAGGACCAGACCTGGGGCGGCAACATGCTCTGGGTGCTGGGTGACCTGGTCGGGCTGCCGTTCCTGGCCGCGCTGGTGCGGCGGATGGTGGTCCAGGGCCGGGAGGAGATCAAGGCGGTGGACGCCGAACTGGACGCGCGCTTCGAGGAGGCCGCGGCGCAGGCGCAGGCGGCGGGGCTGCCGGCCGAGGAGGAGGCCGGGATGCGGCCCTGGTGGCTGGACGACCCGAACCTCAAGCACCGGTACGGCGGGTAGCCGGCTCCGGCGGTTTCCTGAGCGCGAAGTCCGCGCTTTTGTAGGTCCAATGTTGGCCCCTTCGCTGCGTTTCCGCAGGTCAAAAATCAGTTGGCCAAGCCACGCCGACCAGCTAGCGTTTCTCCCGTCCGGATCGGGGGCCTTCGCGGCCGCCCGAGGAGCAGAGAGCAGGAGGTGAACCCCGTGGTCGTTGTCGCCCCGATAGCTGCCTTGGGCAGCACTCGCGTTCACCTCCTCTTCCCGGCCGCCGGCTGACCCCTTCCGCGCCAGCCGCAGCCCGCCGGGATCATCTCCTCCCGAAGGGCCCACCGCGTTGTTCAACGCTGCCTCCGCTCCGTCGTTCCCCTCCACCTCTCCCTCTGGCGAGCTGCCGCTGTCCGGCTACGGCTGGAAGCCCGAGCTCGCCGAACTCTTCACCCCACTGACCGAGGCCGGGCTGATCCCGGCCCGGATCGTCCGGGTCGACCGCGGCCAGTGCGACGCCGTGCTCGCCGATCCGGAGACGGGTGAGCCGCGCACCGTCCGGCTCGACACCCGCCCGGTCGGCGATGCCGACATGATCAACTGCCCGTGCACCGGAGACTGGGCCGCCGTGGACCTCCACGCCCAGCCGATGGCCGCCGTCGCCGCACTGCTGCCCCGCTCGACCGCGATCATCCGCAAGGTGGCCGGCAAGCGTTCCGACGGCCAGGTGCTCGCGGCCAACGTCGACACCGTCCTGATCGCCGCCTCGCTCGCGGCCGACCCGGACCTCGGCCGGATAGAGCGCTTCCTCGCCCTGGCCTGGGAGTCCGGCGCCGACCCCCTGGTCGTCCTCACCAAGGCCGACCTGGTGGACGACGCCGAGTTCATCCGCGCCGACGTCGAGGCCGTCGCGCCCGGTGTCACCGTGCTCGTGGTCAGCGCCGAGACCGGCGAGGGCATGGAGGTGCTGCGCGCCTGCGCGCCCGGCACCACGGCCGTGATCGGCCAGTCCGGCGTCGGCAAGTCCACGCTCACCAACGCGCTCGCCGGCGTCACGGCGATGGCCGTCCAGGAGGCCCGCTCGGTCGACCAGAAGGGGCGCCACACCACGACCACCCGTGAGCTGATCCCGCTGCCCGGCGGGGGTGTGCTCATCGACACCCCGGGGCTGCGCGAGGTCGGCCTCTACGGTGGCGAGGGCGTGGACCTGGCCTTCGCCGACATCGCCGAACTGGCCGAGGAATGCCGCTTCCACGACTGCGGCCACCACACCGAGCCCGGCTGTGCGGTGCAGGCCGCGCTGGTCGACGGCACCCTGCCGCAACGCCGGATGGACAGCTACCTCAAGCTCCAGCGCGAGAACGAGTGGATCGCCTCCCGTTCGGACGCCCGGGTGGCCTCGGCCCGGGCGAAGAAGTGGAAGTCGCTCTCCAAGTCGATGCGCGCGGCGGGAGGCCCCGTGAAGCGCTGAGCAGGATGCGGGAGGCCGCGACCGGCCTCCGCCTGGGCCACCCGGCTCAGCGGAGGCCGGCCGGCGGCCGGAAACGCTCCAGGACCACCGCGGTGGTCGCGTCCACGGTGAAACCCGGGTCACCGAGGGCGCGGCGAGCCACCCTGGCCGGCGCCGGACCGTGCCAGCAACGCGCGTGGAGCCCCGGCCTGCGGCAGCGCGTGCGCCGAGCGCTGCGGCGTGGCCTTCGTGGCGTGGTCTCCTCGGGGGTGGTCTCCTCGGGCGTGGTCTCCGAGGCATGGCCTCCCCGGCCCGGGCCCTCCGGGCCGGTGCTCGGGATGGGCGGGTGGATGGGTGGGTGGGACGGGCGGAGGGGAGGGGGTGGGGGGAGGGGGGAGGGGGGAGAGCCCCCAATGGCCATGTCCGATTCCCGCCAGTCACCCCCCGCCCCAGTGCCGCAGACTGGACAGCGTGATCGACGACGACATCCGGTACCGAGCCGTGGACAGCCGCGACGCCCGCTTCGACGGGGTCTTCTTCACGGCCGTCACCTCCACCGGCATCTACTGCCGACCGAGTTGCCCCGCCGTGACTCCCAAGCGCGTCAACTGCGTCTTCTACCCCAGCGCCGCGGCCGCCCAGGGGGCCGGCTTCCGCGCCTGCCGCCGCTGCCGCCCCGACTCCGTGCCGGGCTCGCCGGAGTGGAACCACCGCGCCGACCTGGTCGGCCGCGCGATGCGCCTGATCGGCGACGGCGTGGTGGACCGCGAGGGCGTCGCGGGCCTGGCCGGCCGCCTCGGCTACAGCGCCCGCCAGCTCCAGCGCCAGCTCATCGCAGAACTGGGCGCCGGCCCGATCGCCCTGGCCCGCGCCCGCCGCGCCCAGACCGCCCGGCTGCTGCTGCAGACCACCGAACTCCCGGTCACCGACGTCGCGTTCGCGGCCGGCTTCGCCTCGGTGCGCCAGTTCAACGACACCGTTCGCGAGGTCTACGACCGCACCCCCAGCGGCCTGCGCGCCGAGGTCGCCGCCGGCCGCCGCATCGCGACCCCGGCCGGCGGCCTCACCCTGCGCCTGGCCTACCGCGGCGCGCTCGACAGCGACCACCTGATCGACTTCCTGGCCCTGCGCGCCGTCCCCGGCGTGGAGGAGGTCGTCCCCGGCCCGCGCCCCGGCGTCCGCAGCTACCGGCGCACCCTGGCACTCCCGTACGGGCACGGCATCGCCGAGGTCGACGGGCTGGCGCCGGGCGAACCGCGCACCCGAGGCTGGCTCGACTGCCGCCTGCTGCTCGCCGACCTGCGCGACCTCCCGACCGCCGTCCAGCGTCTGCGCGGCCTGTTCGACCTGGACGCCGACCCGGACGCGGTCGACGAGCAGCTCGGCGCCGACCCGGTGCTCGGCCCCCTGGTCCGGGAACGTCCCGGCCTGCGCTCGCCCGGCCACGTGGACCCGCACGAGCTGGCCGTCCGCGCCGTCCTCGGCCAGCAGATCACGGTGGGCGCCGCCCGGACCCTGGCCGGCCGGCTGGCCGAGAAGTACGGCACCGCGCTGCCCGAGCCGAGCGGCGGCCTGCGACTGCTGTTCCCGACGGCGGCGGTGCTGGCCACCGCCGATCCGGAGGACTTCGCGATGCCCGCCGCCCGCCGCCGCGCGCTCACCGGCCTGTGCGCGGCCCTGGCCGAGGGGGCGGTGCGACTCGACGGCGGGGTGGACCGGGAGGAGTCCGCCGCCCGGCTGCTGGCCCTGCCCGGCATCGGCCCCTGGACCGTCGGCTACCTGAGGATGCGGGCCCTCGCCGACCCCGACGTCTTCCTCCCGAGCGATGTGGGCGTCAAGCACGGCCTCGTCCGGCTCGGCGCCCCCGGCGACCCGAAGAACGCCGCCCGCGCGGCCGAGGCGTGGGCCCCGTGGCGCTCCTACGCCGTGCACCGGCTGTGGGCCGGGCCCGTGAGCGCCAGCACTGGAACGGAGAACGTACAGGCATGAGTACCACCGTCTACACCACCATGGAGAGCCCGTTCGGCCAGCTGCTGCTGTCCGGCGTCCTGCCCGAGGGCGGCGGCGCGGCGGCGCTGGCCACCGTCACCGCGCCCGGTCAGAAGTACGCGCTGGCCGAGCCCGCCGACGACTGGGTCCTCGACCCGGAGGCGCTCGCCGAGCCGGTCGCCCAACTGGCCGCCTACTTCGCGGGCGAGCGCACCACCTTCGACCTCCCGCTCGCCCCGGTGGGCACCGAGTTCCGCCGGCGGATCTGGGCCGCCCTGGACGAGATCCCCTACGGCGAGACCGTCACCTACGGCCAACTCGCCGATCTGGCAGGGGAGTCGCCGCGCGCGGTGCGGGCGGTCGGCGGCGCGGTGGGCGCCAATCCGCTGCTCATCGTCCGCCCCTGCCACCGCGTCATGGGTGCCAACGGTTCGCTGACCGGCTTCGCGGCGGGCGTGGACCGCAAGCGCTGGCTGCTGGAGCTGGAGTGCGGCACGCTGTTCTGACGCGTCCGCCCGGGCGGCGGCGCGGGTTCAGCCCGCCGCTGCCCGCAGGTCCAGGTCCTCCAGGTCCACCCGCCAGTTGTGGCTGCGCATGAACCGCCCGGGCGGGAACTCGAAGTCCGTCTCGCCGACGAGGCTGAACCCGGCCTTCGCGCAGACCGCGTTGGAGGCCGGGTTGTCCACCGAGGGGAAGGCGTGCAGGTGGCGGTGGGCGGCCTCGCGGCGGGCGGCCGCGACGGCGGCGCGGGTGGCGGCGACGGCGATGCCCCGCCCCTGGTGGCCGGGCAGGACGTTCCACCCCATCTCGTGGACGGTCTCGCCCTCCCAGGTGCGGGTGCCGTAGCCGACGGTGCCGACGGCCTCGCCCTCGGGGAGCAGCACGATCCGGTACATGCAGCCCAGGCCGGACGGGACGAAGTCCAGGTAGCGCCGGTGCCGGACGAGCAGTTGCTCCTCGGTCTCCGGGCCGCCGACGTGCTTCTTCATCTCCGAGGTGTTCACCCGGCGCAGCAGCGCGAGGTCGGCGTCCGTCCAGGGCTCGATCAGTACCTGCGCTGTGCTCATGCCGGGGACGGTAGCGGTCCGGACGGGTCGGTGACCAGCGGTTTTGGCGGCGCCCGGGGGTTCAGCCCTGGGCGGGTTCAGCCCTGGGCCGGGCCGGGCCGGGGTTCAGGTCGGGTCGGGGCCCTGGCTGGTCTCGGCGAGGGCGCGGGCGAGTTGTTCGAGGGCGGGCAGGGCGTGGACGACGGCGTCGCGGTCGGCGGGGTCGAGGGTGCCGAGGGCGGTGGCGATGCGGCGCTCGTGGGCGTGCTGCCAGTCGTCGAGCTGGCGCCGGCCGGCCGGGGTGAGGGCGATGCGGGCGGTGCGGCGGTCGCCGGGGTCGGCCTGGCGGTCGACGAATCCGGCGTCGAGGAGCTTGCCGACCAGTCCGCTGACGGTGTTGGGGGCGAGCCGCTGCCGGGCGGCGAGTTCGCCGACCCGCAGGGGCGCGGCTGCGAGGGTCTGGAGGAGTTCGACCTGCGCCATGGGCAGGGACTCCCACGGGTAGTCGGTGCGGATGCTGCTGCGCAGGGCGCGGCGCAGCCGGGTGACGGTGTCGGTGAGCCGCCGGGCGTGGTCGACCGCCGTTTCGGGGCTTTCGGTGGCGGGGTCGGGGACGTGTGGTGACGACGGCATGGCGGACAGCGTATCGCCTGGTACGGGCCGGTCCGGCGGGCTGTCCACCGGCGGACGGGGGCTCCCGGAGGTCCCCGGAGGTCCCCGGAACTTCGCGGAACTTCGCGGAACTTCGCGGAACGTCAAGAGATCCCGTCGGAAAGCGAGCAGCTCGTAGAAAGAACATATCTGCATCCGATATATTTGTGGCATGAACGCCACCGCCCTTGCCGCGCGGCTGCTCACCGAGCGGCCCCGGCCCCGCGGCATAGCCGGCTGGCGTCACGCCCACTGGCTGGCCGTCGGCACCGTCTGCCTCGGCGCCTTCCTCGGCCAGCTCACCGCCAGCGTCACCGCCCTCGTCTTCCCGGCCCTCGGCCGGCACTTCAACGCGGGCTTCGCGGCCGTCGAATGGGTCGCCCTCGCCTACCTCCTGGTGCTGGTCGCCCTGCTCGCCCCGGTCGGCTGGCTCTCCGACCTGGTCGGCCGCAAGACCATGTACCTCGGCGGCTTCGCCGTCTTCGCCCTGGCCTCGCTCGGCGCCGGATACGCCGGCAGCCTCGGCGTGCTGGTCGCCTGCCGGGCCGTCCAGGCCGTCGGCGGCGCGATGATGCAGGCCAACAGCGTCGCGCTGGTGGCGCGCGGCGTCCCGGAGCACGCCATGCGGCGGGCGCTCGGCATCCAGGCGGCCGCCCAGGGGCTCGGACTGGCGCTCGGGCCCAGCCTCGGCGGGCTGCTGGTCGAGCACGCCTCCTGGCGGTGGGTGTTCTGGATCAACGTGCCGATCGGGGTGCTGGGCATCCTGGCCGGCTGGTTCCTGCTGCCCCGCACCCGCACCGGGAGCCCGCTCACCGCTGGGAACCTGCTCACTACCGGGAACCCGCTCACCGCCAGTGCCGGGAGCCCGCTCGCGGGGGCCGCCACGACCCTGCCCGCCCCCCGCGCCGAGGGCGCCCCCCGCGCGAGCGCCGCCGCGAGCCCGCCGGCCACCCAGTCCGGCGGCCGCTTCGACCTGCCCGGCCTGCTGCTGCTCACCGGCTCCACCACCGCGCTGCTGCTCGCCCTGTCCACCGCCTCCGGACTGCCGCTGCCCGGCTGGGCCGTCGCCGCCCTGCTGCTCGCTGCCGCCGTCCTCGCGCTCGCGCTGGTCCGCCAGGAGCGGCGGGCCGCCCGGCCGATCCTGGCGCCCGGCCTGGTCAACACCCCGGGGGTGCGGTCCGGACTGGTGGTCTCGCTGATCGGCTACCTGCTGCTGTTCTGCCCGCTCGTGCTCGGCCCGGTGCTGCTCACCGGCGCGGGCGTGCCGGTGGCCCGGGCGGGCCTGGTGATCACCCTGCTGCCCGCCGCGTTCGCGCTCGCCGCGACCGTCGGCGGCGCGCTGCTGCCGCGCGGCTGGTCGGACGTCGCCCGCTGCCGCGCGGGCGCGCTGCTCGCGGCTGCGGGGTTGCTGCTGTTCGCCCTGCTGCCGGTCTCCGGGGCGGCCGTGGCGGTGCCGTTGCTGCTCGCCGGCTACGGGCTGGGCCTGCTGCTGCCCGCCAACAACGCGCTGGTGATGCGGGCGATCCCGGCGCAGTGCTCGGCGGTCGGCGGCGGCATGGTGAACATGGCGCGCAGCCTCGGGACGGCGCTCGGCACCGCGCTGCCCGTCCTCGGCGTCCACCTGGCGGGCCCGGCGTCCGGCGGCCGTACGGTGCTGCTCGCCCTCGCGGCGGTCGCGGTGGCGGCCGTGGCCCTGACCCGGCCGGTCCACCAGAGCTGAGGCCGGAGCTCCGTCCCCGGGGCCTGAGGCCGGAACTCCGTCCCCGGGCCTGAGCCCGGAGCTCCGTCCCCGGGCCTGAGCCCAGGCCTCCGTCGCTAGGCTTCCGAGCGGACGTTCAGCGCGTCCTGGGCCCGGTTGAGGCCGAGCCGCACCAGTGTGTCCAGCGCGTCCGCGCACCGGTCCAACACCCCTGGCAGGGCGGCCTGTTCGTGGTCCGAGAACTTCTTCAGCACGAAGTCGCCGATGCTCTGCCCCTTCGGCGGGCGCCCGATGCCGAAGCGCAGCCGCACGAAGTCACGGGTGCCGAGCACCTCGCCCACCGAGCGCACGCCGTTGTGGCCACCGGGGCCGCCGCCGCGCTTGAGCCGTCCGGCGCCGAACGCGAAGTCCAGGTCGTCCTGCACGACCACCAGGTGCTCGACCGGGACGCCGTAGCGCCGCAGCAGGCCGGACACCGGCCGGCCGGACAGGTTGACGAACCACTGCGGCTTGGCCAGCACCACCCGGTGGCCGTCGACCTCGATCTCCGCCACCAGGGCGCCGATCCCGCGCCGCCGGAACCGGGCGCCGTACCGTTCGGCCAGCCGCTCCACGGTCAGGAAGCCGGCGTTGTGCCGGGTCAGCCGGAACCACGGGCCGGGGTTGCCCAGTCCGGCGATCAGCCAGGGCGCGGCGGGGGTCATCGGAACTCCAGGGGCTTGTCGCGGACGCGGGACGGCCGGGGCACGGTACGCACGGTACGGGACCGTCGACCGCGCCCCGGCCGTCCGGGGACACACGGAGTGGGGTGGGTCAGGACGCGGGCACGCCGGGGGCGGCGCCGCGCTCCGTGAGCATGTCGGTCATCAGCTGGACCTCAGAGGTCTGCGCGACCACCATCGACTGGGCGAGCCGCTTCTCGGCGTCGTTCCTCGCCAGGTCCACATAGCCCTGGGCCATTTCGACGCCGCCCTTGTGGTGCTGGATCATCAGCTGCAGGTAGTACACCTCGGCGTCCCGCCCGCTGAGCGAACGCAGCTTCGCCAGTTGGGTGTTGGTGGCCATGCCGGGCATCAGCGAACCGTCGTGGGCCTGGTAGTCGTGGTCCATCCTCATCCACGCCATCGGCTTGGCGGTCGAGTGCTGCGGCAGCCCCCACTGGTCGATCCAGCCCATCATCATCCCGCGCTGGTTGGCCTGGGTGTTGATGATGTCGAAGGCCAGGGTGCGGGTCGCGTCGTCGCCGGTGCGGTCCCGGACGATGAACGACAGGTCCACCGCCTGCTGGTGGTGGGTCGCCATGTCGCGGGCGAACCCGGCCTCGGGCGAGTCGTCCGCCGGGACGGCCACCGAGGCCGACCCGGACGCCGACGTCCCGCTCGCCACCAGGGCGGGCACCCCGAGGGCCAGCGCGAGCGCGGCGGCCAGCGCGGCCGGCCACCACAGCCGCCGACGGGCCGGGCGCGGCGCCTCGGCCTCGTCCGCGAACTCCTCGGCGGCGTGCTCGGAGCCGTCCTCGGGCAGGGCCGCGTCGGCGGTCACATCTGCCCCATGGTGCAGGAGGCGCCGGGCTCCTGGGTCTGCTTGCCCTGGACGTACTTGGTGAAGAACTGGTTCACCCGGGGGTCGCTGGCGCTGTCCACGATCAGCTGGGTGCTCCAGGCGTTCAGGGTGATGGTGCCCTTCTCGTCCGGGTACGGGCTCATCAGCGAGTACGGGGTGGTCTTGACCTTGTCGGACAGCGTCTTGACGTCGTCCGGCGTCGCCTTGCCGTTGTACGTCACCCAGACCGCGCCGTGCTCCAGCGAGTGGACGGCGCGCTCGTTCTCGACCGGCTGGTCGTAGACGTGGCCCATGCAGTCCAGCCAGATCGCGTTGTGGTCGCCGCCGACCGGCGGGGTCATCGGGTAGCTGACCTTGTCCTTGACGTGGGTGCGGCTCAGCTCGCCGAAGGTCTGCACGCCCGGGATGTCCGCGTTGGCGGCGGCCTGCTTGTCCTTCTTGCTCTGGTTGGCGTCCATGATGATCCAGGTGCCGGTGGCGATCGCGCCGATCACCAGCACACCGGCCGCGATCGAGGCGATGACCTTGTTGCGGCGGTCGCGGCGCTGTTCGCCGGCGCGCAGCTCGGCTATCCGGGCGCGGCGGTCGGTCGGGCCGGGCTTGCCGGACTGCTTGCTGGACTGCTTCGAGGCGGAACCCATGGTGGTTGTCCTTGTCCCCGCCGCGCACTGCTGGTGGCGCGGCGGTCAGCTGAAAGAGGGGGAGGGGCGGATCCGCCGGCGGATGCCGGGCGGTGGGTTCCGCTCAGGACCGGTGTACTTGCAGCTCGTGCAGATCGGGCGCCGGATGCGGACCGTCCAGCAGCCCGGCGGGCACCACCCTGGGCAGCGCCTCGGCTGCCGGCGCGAGCGGTGACGCGGCCGGCTGCGGATGCGGCGGCGGGTTCGGCAGCTGGGCGTCCTGGGGGCAGTACGGGTGGCTGGAGCAGCCGTTGTCACGGCGCGGCGGCCCGCCGTCGGCCGTGCACCACGTCCAGTGCCGCTGCTCCTCGGCGCGCTGGCGCTGGTCGGAGGCCTTGGCGGCGGGGCCGGTGTGCGGGGCGTGCCCGGAGGCCGTCGTGACGGTGACGGCGGCGCTGACGG
This sequence comes from Kitasatospora sp. NPDC086801, assembly GCF_044745805.1. Lineage (NCBI taxonomy): Bacteria > Bacillati > Actinomycetota > Actinomycetes > Kitasatosporales > Streptomycetaceae > Kitasatospora > Kitasatospora sp. NPDC086801. Next base: position 311,598 of record NZ_JBIVAX010000005.1, read on the forward strand.
TGGTCGGCGTCGGAGGGGCGTGTGTGCCGACCGCCTTCGCCTGGCCCGCGCACGGCAGCGCCGTGAGCAGCGCGACCAGCAGCAGGACCCACAGCGCACTCACCGGGCGGCCCGCCGGTGCGGCCCTCCCCGGTCGGGGTGAGCTGGGGGTCGACGCGGTCATGCGCACATTTAATCAGCCGAACGAGTGAAGCGATGCCCCTCCTCCGCCCCCATTTTCGGCCGCTCCCGGGCCCGAACACCCCGGAAACGCCCTGCTCCGGGCACATCCGGCAAGCAGGGACGAACGGGACCGAACGCGGGGTGAATGCGGGGGTGAACGCGGCACCGGACTCCCCGGTGAAACCCGAGGTGAACGCGGTGGCCGGGAACGGCCGGGCGCTGACCGGTTGTCGCCGAAACCCGGACAGCGTCGTTGCACTTGGAGACAATGACGTCGAGTCCGGCCCCGCCGGGGGCGGCGCGACCACGGACCGACCAGGAGCCGCCAGATGAGCAAGCAGGGTGCCCCCGCACAGTCGCACCGGCCGGACGACGGCTGGTGGGACACGGTCTACGACGGCCCGGCGGGCACCCTCCCCGACACCCCGCACGCCGACCCCGGCGACGGCAGCGTCGACGACTGGTTCGACACGGCGGTCGGCCTCATCGGCCAGCAGCGCACGGTCGAGCCGGAGCCGGAGCCGGTGCCGGACGCGGACCCGGTGCTGGAGCCGGTGCCGGTGGTGGACCCGGAGCCGGTGCCGGAACCGGCAGTGGAACCGGCGGCGGACGAGGTGCTGGGACGGGACAGTATCGACGACTGGTTCGACACCGCGATCGGCGTCATCGGACCCCAGCGGACGGCGGAGCAGACCCATACCGTCCCCGCCCCTGATGCCCTTGACGGCCCGGGACCCGAAGCCGAGGCCGCCCCCACCCCGGTCTCCCTGGACAAGCCCGCTCCCGAGCCCATCCCCGAGCCCATCCCCGAGCCCATCCCCGAGCCCATCCCCGAGCCCGCGCCCGTGCCGGAACCGGCCCCCGCACCGGCCGCCGCCACCGCGGAACCCGAGCCCGAGCCCGAGCCCGAACCCGAGGCCGTCGTCGAACCGGTACCCGCTCCCGCTTCCGCACCGGAACCGGAGCCCGAACCCGAGCCCGACACCCTCGCCACCGCGACCATCCCCGACCCGCGCCCGGCCGTCCGCTCACCGCTCGCCGACGGCGCCCCCGCCGTACCGCACATCGGTGAGCGGCCGCCGACCTACGGGCCGGAGCCGACCGCCGTCCCGGAGGCGGACCCGGGCGTGCTCGGGGCGCTCGTGCCGGACACCGTCCTGGAGGGCGCCCAGTACGGGCCGTCCGTGCTGCGCGCCGTCTCCGTCCGCGGCGACTCCGCCCGCTACCGGGGCGAGTCGCGGCGGGACGCGCTGCTGATCACCAGGTTCGGGGACGGTCCGGACGGGCTGCTGCTCGCCGTGCTCGGCGGCATCGACCGGACCGGCACCGCCGCGGACGAGGCGCTCTCCCCGGAGGCCGTCGCCACCAGCACGGGCGAGGCCTGCCGCCACCTGGCCGCCGCGGTGGGCCGCAGCCGGGAGGGCCTGGCCGCCGACCTGCGCGACGGCGCCCGGGACCGGCTCCGCTACGGCCTCCAGCGGCTCGCCACCGGCGCGGTCGCCCCGCTGCGCGCGCTCGTGCCCCGGGGCGAGGAGGACGGCACGCCGTCCCCGGCCTCGCTGCACTGCCTGCTGCTGTCACTCGACCCGGCGGCCGGCCACCGGGCGGCCTTCGGGGTCGGTCCGGGCGGGCTCTACCTGCTGCGCTCCGGCCACTGGATCGACGCGTACGCGGCCCGTCTGCTGCACCACCCGGACGGCCAGCAGCAGCCGGAGGAGGAGCCGAGGCCGTTCCGCTTCCGGCTGGTCCCCGCCACCCCGGGCGACGTCCTGCTGCTCTGCACCCCCGGCCTGGCCCGCCCGATCGCCGACGAGCCGGCCGTCGCCCACTTCCTGTCCACCCACTGGGCCCACCCGCACCCGCCCGGCACCGTCGACTTCCTCCGCCAGGTCCAGGTCCGCGCCAAGGGCTACGCTGACGACCGCACGGCCGCCGCCGTCTGGACCGAATGACGACCGCATGACGACCAAATGACGACCGCATGCCGGCTGGAGCACCGCCGGCCCGGTCGGGTGCTTACCGCCGGCCGGGGCGGCTGCGGCGGTCCTCGGGCTCGGCGGGCCGGAACCCGCCGCTCGCCTGGCCGGGGCGCTCGGTGTGGTCGTGGCCGTCGCCTCCGCCCCGTACGTCTGACGGCCCGTCGTACCGGTGGCGGGGCGCTTCCTGCGCCCGTCGCCGTCGCCGTCGCCGTCGCCGTCGCCGTCGCCGTCGATGGTGATGGTGATGGCGGAGGCGGAGGCGGAGCGGGTCGAGTAACTGGTCGTCCAGCGCGCGGACGTGACGGCCACGCAGGCCGCCGAGATCCCCTGGATCGAACGGGACCTGTACGACGGGGCGCCGCCCGTCTGGTCGCGCTCGGGCTCTCGCCGTCGACCGCCGGGGAGCTGACGGGAAGTCACCCCGGCCGGGCCGGGGCACTGATGCGGGACGCGCAGGCCGGTGCCACCGCCTCGCCGGCCGAACTCCGTGACCTGATCCGGGGGATCAGCCCGCCGGTGCTGAACGGGCGGGGGATCGTCGACGCCGTCCGCGCCCTCGCCCTGGACGTCCCGCTCGACGTGGCCGTCAGCGCCGGCGCCCCGCTGCGCCTGGACCCGCCGATCGAGTCCGCCGTCTACTTCGGCGTCTACTTCGGCGTCGCCGAACTGCCGGCCGACGCGGTCCGGCACGCCGGGGCGTCCCGGGCACGGATCTCCCCCACGCGGGACGGCACCGAGGGGCTCTCCAGCCAGGCCGTCGGCCGCCGGCTCCTCCTCGGCGAGAGTGCGATCGGCAAGTACGCCACCTCGATGTCCGGCAAGCTCGGCATCTCCGAGGATGACGCCAACCGTCGCGTCCGCGCCGTCCTCACGTACCTGAACAAGCCCTAGCCCGATCCGGGCCCTCCCGTGGCGAAATATGTAGACCGACCGACATATTTGCCGGCCGCGCGAGAAGGCGGCGGGCCCGACTTCTCGCGCACTGCCCGCGCCCTCGGCGGGTGAATATGTAGACCGACCGACATATTTTCCCGTGGCAGCGGCCGTTGCGGCCGTGCTGGCGCGATGGACTGCGCAGGAAGTCGGCCTGGCCGACTTCCTGCGCGCCAAGCGCCCAGGCGCCACGCATCACCACGCACCCTGTCGTCACGCCACCGGGGAGAAATCTATAGACCGGTCGGTATATTTCCCCCTTGCCGCAGGCCCCGGAGTCAGGTGCGCAGGAGGATGGCGGCGACGGCGGTGGCCTGGGTGAGGGCGGCGGGGCGGTGGGCGTCGGGGAGGCCGATGGCGATGGGGACGGCCAGGCCGTCGAGGAGCGCGCGGATCTGGGCGGCGCGGTCGGCGGCGGGCCCGGGGGTGAAGTGGCCGGTGGCGGCGCCCTCCTCGATGAGGGCGACCAGGTCGGCCTGCCAGGGCGCCTCGATCTCCTGCTGTCCCTGGCGGATCTCGGCGCTGGCGGGGGAGCGCCCCCACACCTCGACCCACAGGATCCAGCGCGGGTCGCCCGCCCCGTCGGGCAGGTAGAGGCGAAGGTAGGCGTCGAGCCGCTGCCAGGGGTCGCGGGAGCGGTCGGCGAGGGCGTCGCGGCGGCGGGCGCCGAGTTGGTCCTCGCTCCAGCGGAGGGTCTCCAGCAGCAGCTGGTCCTTGCTGCCGAAGTAGTAGAGCAGGTGCCCGGCGCTCATCTGGAGCTGTTTGCCGAGCCCGGCCATGGTGAGTTTGGCGAGCCCGTGCTCGGCGATCGCGGCCCGGGCGGTGGCGAAGACCTCCTCGCGGGGGCGCGCCGGTCGGCGTGGGCGGGCGTCCGCCATGTGTGTCGCTCTCCCTCGGTGGAACGGGCGTCCTCGGTGGAACGGGCGTCCGGACGCTGCCGGGGCGGGGGAGGTGCTCCGCCCCGGCAGCACAGGTGGCACGGGCAGCACAGGCAGCACAGGCAGCCGGGGGTCAGACGGACTTCGGCTGCTGCTGGGTGATGCAGTGGATGCCGCCGCCGTTGGCGAAGATCTCGCGGGCGTCGACGAGTTCGACGGTGCGGCCCGGGTAGGCGCGGCCGAGGATGGCGGCGGCCTCCTGATCGCGCGGGTCGTCGAAGGCGCACAGGACCACGGCGCCGTTGGCCACGTAGTGGTTGATGTAGGAGTAGTCGACCGGTTCGCCGTCCTCGTCCAGCAGGACGGTGGGGGCGGGGAGTTCGATGACCTCCAGCGGCCGGCCCCGGGCGTCGGTGGCGGCGCGCAGGATGGCGACGAGCTCCTGGCAGACCGCGTGGTCCGGGTGGGCGGCGTCCGGCTGGACGTGGGCGACGACGACGCCGGGGCGCACGAAGGAGGCGACGATGTCGATGTGCCCGCGGGTGCCGAACTCGTCGTAGTCGCGGGTGAGTCCGCGCGGCAGCCAGATCGCCTTGGTGGTGCCGAGGAAGGCGTGCAGCTCGGCCTCGACCTCCTCCTTGGTCCAGTCCGCGTTGCGGCCCTCGCCGAGTTGGACGGTCTCGGTGACCAGGACGGTGCCCTCGCCGTCGACGTGGATGCCGCCGCCCTCGTTGATCAGCCGGGAGGCGAAGCGCTGGACGCCCGTCAGTTCGCTGATGTGCTCGGCGATGTGCTGGTCGTCGTCCCAGCGGGCCCAGGACTGGGCGCCCCAGCCGTTGAAGATCCAGTCGGCGGCGGCCAGCGAGCCCTTGCCGTCGATCAGGAAGGACGGGCCGATGTCGCGCATCCAGGCGTCGTCGAGCGGGCGCTCGACGATCTCGACCTGCTCGGAGACGTACTGGCGGGCGTCCGCGGTCTCGCCGGTGTTGACGACCAGGGTGACCGGCTCGTACCGGACGATGGTGTTGGCGACGGCGGCCCAGGCCTCGCGGCCCGCGTGCAGGTTCTCGGGGGTGTCGAAGGTGGGGTTGGCGGTGGGGAAGGCCATCCAGGTGCGGTCGTGCGGGTGCCACTCGGCGGGCATCCGGTAGCCGAGGGAGGCGGGCGTGGGGGTGGTCATCCGGGAGTCCTAGTGGGGGGAGGCGTTCGGCGGAGGCGTTCGGCGGAAGTGTCAGAGGAAGTAGAGGCGGCTGAGCGAGACGCTGTCCGCGGGTTCGGAGCGCAGCGGTTCGCCGTCCAGCGAGACCAGGCCGGTCTGGGTGACGTCGACGCGGCCGACCCGGGCGTTGCGGACCATGTCGCGCGGGCCGATGCCGCGGGTGTTCCGGACGCCGACGCGGCGGCGGCGGGTGGGCAGCCCGTCGGCGGGGCGGTCGAGGTAGGCGCCGTCGGCGGCGGCCTGGGCGACGAAGGCGACCGAGATGTCGGCGGCGGTGGCGCCGTGGGCGCCGAACTGCGGTCCGAGGACGAGGGGTTCGCAGGTGTCGGTGGAGGCGTTGGGGTCGCCGACCACACCGTAGGCGGGGAATCCGGCCTTCAGCACCAGCTGGGGTTTGGCGCCGAAGTGGTCGGGGCGCCACAGCACGATGTCGGCGAGCTTGCCGACCTCGATGGAGCCGACCTCGTGGGAGAGGCCGTGGGCGATGGCGGGGTTGATGGTGAGCTTGGCGATGTAGCGCAGCACGCGCTCGTTGTCGTCGCCGCTGGCCGTGGTCCCGTAGCCGCCGTCGAGGGGGCCGAGTTCGGCCTTCATCTTGCCGGCCATGGCGAAGGTGCGGCGGACGGTCTCGCCGGCGCGGCCCATGCCCTGGGCGTCGGAGGAGGTGATGCCGATGACGCCGAGGTCGTGCAGGACGTCCTCGGCACCCATGGTGCCGGCGCGGATGCGGTCGCGGGCCATGGCGGCGTCGCCGGGCAGGTCGGTCTTGAGGTCGTGGGCGGAGACGATCATGCCGAAGTGCTCGCCGAGCGCGTCGCGGCCGAACGGCAGGGTGGGGTTGGTGGAGGAGCCGATGACGTTCGGCACGCCCGCCATCTTCAGCACGTTGGGGACGTGTCCGCCGCCGCAGCCCTCGATGTGGAAGGCGTGGATCGTCCGCCCCTCCAGCACCTTCAGCGTGTCCTCCACCGACAGGCACTCGTTCAGGCCGTCGGTGTGCAGGGCGACCTGGACGTCGTACTCCTCGGCGACGCGCAGCGCGGTGTCCAGGGCGCGGGTGTGGGCGCCCATGTCCTCGTGGACCTTGAAGCCGGAGGCGCCGCCCTCGGCGAGGGCTTCGACGAGCGGGGCCGGGTCGGAGGACGAGCCGCGGCCCAGGAAGCCGATGTTGACGGGCCAGGCGTCGAAGGCGTTGAAGGCGTGGCGCAGCGCCCACGGTGAGTTGACGCCGACGCCCCAGACCGGGCCGAACTCCTGGCCGATGATGGTGGTGACGCCGGAGGCGAGCGAGGCCTCCATGATCCGCGGCGAGAGCAGGTGGACGTGGGTGTCGATGGCGCCGGCGGTGGCGATCATGCCCTCGCCGGAGACGATGGTGGTGCCGGTGCCGACGACGACGTCCACGCCGTCGAGGGTGTCGGGGTTGCCGGCGCGGCCGATCGAGGCGATCCGGCCGTCGATCAGGCCGATCGAGGTCTTGCGGATGCCCTGGATCGCGTCGATCACCAGGACGTTGCTGATCACCACGTCGCAGGTGTTGCGGACGGCGGCGGCCTTGAGGTGCAGTCCGTCGCGGGCGGTCTTGCCGAAGCCGGCCAGGAACTCCTCGCCGGGGGTCTGCGAGTCGGACTCGACCCGGACGATCAGGCCGGAGTCGCCGAGCCGGATCCGGTCGCCCGCCCGGGGGCCGTGCACCGAGATGTAGTCGTGGGGGGTGATGGACGTCATGACGGCACCTCCGCGTCGCCGAAGGTGGTCAGGTAGCCGGTCGCGCGGGCCTTGGCCAGGGCGGCCTCCTTCGCGCCGGGCGCGTCCAGCGGGCCGTCGACCAGGCCGGCGAAGCCGATCGCGACGCGCTCGCCGCCGATCGGCACCAGGCCGACCTCGACGGTGGCGCCCGGGTCGAAGCGCACCGAGGAGCCGGCCGGGACGGCCAGGTGGGTGCCGTAGGCGGCGGCGCGGTCGAAGGCGAGGCGCGGGTTGGCCTCGAAGAAGTGGAAGTGCGAGGTGACCGAGATCGGCACCTCGGAGGTGTTGTGGACGGGGAGCAGCACCGTCTCCTCGACCGGGTCGTAGCCGGCGCCGGCGCCGATCAGCGCGCCGCCGGGGGCCTCGTCGCCGAGCGATCCGGCGCCCTGGAACGGGTCGTTGACGACGGCCAGGCGGGTGCCGTCGTCGAAGACGGCCTCGACCTGGACGACGGTGACGACGTCCGGCACGCCGGGCAGCACGTCGTCGGCGGTGAGCACGGTGCGGCCGGCCTCGATGGCCTCGGCCAGGCGCCTGCCGTCGCGGGCGGCCTCGCAGACGGTGTCCGCGATCAGGGCGGTGGCCTCGGGGATGTTGAGGCGTACGCCCCGGGCGCGGCGGGCGCGGGCCAGCTCGGCTGCTGTGAAGATCAGCAGTCGGTCCCGCTCGGTGGGGGTCAGTCGCACGGTTCCTCGCTCGCGGTCGCCGGGGGAGGGGGTCGGCTTTCGGGGCGATGTTAGAACGTCGTTCAAACATCTCGGGCCATTGAACCCGGACCGGGCCGTCGTGTCCAGCGTTGCCGGTCCGGAGCGGTTCGGCTCGCCGGGCACGCGCCGGGCACGCGCCGGGCACGCGGCGAGGGTGGGGCGGGCACGCGGCGAGGGTGGGGCGGGCGCGCGGCGGGGTGCGACGGGGAGCGGGAGGGCGAAGCGGCCCGGCGCCCGGGCGCCGGGTGTGCGCGGGATCGAGCGGGGGCGGGCTCGAAAACAGACTCTGCGCTTCGCAAACCTGTCCGGCGCGGGCAGTTGGATCACGTGAACCTCCCCGTGCCCCTTTCACCCCACGTGATCGGACGCACACTGTTGCAAACGCCGTCAACTGGGCATGAGGATGGGTGGTCAGAACGAGGGGGCCACCCGGCCGGCGGGGGATCCGGAGGCGGGGGCCCGGATTTGAGGGCGGGGGCATGTGTTGATGGACGGTCAGTCGCGATTCCCGCGGCAGCGGACGAGTTCGGGTGACGCCTACCGGTCCGGGCCCGCCCAGGGCCCGGCCGGTGGCACCGGGACGACCCGGCCGGGCACCTCGGCCCCCGGCTGCGCCCTGCACCGCCGGCTGCACCTGACGCTCGATCCGGCCGACCTGGTCGCGGTCGGCTCGGTCCGGCGGCGGCTGCGGACGGCGCTCAGCCACTGGGGGGTGCCCGAGCTGTCGGACACCGCCGAACTGCTCTCCTCCGAGCTGGTGACCAACGCGCTGCTGCACACCGGCAAGGGCGCGGTGTTCGACGCGGTGCTCGGGTCGGACCACCGGTTGCGGATCGAGGTGCAGGACGGCACGACCCGGCTGCCCGGCCGACGTCGCGATCCGGACGTCGAGTACGCGACCTCGGGGCGTGGCCTGCTGCTGGTGGAGGCGCTCGCGGACGCGTGGGGCGTGCAACTGCGGGGCGACGGCAAAGTCACCTGGTTCGAGCTCGCCCTGCCCTGAGTCCGGTTGACCGGGCCGACCCGGCCGACCCGGCGGCCCCGGCCTTCGCGGACTGTGCGGGATGCGGGGTGCGGGGCGTACGGGGCACGCGCCCTGCCGCACCGTTCGGCGTCGATTCATTCGTCTTCGAAGGATGCCCAGAACAGAAGGCGGAACGGAAGATTTCCGGCCCGTTGCCATTGCCGCTCGGCCCAACATTGGACAGGATGGTGGGAATGTGTGTCCACGTGCGGGAAGCAGCGGGGAGACCGAACCTCGACCGACCACCGCCCGTCGACACCGTCCGATCCAGCACCACCCATCACACCGCCACGCGGCCCGTCCGGACGGTCGGCGCGGTCCGCCACGGCAGCGGCAGGAGCAGCATGCCCACTGAGCCCGAGTCGCCGGGGCCGGCGCTTCCACCCGGTGCGCCCACCGCCGAAGCGCAGCAGGCAGCCTCCACCCACACCGATCCGAAACCCGGCGGCCCCGCGACCGCCGGTCAGCCCCCCACCGGCCCCACCACGGCGGGGCAGGGCCGGGCGAAGCCGCCCGCCCAGGTCGTGCGCCGGCCCGCGCTGCGCCCGGCGCCCGCGCTCGCCGCCGGACGGCTGGCGACGGTGCTCCCCGGCGGCCTGCCGCCCGCCTCCGCGGACACCATGCCGGACTGGCTGGAGCCCGCGATGGCCGCCAACGGCATCGGCTCCTTCGACTGGGACATCCGCCGTGACGTCCTGGAGGGCGACCACCGGGCCTGCGCGATCATCGGCCTGGACAGCATGGACCAGGGCCGCTTCGACCGCACCGCCGGTTCCTTCCTGGCCCTGCTGCACCCCGAGGACGCGCCGGTGGTGCGCCGCCGGGTCGAGCGCGCGGTGGCCGAACTGGGCCAGTGCGGCGCCTACTACCGCACCGTCGGGCCCAACGGCACCATGCGCGCGGTGCGCTTCCGCGGCCGGGTGCTCGCGGACGCCTTCGGCCGGGCCTCCCGGATGGTGGGCTTCGTCTGGGACGCCACCGTCGAACTGCACAAGCGCGACCGCGCCGACCGGATGGCCCTGCTGCGCGAGGAGCGCTCCCGGTTCATCAAGGAGGCGGCCCGCGCCCTCTCCGAAGCCGTCACCGTCCGTGACGTGGCCCGGGTGTTCACCGGGCTGCCGCTGCCCGGACTGCCGCCGGACGGCCTGGTGCTGTCCTCCTTCGAGGCCGGCCGGACGCAGGTGCTCGGTGCCTCCGGCTACCGGACCGAGGCGCTGGCGGTCTGGGACCGCACGGTGCTGCCGGCCGGGCACCCGGCCGCCGAGGCGGTGCGCCACCGGGCGCCGGTGTTCATCCCGACCCGCGAGGAGTTCCGCGCGTCCTACCCCGAGGTGTGGGAACCGACCAGCCGTACCGGCCGCGGCTCCTGGGCGTTCCTGCCGCTGGTGGCCAGCGGGCGGGCGATCGGCGTGTGCGTGGTCAGCTTCGACGACGAGCGCGAGCTGGACGCGGACGAGCGCACCCTGCTGTCCACCCTGGGAGGGCTGGTCGCCCAGTCCCTGGCCCGGGCCCGGCTGCACGACGCCGAGCACGAGCTGGCGGCCGGCCTCCAGCGGGTGATGCTGCCGCGCACCGTGCCGTCCGTGCCGGGGGTGACGACCGCGGTGCGCTACCTGGCGGCCGGTTCCGGCCTGCAGATCGGCGGCGACTGGTACGACGTGGTGCCGCTGCCGGGCGGGCACGTCGGCCTGGTGATCGGGGACGTCCAGGGCCACGACGTGCACGCCGCCGGGATCATGGGCCAGCTGCGGATCGCGCTGCGCGCCTACGCGGCCGAGGGGCACCCGCCGGCCGCGGTGATGGCCCGCGCCTCCCGCTTCCTCGCCGACCTGGACACCGACCACTTCGCGACCTGCGCCTACGCCGAGGTCAACGTGGACTACGGCGTGGTCTACGCGGTCCGGGCCGGCCACCTCGACCCGGTGGTGCGCCGCGCGGACGGCACCGCCGCCGTGGTGCCGGTGGCCGGCGGGCTGCCGCTGGGCATCGACCCGGACCAGGAGTACCGGGTCACCCGGTTCAGCCTGGACCCGGGCGAGACCGTGCTGCTCTGTACCGACGGCCTGGTCGAGGCGCGCGGCACGGACCTGGACGAGGGCATCGCCCGGCTCACCCGGGCGCTCGCCCGGCCGCTGCTGCCCGCCGGGGAGGCGGCCCGCGACCCGTTGGAGGACCTGGCCGACCGGATCGCCTCCCAGGCCGCCGACTCCAGCGAGCGCGAGGACGACATAGCGTTGCTGCTCCTGCGCTGGGACGGCCCGGCCGGCGGCCTGGCCGCCCAGCAACTGCGCCGCCGGATCGGCCAGGCCGACCTGGCGCGGATCTCCGAGGTCCGGGCCGAGCTGCGCGACGCGCTGCGCCGCTGGGGCGTCGCCGAGTTCATCGACACCGCCGAGCTGCTCTCCTCCGAGCTGGTCACCAACGCCATCCGGCACACCGACCGGGACGCCATGTTCACCGCCCGGCTCTACCGGGAGCCGGTCTCGGACGGCGGCCGGGCCCGGCTGCGGGTCGAGGTGGAGGACGAGTCGGACCTGTGGCCGACCCGCCGGACGCCGGGGGAGCAGGCCTCCTCCGGGCGCGGGCTGATGCTCGTCGAGGCGCTGGCGGACGCCTGGGGCGTGGAGCCGCGCGGGTCCGGCAAGCGGATGTGGTTCGAGCTCAGCGGTACTCCCGCGGCCTGAGCGGCCCGACCGCCCTGTGCGCCCCGTGCGCCCCGACCGCCCCGTGTGCCCTGAGCGGCCCGACCGGCCGGGCCGCCGGGGTTACCCGAACTGCTGCTCCAGGTCCTTCAGTTTGCGCTCCAGCGAGTCCAGCCGGGGCAGCGTCACGGTGTCCTCGTCGACGGTCAGGTCGATGGTGCGCCGCTCCGGGCGGGCGGGCAGGCCCGGCTGCACCACCGCCCCCTCGGCGGGCACCACGGCCCCCTCGGCGGCCTCGACCTCGCGCGGCCCGGCGGGCCGCTCCGCCGCGGGCCCGCCGGCTATGGCGGGCTCCGAGCCGGACTCCAACTGCCGTGCGGCGCCGCCGCGTCCGCGCCAGGCGCTGGTGCTGCGGCTGATCGCCCGGATCTCCGCCCGCTCGCGGCGGCCGGCGAGCCTGCGGCGTTCCCGCTCCACGGCCTTCTCCCGCTTGTCCTCGCGGACCTCGTCCACCGCCTCGTCGAGGCTGCGGACGCCTTCCAGGAGCATCAGCGACCAGGCCGCGTAGGTCTCGCGCGGGGCGCGCAGCCAGCGCACGATGCGGATCTGCGGCAGCGGGCGGGGGACGAGCCCCTGCTCGCGCAGCGCGGCCCGGCGGGTCTGCTTGAGCGCCCGGTCGAACAGGATGGCCGCCGAGAGGGACATGCCGGAGAAGAACTGCGGGGCGCCGGCGTGGCCGAAGCCGCGCGGGGCGTGCACCCAGTTGAACCAGGCCGAGGCGCCGGCGAACAGCCAGACCAGCAGCCGGGAGCCGAGCGCGGCGTCGCCGTGGCTGGCCTCGCGGACGGCGAGCACCGAGCAGAACATCGCGGCGCCGTCGAGGCCGAACGGGACGAGGTACTCCCAGCCGCCGGACAGTCCGAGGTTCTGCACCCCGAATCCGACCAGCCCGTGGAAGGAGAGCGCGGCGGCGACACCGGCGCAGCAGAACAGCAGCGTGTACGAGGCGCCGCCGTAGAGGGATTCCTTGCGGCGGCGCCGTTCCTCGGAACGCTCCCAGGAATCCGGCCCGCCGGCGGCGGCGGATCCCCGGCTCCGGACCAGGGCCACCAGGAGCGCGCTGACCAGCAGCCCCGCACCTCCGGTGACGGCCCAGCCGAGCGGTATGTCGGACAATTTCATCGCCGGAACCAGCCTCGCTTTTCTGCGTCGCGTTCCTGCGTCGTGATGGCGGGGACCATCATGGCGGATGCTCGGCGGGGGAATGGCTGATTCGCCGTCAATGCGCTGAGTAGAGGGATTTCTGACCCCACGAAAATAGCATTGTCGTATGAATTTGAAGCGGGTTGTTCCTGGAATTCCGGGCTTTCCGGATCCGATGTCGTACGGAGTTTCGTCAACCCCGCATGACGCGGGGACAGCCGCCGCACATGTCCTCCGGTTGCGCGGTGTACACGAGGCAGCAACTGGCCCGGGCCCGGTCGGTGCCCGAAGCATCCCCGCACCCGGCGGCCGGCGCGGCGAAACCGGCACCCGGAGCGAAGGGGGACGGAGCCGGAGCGGGGCCGCCGGGTGCGCCGGGCGCGCACTCCGGTGCCGCCGTCGCCCCGCCCGCCGGCGGGGGCTCCAGCAGCGCGGACAGCTCGGCGCGCGCCCGCTCCCGCTCCCCGAGCAGCCCGCCGGCGTACCAGAGCCCCTCCACCGCCGCGTCCGTGGCCATCGCCCACAGCACCCGCGGCCCGCGCCGCACCTCGGGCCGGAAGGCGGCCAGCACCGGCTCCAGGAATCCGCCCAGCGCGCACCGCAGTTCGGCGGCCAGCGCGTTCTCGTCCGGCACCGTACGGGCCTGCGGCGCCCCGCCCGCCGGGTCGTCCGGCAGGCAGGCGAAGGCCTCCGGGCGGACCGTCAGCTCCACCCGGTCGGCGCCGCGGCGCACCGAGACGTCCCCCGGGCCGAGCAGCGGGACCCGGCGCTCCAGGAACCACGGCAGCGTGAACAGCAGCGAGACCGGCCACACGACGCGGTGCAGGCCGAAGCCGGCCGCCACGTCCGGGCGCAGCGGCCGACCGTAGCGGGCGAGGCCCTGCCGGGCGTCGTGGGCGATCAGCTCGCGGACCGCCTCGGGCCGGGTGGCCAGGTCGGCGGCGGGGATCCAGCCGTCGCCGCGCCGGGGCGGGGCGCAGCGCACCCGCAGGACGGGGGCGAGCGCGGTGAGCCGGTGGTACGAGGTCGCGCCGGGGGCGGTCGCGGCCGGCGCGGGGGCGAGGGCGTGCGCCTCGGTGGTGCGGGGGGCGCACGGCGCGGGGCCGGGCCGGGTGCTGCTCGCGGTCATGGGCGGGCCCCATCGGGTCGACCGGGGGCCGCCCATGGACCGCCCGGCGGTGCCCGGTCGGGGTGGTGGCCCGCCGGGCCCGGTCGGACCGGGGCATGGCGGTGCCCGGAGAACGGCAAGGCGAACCCGGCCGGGGTGCTGCTCACCCCGGCCAGGTTAGGCTCACCTTAGCTGATTGTCCCCGGGGTCTCGCGGGTGATGCACCCGTCCGGGGGAGGCCCCGGCGCGCGGACGGCAGCCAACTGGCGCGCGAGCCAGACCGGCACGCCGCCCAGCGCGTGGACCAGCCGGGCCGCCTCGGCGCGCAGCCGGGCGGCCTCGGCCGGCTCGGACACCTCGGCGAGCGCCGCGAGCGCCGGCGCCACCCCCACCGTGAAGCCGAGTTGCTCGCGCAGCCGCAGCGAGGCGTCGAAGCCCTCGCGGGCGTGGCCGCGGTCCCCGCGGGCCAGGGCCAGCGCCGCCAGGTGGCGCCAGGTGTACGAGCGCAGCAGTTCGTCCCCGCGCTCGCCCGCGCCGTCGTGCGCCCGGCGGTAGGCGATCCAGGCGGCACTGCGGTCGCGCAGCAGGTTCTCGGCGACCAGCCCGCGCCGGAAGTCCAGCAGCGGGCGGCCCGGCGCGTCCGGCGGCAGCAGTGCCGAGGTGCGGCCGAGCGCGGCCTGCGCCTCGTCCAGCCGGTCACGGGGGCCGAGCATGCTGGCCACGTACGCCAGGAAGCCGCGGGCGCAGGCGGCGGCCGCGCGCTGTTCGGTGCTGGCCACCACGGCCTCCGCGAGGCGCAGTGCCTGTTCCGCCTGGGTCCACTGCGCGGCGGTGAACAGGCACTGCTCGATGAGGAGTTCGGCCCGTGCCAGGGCCGCCGTCGGGTCCTGTTCGGCGGCCGGGCGCAACAGTTCGGCCGCCTCCTGCCAGCACCCCCGGGACCTCAGCCGCCACACGGTGTCGCCCGGCTCCTCCGCTGCCGCCCGCCCCCGCCCGTTCGGGCCGCTCGGGCTCCATCCGTGCTCTGACAACGCCACCTCCTTGTGTGCGCCATCCAGCGGGGCGCGGGCCTGCCCGACATCGCCGCCGTCGACTGGCGACAGCATGGCGACGGCAGCGCAAAGGCCCGCGCTGTGGCGGCAATTCAACACGGGGGTGAGCTTGTGCACCAGATCACGAGCGGAGGTTCTTGCATTCGCGGGGGAAATGATCTAGTGGGCTCCCTGGTGGCCCCCGGTCGGTCAGGACGTCCAGCCGGTCTCCATCAGGGCCTCGGCGGCGCCGTTGGCGGGCTGCGGCACCCCCGCCAGGTCCAGGCTGAACAGGGCGACCAGCAACTGCTCGCCGCGCACGGTGGCCTGGTGCGAGTAGCCGGCCAGGGTGAACATGGCGGCGGCCATCTCCTCGGCGTGCAGGGTCTGCAGCCACAGGCACTCGACCGACTTCACGTCGGCCGGCTCGGTCCAGGTGTCCACCTGGGCGACCATCCGGCTGCCCAGCAGGGTGACCCCGTCGCGCTCCTGGGCCTCGGTCAGCTCCAGGTCGTCGAAGCCGAGCCACTCCAGGTAGCGGGCGGCGGTGAAGACCGCGTCCTGCGAGGTGCGCACCGGGTGCGGGCGGAACGGCGCGCGGTGGCGGAAGGGCTTGGGCTGGCCGCCGGAGCCGCCGGGCGGGGCGGGCACCGGCGCGCCCAACGGGTGGGCCGGGTACGGGCGGGAGGCCTGCGGGCCGGGGGTGGCGAGCGGTCCGGCCGTACCGCCGCCGAGCCGGGTGGTGCGGTCCACCGGAAGCCGGACGGTGGCACCGCAGTTGCAGGTGAACTCGGGCTGCGGCCACTGGTCGGAGCGGCCGCAGTGCGGACAGCGCATGCTCAGCCAGGAGTCCTCCCAGGAGCGGAACCGGACCTGTACCGGCACCCCGCCGCGCAGCAGCGGCACCTTCAGCGAGGCGCCGCACGGGCAGGGCAGCGACGGCGGCTCGTAGAGGTGCTCGCGGCGGCAGGCGGGGCAGCGGATAGCCCGGGCGCCACCGCCCGCCCCGGTCCCTGGCCGCGCGGGGTCGTGTCCGGTGAAGTCGTCGGGCAGTCCGGCCATCGCGGGCTCCGTCCGTTCGAGTCGGGTGGTGGGACGGTTCCATGCTCCCCGAAACGTTGGGTCCTTGGCGCGGAATGGGGCAATCCTCAGGGTGGGATCAGGGGTGTGCGCCCGGTCGGTGCCCGCCACGGGTGCTTCGGGCACCCGGACCGGCGGGGGGCGGTCAGCCGGCGGACCAGCGGGCCAGGTCGGCGGGGGTGTCCAGGTCGTCCGGGACGGCGATGTCGGCGCACTCGACCAGGGCGACCGCGTCCGCGTGCGCGGCCAGCAGGGTGCGGGCTCCGGCGTCGCCGGAGGCGCCCGCCGCCGCCTCCGCGAAGTGCCGGGCGCCGATCAGCACCGGGTGTCCGCGCCGCCCGCCGTAGGCCGCCGCGGCCAGTTCCGCGCCGGCCCGGTGCGCGGCCAGCAGCCGGGCCACCGCGGCCGGGGTGACGCCCGGGGTGTCCACCAGCATCACCAGCACCGCCGACACCTCCGGCGCCAGTGCGGCCAGCCCGGCGCGCAGCGAGGAGCCCATGCCGCCCGGCCAGTCCGGGTTGGCCACCAGCCGGCAGCCCGGCAGGTGCGCCGTCGAGCGGACGCGGTCGCCGTCCGCGCCCAGCACCACCGTGACGTCCGTGCAGCCGCCCGCCCGCACCACCGCCACCGCGTGCTCGACCAGTGGACGGCCCGCGTACCGGATCAGGGCCTTCGGCCGCCCGCCGAGGCGTCGCCCGCCCCCGGCGGCGAGCACCAGTGCGGCGACGGGGCCGGTTCGGTCTTCGGTGGTCTGCATGGGCCCAGCCTGCCCGTCGGGGCCGCCGCCGCGCAGCCGTACGAACCCACAGTTGTACGAATGCACAAGGGGAACCCGCAGGTGGTGGCCGGTCCCCGGCGGTTCGGCCGCTGGTCCTGCGGCCCGTCGCCCCCTGTACTGGGTCGATGAACACCGCACCGCGCCCGCTGCTGGACCGTTTCGGCCGGGTCCACACCGACCTGCGGGTCTCGCTGACCGACCGCTGCAACCTGCGCTGCACCTACTGCATGCCGGCCGAGGGCCTGGACTGGCTGCCGAGGGCGGAGGTGCTGGGCGACGACGAGGTGGTGCGGCTGGTGCGGATCGCGGTCGGGCGGCTGGGGATCGTCTCGGTGCGGCTGACCGGTGGGGAGCCGCTGTTGCGGCGGGGCCTGCCGGAACTGGTGGGGCGGATCGCCGGGTCGGGGCCGGAGGTGTCGTTGACGACGAACGGGATCGGGCTGGCCCGGACGGCGGTGGCGCTGCGGGCGGCGGGGCTGGAGCGGGTGAACGTCAGCCTGGACACGCTGCGCCCGGAGCGGTTCGCGCGGATCACGCGGCGGGACCGGATCGCGGACGTGTTCGCGGGGCTGGCGGCGGCGCGGGCGGCGGGGCTGGGGCCGGTGAAGGTGAACGCGGTGCCGGTGCGCGGCGTGAACGAGGACGAGATCCCGGAGCTGGCGGCCTTCGCGGTGGAGCACGGGTACCGGATGCGGTTCATCGAGTCGATGCCGTTGGACGCGCAGGGCGCCTGGGACCGTTCCGCGATGGTCACCGCCGCCGAGGTCCTGGAGCGGCTCGGGGAGCGCTTCGACCTGGTGCCGGTGGGGCGGCGGGGCAACGCCCCGGCGGAGGAGTGGCGGGTCGCGGGCACCGATGCCGTCATCGGGGTGATCGCCTCCGTGACCCGTCCGTTCTGCGGGGGCTGTGACCGGGTCCGGCTCACCGCCGACGGCCAGTTGCGCAACTGCCTGTTCGCGACGGAGGAGTCCGATCTGCGCGCGCTGTTGCGCGGTGGTGCCGACGACGACCGGATCGAGGCGGCCTGGCGGGCCTCGGTGGCCGGGAAGGGGCCCGGACACGCCGTCAACTCCGCCGGCTTCGTCCGGCCCGACCGCCCGATGTCCGCCATCGGTGGCTGAGGTCCGCCGTCGGTGGCTGAGGCCTGTCGTCGGTGGCTGAGGCCTGTCGTCGGGCTCCCGTCCGCGTGGCGACGCCGGGAGTCCGACGACGGATCCCGGGGCGCGCGGTGTGAGCTTCGACATGGTCGGCGGGGTTCGCGTGGCGCCGCCTTGACCGGCTCTCGGGGTGGCTGATCTGCTGGTTCGCCGTCAACCCGCCCCAGATCCCGGGAGTTCTCCGTGCCCGCCCGCCGCACCGCACTGTCCGCCGCCACCGTGTTCCTGATATGCGCTCTCGCACTGGCGGGGTGGCTGCTCGGCGGCCGTGACCACAACAGCGGCGACTCCGCCGCGCCCGCCGGGGGCCCGGGCGCCAGCCCGCTGCAGAACCCGGACGGCACCAAGCCCGGCCTGGCCCCGCTGGCCACGCCCGAGGAGCAGAAGGCCGGCCGGGACGTCATAGCCAAGGTCGCCACCGCCGCCACCGGCCCCAAGGACGGCTACGACCGCAACGAGTTCGGCCCCGCCTGGACGGACAACGTCGACGGCGTCCCGCTCGGCCACAACAACTGCGACACCCGCAACGACCTGCTCGCCCGCGACGGCACCGCCGTCGAGCGCAAGGACGGCTCGGACTGCGTCGTCACCGCGATGACCATCCACGACCCGTACACCGGCAAGAACGTCCAGTGGACCAAGCAGCAGGCCACGAAGATCCAGATCGACCACGTGATGCCGCTGTCCTACGACTGGCAGATGGGCGCTGCCAAGTGGGACAAGGCCAAGCGCGTCCAGATCGCCAACGACCCGCTCAACCTGATCCCCGCCGACGGCTCGCAGAACGCCTCCAAGGGCGACTCCGGCCCGGCCTCCTGGCTCCCCGCCAACACCGCCGTCCGCTGCTCCTACGCCGTCCGCTTCGCCCAGGTCTCGCTCAAGTACCAACTCCCCGTCACCGTCGCCGACAAGCAGGCCATGCTGCAGCAGTGCGGCGGCTGAGGAATCGTTACAGCAGGTGCTGGTGTGACGGGGGAGGTCGGCGGGTGGTATTCGTGGGCGGTGTACTCGTCGACCCTCGGGCGCCCGCTCCGCGCCCTGCTCGCCGCCGCCCTCCTCGCGCTCGCCGCGGGCTGCACCGGGCCGTCGGACCCGGGCGCCCGCCAGCCCGGCACCGCGGCCGCGGCCGGGCCCCGGGACCTGGTGCCCGGCACGGCCGCCCCCGCGCTCGCGGCCCTGTACCTCCAGCCGCTGGACTGGAAGGACTGCCCGGACCGGCCCGAGCGCCCGGCCGGCGAGCCGGTCGCGCAGTGCGCCGGACTCAAGGTCCCGCTGGACTACGCCGATCCGGGCGGCGAGACGATCGACGTCGCCGTCGCCCGGATCCGCGCCACCGAGGCCGACCGGCGGATCGGGGCGCTGGTGCTCAACCCCGGCGGGCCGGGCAACTCCGGCGCGGACCGGGTGGTCTGGGGCTGGGAGGACTACCGCGGCCCGCTGTCCGACCACTTCGACCTGGTCGGCTTCGACCCGCGCGGCGCCGGGCGCACCACCCCCGTGCACTGCCTCGACGACCGCACCCGGGACGAGTGGACCGGCACCGATGACCCCGGCTACGACCACGGTCGGATCCTCGCCGACGCCTGCGAGGCCCGGCACGCCACGCTGCTGCCGCACCTCTCCACCCGTGACACCGCCCGCGACCTGGACGTCCTGCGCGGCGCCCTGGGCGAACGGCGGCTCGACTTCCTCGGCAGCTCCTACGGCACCTACCTGGGCGCCCTCTACGCCGAGGAGTTCCCCGCCCGCACCGGCCGCCTCGTCCTGGACGGCGCCTTCGAACGCAGCCTCGACCCGGTCCGGTTGAACGTCGAGGCGGCCGCCGCCACCGAGACCGCCCTGCGGGACTTCGCCGCCGACTGCGCGGACCGCGACGACTGCCCGCTCGGCCACGACCCCGCCGCCGCCCCGCAACGGCTCGCCGACTTCCTGGACGGCCTGCGTGAACACCCGCTGCTCGCCGCCGACGGCCGCCGCCTCACCGCCACCCTGGCCTGGACCGGCACCCTCGACGCCCTCTACGCCGGCCACCGCTCCTGGGGGCGGGTGCGCCAGGCCCTCGACCCGGCGATCACCCGAGGCGACGCCGCCGGACTGCTCGACCTCGCCGACAGCGGCAACGGCCGCGGCGAGGAGGGCGGTTACACCACCGCGGCGGACGCCTTCGCCGCCATCAGCTGCGCGGACGCCCTGATGGCCCCCGGCGACGGGGACCTGCGCACCGCCCGCGCCGAACTCGCTGCCCGCGCCCCGCTGATGAGCCGGCACGACACCTCGGCGGCACTGTTCGCCCCGGACTGCCGCTCCTGGCCGTACCGCACCGCCGAACGGCCCGCCCGGATCCGGGCCGAGGGTAGCGCCCCGATCCTGGTGATCGGCTCCACCGCCGACCCGGTCACGCCGTACGCGTGGGCGCAGCGGATGACCTCCGGCCTCGCCCACGCCGTCCTGCTCACCCGGGACGGCGACGGGCACACCGGGTACGACAAGAGCGGGTGCGTGCGGGAGGCGGTGGCCGCGTTCCTGGTCGACGGCACGATGCCCGCCGCCGGGACGCACTGCCCGTCCGACTGACGGGGGCTGCCGGGCGGGGGCGGGGCGAGGGTGCCGACGGCCCGGGCGGGCACCGGTAACGCGACGGGGGCGCACCGCCGGCTGCGGTGCGCCCCCGGAACGGGACGGTCAGGACGTCGGGGCCGTCAGGTCGTAGAAGGTGGTGGAGCCGACCGTCTTCGCGGTGAAGTGGCTCGTCACCCAGCTCTCGATCTGGGCGGTCTCCGACTCCTGCCCCCCGGTGTCGCCGCGTCCGCTCTCGGCCCCGCCGAAGCCGCGGTGGGAGCCGCCGGCGATGAACCAGTGCACCTTGCCCTCCTGGACGTACTTCTGGAAGCCGGCCAGGCTGAGCGAGGGGTCGGTGCCGTTGAAGCCGCCGAGGGCCATCACCGGCTCCCCGGTGGCGAGTTGGTAGCTGGCGGCGTTCTGCGAGCCGCTGGTGGCGGCCGTCCAGGTGTACCGGTCGGCGTTCTCCTCGAGCAGGGCGGAGGCCTCCTCGCTCACCTTGGTGCCGCCGAGCAGGCCGCCCATCATGCCACCGGGGCCGCCCGTGCCGCCGGTGCCACCGGGGCCGCCCGTGCCGCCGGGGCCGAAGGCGCCGGGGTCCTCGCCGCCGCCGGGGTTGCCGCTGCCCGGGTTGCCGCTGCCCGGGTTGCCGTTGCCGGGGTTGGCGCCCGTGCCGCGCTCGCGGTGGCCGTTGCCGCCGCCCGAGCCCTTGCCCGAACCGCCGCCCGGCCAGCCGCCGTTGCCGCCGTTGAACCCGCCCTGGCCGCCGCCGGTGCCGCCGCCCTGGCCCCCGCCGTTGAACCCCCCGCCGCCCTGGCCCTTGCCCGAACCGCCGCCCGAACCGCCGCCCGGCCAGCCGCCGTTGCCGGTGCCGTTGCCCCCGCCGGGGAAGCCGGGCGCGCCGCCGTTCTGTCCGCCGCCGGGGCCGGCCTGGGACGTCCGCCCGTTGCCCGCGAAGCCCTGCCCGCCGTGCCGGCCGCCGCCGCCCGGGCCGAAGGCGCCCCGCACGGCCGGTCCGGCCGTCACGATGGAGCCGCTGTGCGCCGTGTTGACGGTGTCCACCGCGTACGCGGCCGGTCCGCCGAGCGCCGCCGCCAGGCCGATCAGGCCGGAGACCGAGGCGATCCGGGCCCCGAGCCGTCCGTCGGCCCGCCCGGCGAGCTGCCCGGCGACCAGCGCGGCCGCCGCCGCCAGCCCGCCGACCAGCACCACCCAACGCAGCCAGGGCAGGAACTGCGTGGTCCGCCCGAGCAGGACGAACGCCCACACCGCCGTCACCGCGAGGGTGCCGGCCAGCACCAGCGCCCACGGAAGCCGGTGCCGGGCCCGCCACAGGCCGTCCACGCCCATGCCGACCAGCGCCGCGACGGCCGGGGCGAGCGCCACCGTGTAGTACTGGTGGAAGATCCCGGACATGAAGCTGAACACCAGCGCGGTGGACAGCATCGCGCCGCCCCAGACCAGGAACGCCGCACGGGCGGTGTCGGTGCGGGCGTAGCGACGGGTCGCCCACAGGGCGGCGACCAGCAGGATCAGCGCGGCCGGCAGCAGCCAGGCGATCTGACCGCCGATGTCGCTCCCGAACAGCCGGGTGAGGCCGGTCTGGCCCCAGCCGCGCCCGCCGCGCATCGCCCCGGCCGGCAGGTCGAGCCCGGCCGGGAGCCGCCCGCCGCCGCCGACGCTGCCGGTCTCGTCGCCGTTGATCCGGCCGAGGCCGTTGTAGCCGAAGGTGAGGGAGAGGAAGCTGTCGTCCTGCGAGCCGCCGACGTACGGGCGGGCCGAGGCCGGCAGCAGCTCGACCACCGCGACCCACCAGCCGCCCGCGACCACCATGGCCGCGCCCGCGAGCAGCAGCTGCCGCACCCGCCGCCACAGGCCGGTCGGCGCGACGACCAGGTAGACCAGCGCGA
Source organism: Kitasatospora sp. NPDC086801 (assembly GCF_044745805.1). Taxonomy (NCBI): domain Bacteria; kingdom Bacillati; phylum Actinomycetota; class Actinomycetes; order Kitasatosporales; family Streptomycetaceae; genus Kitasatospora; species Kitasatospora sp. NPDC086801. The sequence continues at coordinate 333,717 of NZ_JBIVAX010000005.1, forward strand.
AGGCGGGCAGCACGAGGAAGGCCTGGAGGGTCTTGGTGAGGAAGGCCAGGCCGAACATCGCCCCGGTGAACACCAGCCACCGGGTGCCCGCCGCCTCGATGGCCCGCACCAGCCCGTACGCGGCCAGGGTGAGCAGCAGTGCCAGCAGCGCGTCGGGGTTGTTGAAGCGGAACATCAGCGCCGCCACCGGGGTGAGCGCCAGGGCGGCCCCGGCGAGCAGGCCGCCGAGCGGGGAGAAGCGGCGGCGCACCGTCGCGTACACGACGCCGACGGTGGCGGAGCCCATCAGCGCCTGCGGGGCGAGTACGGACCACGAGGACAGGCCGAAGACCCGCACCGAGAGGGCCATCGGCCACAGCGACATCGGGGGCTTGTCGACGGTGATGAAGTTCCCGGCGTCGGAGGAGCCGAAGAAGAAGGCCTTCCAGCTCTGGCTGCCGGCCTGGACGGCGGCCGAGTAGAAGGCGTTGGCCCAGCCGGAGGCGCTCAGGCCCCAGAGGTAGAGGACGGCGGTCGCGGCCAGCAGTGCCAGCAGGGCCGGGCGCACCCAGCGCGGGTCGTCCGCGCGGCCGCGCCAGGCGCGGGCGGGGAGGGTGCGCAGCCGGCCGGACCAGGAGGCGGGGCCCTTGGGGCCGGCGGGCGGCAGGGGCTGCTCGGGGAAGAGCGGCGCCGGGTCCGGCCGGGCTGGGTCCGGCTGCGGCACCTCCGGCGGCGGGAAGTTCGCGGCCTCGGGCCACGGTTCGCCGGCCGGAGGGGAGTAGCTGGTCGTGGTCATGCGCCATACCGTGCGTGGTGTGGCTGAGAGGAGCGTGAGACGACGCTGTGAGACGGGTGTGATCTGCGGGGCATCCGGGTGATCCGGGTGATCCGGGTGGGCCGCCGGGGGGTCGGTCAGGCGGCCTGCGGCATGGTGAGGTGCTTGCCGAGCCACTCCAGGGCCGGGGGGATCTCCCGGGTCCAGGTGTGGAAGTTGTGGCCGCCGGTGTCCAGGGTGATGGTGGACAGCTTGGTGGGGGCCTTGAAGGCGCCGACCATGGCCTGGGTGTCGGCGTAGTTGTTCTCGTCGTAGCTGGTGGTGAGCAGCAGGGAGACGGGGGCGGCCGGCTGGTTCTTCAGCCGCCACAGCAGGTCGTTCTGCTGCTTCAGCTGGTCGTTGCCGCCGAACAGGTCGCCGGTGGTCTCGTCGTGCGCCGCGCTGTAGTAGCCGGAGAGCGCGACCGCCGCGCGGTAGGCGTCGGGCTTGCGCAGCGCGAACTTGAGCGCGCAGTAGCCGCCGGTCGAGTTGCCGATCACGGCGCGGCTCGCCGGGTCGTCGCCGATCCGGTAGGTGGTGGCGAGCGCCTTGGGCAGGTCGGCGGTGAAGAAGGTCTCCGCCTGGGGGCCGCCCGGTACGTCGACGCACTCGGTGTCCCGGTTGCCGACGACCGTGGGGCGCATCATCACCAGGACGGTCGGCGGCAGCTTCTTCTCCTCGATCGCGGTGAGGGTGGAGGCCGGGTACTGCATCAGCGAGATCAGCTTCTCCGGGGTGCCCGGGTAGCCGGTGAGCACCAGCGCCATCGGGAACCGTCGCTGCGCGTAGTCCGGCTGGAAGTACTGCGGGGGCAGGTAGACGAACGCCTCGGTGCTCAGACCGGTCGAGGCTCCTTTGACGGCGACCTGCTGGATCAGCCCGGAGCGCTCCCGGTCGGAGCCCTGGGCCGAGTAGAACTTCTGCTCGCCGGTGACGGCCACGGAGGCGTTCGACGTGTGGTCGACGACCGTGCCCGGCTTGCCGTCGGTGCCGAGCAGGTCGCTCCAGGAGCTGTAGAAGCCGAAGTAGCCGTTGGCGATCAGGCCCATGGCGACCAGCACGGCGATCTGGGTGGCGAGGAAGGCGCCGATCCGGCCCGTCCAGGACTTCCAGCCCTTCCCGCCGAAGCGCGGCCAGAGCCACATGGTGGCGCCGAAGACGAGGATCGCGACGACCGAGGTGACGATCTGGAGGGGGAGTCCGGTGAGGCTGAGCACGCCCCGATCGTAGTTGACCTCGATCGGCGCCCCCGGGCGCCCCCTGGCGTGTGTGAATCCGGTTGACCCCGTCCTTCGGGCTCGGGACCATGGCGGCGGACACGCGCACACTGTGTGCGCGGGGCGTCACCGGGGCGGGGTTCATGAAGTCCATCACCAAGGTCGGTCTGGCCGTCGGCACCGTACTGCTGCTCGCGGCCTGCACCAGCGGCACCGGGGGCGGCGGGGGCGGCGGGGGGAGCGCTGCGGGCGGGCCGTCCACCGGCACGGCCCCGCCCGCGCCGGCGCGGACGCCGACCCCCACCCCGACGCCGTACGGCCCGGTGCTCGGCACGAGCATCGACCCGGTGAACGCCGCGCTCGGCCAGGTGGCCGGGGCCAAGACCCTGGGCGACCTCGACGGTGTGCTCGGCGGCATCGCCACCAGCGCGCGGACGGCCGGCCGGAGCCTGAACCTGGCGAACGGGCCGGCCGCGGTCGCGACGGCGCAGACCGAGCTGGTGGCGGCGCTGACGTCGCTGGCCACCGACGCGACGAAGGTCCGCAGCGACATCAAGAGCAGGGGCGTCTGCGCGGTGGGCTCCGCGCAGGCCGAGCTGGGCGCCTCCGAGAGCCTGGCGGCGGTGTCGGCGGCCCTGGCCAAGATGACGGCGGCCGGCTACCCGACGACCTTCGCCGTCCCGCAGACCCCGAAGCAGCAGTCCCGTTCGCTGGACAACGGCACCCTGGTGCGCGAGGGGCGGCATCGCGGCGAGGGCGTGTTCAAGGTCGACAACGGCGGCAAGGGGGACGCGGTCGTCTCGCTCGCGCTGAACGGCAAGTCGGTGCACTCGGTGTACGTGGCCAAGGGGCAGAAGGCCAGCATCGAGGGCGTCGAGGACGGCACGTACGAGGTGTACTTCGCGGGCGGGGTGGACTGGGACTCCGAGGCGAAGGCGTTCACGCAGAGCTGCCGGTTCACCAAGTTCCAGGACACGCTGGCGTTCGAGACCGGGCGCACCGCGACGTCCTGGTCGATCACCCTCCAGCCGACGGTCGGCGGCACCGCCAAGACCGACGACGTGGACGCGAACTCCTTCCCGCAGCCGTAGCCGTAGCCGTAGCCGTAAGGGGCCGAGGGCACGGTCGGTGCCGTGGGGTGCCACCGTGCCCGCCCTTAACGGGCATACCGGGGCGGATGGTCGCCGCCCCGGGGCGCAACGGCCGATTGGCGTCGGCGAGTTCGGCCAATACGGTTGACCACTTGAAGTGACCATGGCACTTTCGTGCGGCGCGGGTCTCGGCGACCAGTCGTGCACCCCGCGATCCCCCACAAGGAGAGCCATGTTCAAGAGACTTGCCGCGATGGCCGGTGCCGGCGCCGTCGTCGCGGGCGGGCTGACCCTCGCCGCCGCCCCCGCGCACGCCGTCCAGGCCAGCGATCTGACCTCCACCATCGCCCTGAGCAACTGCTCGGCCTCGCTGGTGCGTTACCCCACCTCGGTGGCCGGCGACCGGGCCCTGATGCTCACCAACGGCCACTGCCTGCCGACCATGCCCACGGCCGGCCAGGTCATCCAGAACGTGAGCGCGAGCCGCAGCGGCACCCTGCTGGACGGCGCCGGCAACAGCCTCGGCACCGTCCAGGCCGACAAGGTCGTCTACGCGACCATGACCGGCACCGACGTCGCGCTCTACCAACTCACCGACACCTACGGCTCGATCAGCTCCAAGTACGGCGCCACCGCGCTGACCGTCAACGACACCCACCCGACCGACGGCGCCGCGATGTACATACCCTCCTCGTACTGGAAGCAGGTGTGGAACTGCTCCGTCAACGGGTTCGTGCCCACCCTGCGCGAGGACCAGTGGACCTGGCACGACTCACTGCGCTACAGCTCCGGCTGCAACACCACGCACGGCACCTCCGGTTCGCCGATCATCGACTCCGCCAGCGGGCGGATCATCGGCATCAACAACACCGGCAACGACAACGGCGAGATGTGCACCCTGGACAACCCGTGCGAGGTCGCCGCGGACGGTACCACCACGGCCACCAAGGGCCAGAGCTACGGTGAGGAGACCTACTGGTTCACCACCTGCCTCGGCAACGGCCGGGTCATCGACCTCAACGTGGCCGGCTGCCTGCTCACCAAGCCGGCCGGCAGCGGCGCCGTCTCCGTCAGCACCCCCGGCGACCAGTCCACCGCGGTCGGCGGTGCGGTGAACCTCCAGATCAACGCTTCCGGTGGTACGGCGCCGCTGTCCTACAGTGCCTCCGGGCTGCCGGCGGGGTTGGCGATCAACGCTTCCACGGGTGCGATCACGGGTGCCGCGACGACGGCGGGTTCGTCGAGCGTGACGGTGACGGTGACGGACTCGGCGGGCAAGTCGGGTACGGCGAGCTTCACGTGGACCGTGACGGGTGGTGGCGGTGGCACCTGCACGCCGGCGCAGCTGCTGGGCAACCAGGGCTTCGAGACGGGTTCGGCGGCGCCGTGGACGACCAGCTCCGGTGTGGTGGACAACAGCTCCTCGCAGGCGGCGCACGGTGGTTCGTGGAAGGCGTGGCTGAACGGCTACGGTTCCTCGCACACCGACACGCTGTCGCAGACGGTGACGATTCCGGCGGGCTGCAAGGCGACGCTGAGCTTCTGGCTGCACATCGACACCGCGGAGTCGGGCAGCACCGCGTACGACAAGCTGGCCGTGTCGGTGAACGGCGCCACGCTGAAGACGTACTCCAACGCGGACGCCGCGGCCGGGTACCAGCAGCGCACCTTCGACCTCTCGTCCTACGCGGGCCAGAGCGTCACCCTGAAGTTCACCGGCACCGAGGACGCCTCGCTGCAGACGAGCTTCGTGATCGACGACACCTCCGTCCAGACCAGCTGACGCACCACCAGCGCGCCGACCGGCCCCGGGGCCTCCACACCCCGGGGCCGGACCGCGCGGCCGTCCGCACCGCCTCGTCGGCGAGCCGCCCGGCCCGCCGGTCTGGATCCACGCGGACCTGCAACCGGGCAACCTGCTGGTCTCCGGGGGCCGACTGAGCGCCGTCATCGACTTCGGCTGCACGGGCCTGGGGGATCCGGCCGTCGACCTGATCCCGGCCTGGCACGTGCTGCCGGCGCCGGCCCGGGGTGCCTTCCGGGCGGCGGTGGACGCCGACGGGGCGGCCTGGGCGCGCGGCCGGGGGTGGGCGCTGTCGATCGCGCTGAGCGAACTGAACTACTACCGGGAGACGAACCCGGTCATGGCGGGCATCGCCCGGCAGGTGATCGCGGAGGTGCTGGCCGACCACGCGCACCGGGGCGGCCAGCGCGCGTAGCGGGGCGGCGCGCTCTCGCCCGCCGCCCCGGTGCGCGGTGGCCGCTCGGTGTCACGCCCGGCGGGCGTCGGCGATCACGGCCGGGGTGGTGCCGAGCCACCAGGTGGGGTTGGCGGTGCCGTCGGTGGTGCGGCCGTCGCTGTGGACGTAGTGCCGCACGTCGCGGCCCGGCTCGGCGAACTCGCCGTTCAGGGCGCGCTCGACCCACTCGGCGCCGAAGCGGAACACCTCGGCGGCGGTGCCGCCCAGCGGGTGGAACTCGTTCTCGTAGACGCGCATCTCCTTGGGTGCCCGCACCCGCTCGTAGTTGGCCAGCGCCTGCTCCAGCACGGTGAGTTCGTCGAACTCGCCGATGCCGTAGACGACCGGGCAGGTGATCTCCTGGACCAGGTCGCCCAGCGGCATCCGGGCGACCAGCTCGGTGTCGAAGGCGTCCTCGTCGGTGTAGCCGGCCATGAACATGTAGTTGTTCTTGAAGGTCGGCTGGGCGCGCTCGAAGATGGTGGCGAAGTCGCCGGTGACGGCCTCGAAGGCGGCCAGTGCGGCGAGGCGGCGGTCGGTGGCGGCGGCGCGCGAGCCCCAGTAGCCGCTCATCGAGATGCCGAACATGCCGATGCGGGCCGCGTCGACCTCGGGCAGCGAGGCCAGGTGGTCGATGTAGCGGCTGATCGCGCGCTCGTAGTTGGTGAGGTCGACGGTCAGTCCGTTGGCCCGGCTCTCGCCCTGGCCCGGCCCTTCGATGGACAGGGCCACGATGCCGCGCGAGGTGTAGTACCGCTCGGCCGCGTAGATGTAGTCCTCCTTGATCATGTCCATCCCCGGGCCGAGGATCACCGCGGGGGCGTTGCGGACCTCGCCGGCCGGCAGGTGCAGCAGGGCGAAGATCTGCTTGCCCTCGAAGTCGAGGACGACGCGGCGCACCCGGTTGTCGCGCAGCGCGCCCAGGCGCTCGACGCAGTGGTTGGCGTGCTCGCGGAAGGCGAGCTTGCGCGGGTCGGTGGCGTCGAAGATCGAGTACTGGGCGCGGCCCCACATCACCGAGGCGCGCACGTAGAGGTCGGCGGCGGTCCGGGCGAAGCCGCCGCGCTCGTGGTGGGCGGCGCGCTCCTCGGCCTGGCCGGCGATGGCGGCCCAGGCCTTGGGGAGCATCACTCCGCTCTGCACCAGGTCGAAGACCTTGTCGAAGTCGCTGTGGTCGTGGCCGAGCTGCTCCAGGGTGCCCTTGGCCTGGGGGTGCAGGGCGTCGAAGCCGCCCTGGGCGAGGGCGATGTCCAGGGCCCAGTTCTGGCCGGTCGAACGAACGGTCATGACGGGTGTCCTCCGTGTCGATGGGGGCTCGGTGGCGGTGCCGCCGAGTCATTAAGTACTTATCTATTAAGTACTTAGGCTAGATTGGTTGTCAACCCGCCCACCGATCGCGCCACGGAGGCCGCCCCATGCCCGAGCCGCAGACCACCCCCGCCCGCGAGCAGGCCCTCGACCGGCTCGCCCGCGCCGCCTACAGCCTCAGCGCCGCCGACTCCCGACTGCGCGGACGCGCCACCCGCACCCCCGGCGCGCTCTCCCTCACCCACGCACGGGCCCTGCGCGTCCTGGCCGGGACGGGCCCGCTGTCGATCGGCCAACTGGCCGCCGCCACCGAGACCACCAGCGCCGCCACCACCCAGCTGGTCAACAACCTCGCCGCGGCCGGCTACGTCACCCGTGAACGCCCCCCGGGCGACAAGCGGTCCGTCCTGGTCGCCCTCACCGATGCGGGCCGGCGCCGCCACGACGAACGCGAGGCCACCCTGGCCCGGGCGCTCGACACCGCACTCGCGCACCACGAGGCCCCCGCCCTGGACGTCGCGACCGACGTGCTCCGGCAGCTGGTCGCCATCTACGACCGGCTCTGACCGGGAGGCCTCAGGGCGTGCCCCGCGGATCCTGCCGGGCACGCGGCGCGCTGATCCGACAAGATCCGCAAGACACGCCCTACCCTGCGGAAGGCGCGGCAGGGCCGCGCGAGGCCCTTCCTGGAGGCGAGTGCCCGTGACGAAGTACGTGATCGCGCCGGCCGTGGCGCTGCGCCTCGCCGGCGACCGGGCCGCCATCGCGCAGGAGCACCGGCTGCTGGCCCCGACGCTGCTCCGCTCGCAGGTGCTGTCGCTCCTCTACCAGGCCGTGCGCCAGGGCGGGATGACCAGGGCGGAGGCCGACCTCCGGCTGGACCACCTGCGCGCGCTGAGGATCCGGCTCCTTGGGGACCGCGTCCTGCAGTCCACCGCCTGGGGGATCGCCGAGCGCCTCGGCTGGCCCGACACCCTCGACGCCGAGTACATCGCGCTGACCCGGCTCCAGGCCGACGCGTTCATCACGCTCGACCGGAGGGTCGCCCGCGCCGCCGAGGGCCTGGTGGCCGTCGCCCCCATCGAGGCCCTAACCGGGTGACGCGCGGCCGGCCCCCGGCCGGCCCGCCGCGAGGCCCTCCGATCCGGTCGGCCGTCACGGGTGCGGGGCGGCGTGGTGAGTTCGCCGAGGGGGCGCTAGTAGTGCTTGGTCAGGTGTACGCGCTGGTGGCGTGTCCTGCGGGGCTGTGCCGCGTTGATGGTGTGTGACACCTGGGGAGTTGGATAAGGTC
>NZ_JBIVAX010000006.1:0-308133 GCF_044745805.1 Kitasatospora sp. NPDC086801
CAGGGGGGACCCTGTGGGAGAGTAGGACGCCGCCGAACAATCATTCCGAAAAGACCCCCTCCCGTCCGGGAGGGGGTCTTTTCGCGTTTCCGGGGCCTTGCTGAACCTGAATCCGGCCCGGGTGTGGCAGGCGGGGCGGTGGTGGCTTGCCTGACGTTCGCCGTCGCGCCCGGCATTCGAACCCGGGAGGGGGCGCTGTCCGTTTTATCGGCGGAGGCCGGTCGGCGGCCGGCACGAGGACGGATGTGGGAGGACAGCGATGGCCTGGTACCAGGGGCAGAGCCGGATCACGGTGACGGCGGTGGAGGGGCAGTGGCCGCAGCGGGCGGTGGTGACGGTGCGGGGCGGCCGTCCGGTCGAGATCCCCGGGACGGTCGGTGCGAGCCACCTCGTCGACGCCGAGCGCTGGGAGCTCGACCTGGAGCACCGGCACGAGGGCGAGTGGTGCCCCAACATCCGCGCGGTACAGGGGCGCTGGCAGGACGTCCGGGGCGTACTGACGCAGTTGGTGCACAGCCGCAACCGGGACCGGGGCGGCGACCGCAACGACCGGAACCTGGTGCTGCGGATCGAGCGCGTCGAACCGGGCGGTGCCGCGCCCGTGGACGTGGCCGGGCAGGGCCGCGCGACCGCGCCGCGCACCTCGACGGGCCGGCCGGTGGCGGCGCCAGGGGCGTCGGCCCCGCGCACCTCGGCCGCGCCGGTGCGTGGGACGTCGACCGGTTCGTCGGCGCCGACCGTGCGGACCAGCGGTTCGGGGGCCGGGCCGGCCGCCCCGGGCCCGGCCGCTCCGTCGCGTGCGGTGACGTCCACCGGTGCCACGGCGCCCCGGCCCTCGACCGGCGGCTCCTGGCGGGGCTGACGCGTGTTCTGAGCCCGTCCGAGGTCCGGCGCGCGGTGGATCCGCTCGGCCGCCCCCGGGGCGGCCGAGTGCGGCGGCCCTTTCCGTGAACCCGGCCCGATCGCCGCCGGACGTATTCCGCGTAGCTCCAAGCACGCGCGCATCAGGGCAAACGCACCCCCGGTCACACCCGCACCAGGGCCCCCACTGATTCACTCGCAGCACATCCGACGATCCCGTCGTATTCCTGCACAACCGCCCCAGGCGTCAGCGGAATCACTCGGACATTCCCGTGAAACCCTGGTCGGGCGTGGCCCGGGAGAACCGAGTGCCACAGTTTCGGCCAAAGAATTCACACCCGTCATCAGGCGCTCCGGGCGGGGCCGGGAGTCACACCAGCGATTTTGTGGCTCCGATTCCGGGGAGAGTTGCTTTCCGTTCAATCGTCAGGGGTTGCGAGCGGGTGACCCGCCGTGAAGACTGTTCCGCGTTCGTCGTTCCGAGCGTTCGGGCCGTCAGGTATTGCACGGTCCTCGCGGCGGTTGTGGCAGGTTCCGCACGATGGTTGCGGGGAGGGCTCGCAGGGGGGATTGGCATGCCGGGTGCGACGATTGAGCAGGTCAGGGCCGTAGGCGCCGCCGACTGGAGTGTTCGGGATTCCTGTCCGGCCCCGCCTGCGGGGTGAGGGCATTCGGCTGCCGGCCGTTCGCCGCCCGCCATCCGCTGCCCGCCGTTGCCTGTTCCTCGTTCCCCGCTCGTCGTTCCCGGAACGGCGTGGAATTCGGGTCGCATTCGCACCGTCCGGTCGGGGTGCGCTGAAGCGGCCCGGAGCGGTTCCGCCTGGGCGGGTGCGGCGCCCTGTCGGTGCCTCCCGGGATTCCCGTTCACGCCCCGCCGACCGCCATCGGCAGGGCTTCCGTCGATTCCCGTTGTTCCCACGGGTCTTGAGCCGAGGAGCGCAGGTGACCGGAAATTTCGCGGGGTGCTCCACAGCAATCAGGAATTCATCCGCGGACGCTCGCCGCGCCCGCATCTGAGAACCAGTCAACGGGAGCTTCCGTCATGCCGTACCCCAGTTCCGCGCCCGTCCGCGAGCGCGCGCCGTTCCTCTTACGCCGCGAACTGCAGCACCGGCTGGACACGCTCGCGCGCGCTCACCGGGTGCCCGGCGCCCAGTTGGTGCTGGACACCGGTGCGGAGATCGTCGCCGTGCACACCGGTGTGGCCGATGCCGCCACCGGCGCGGCCCTCAGCGGGGACACCGCCGTGCCGGTGGGGTCGCTCACCAAGCCCTACACGGCCGCCCTGGTGATGCTCCTCGCCGACGACGGCGACCTGGACCTCGACGACCGGGTCGCCGATCACCTGCCCGAGCTCCGGCGAATGCCAGCAGTAACGATTCGTCAACTCCTCAGCCACACCGGCGGACTGCCCACCGGGCCGGACTCCGACGCGGCCGCCCGAACCACCACGGCGCACTACCTGTCGTCCGTGTGCACGGCCCGGGACGAGTTGTTCCCGCCCGGGACGGACTTCTCCTACTCCAACGCCGGCTACGTCGCCGCCGGGCGCCTGGTGGAGACGGTGACCGGGATGCCCTGGCACGAGGCCGTGGCCGCCCTGCTGCTCGAACCGCTCGGCACCGTGCCCGTGTTCGTCGACGCGAGCGCACCCGCCCGCCCGGTCGCCGCCGGGCACGCGCTCAACGCCGCGACCGGCCGGGCCCGGCCGGTCCGGCAGAACCTGGCACCGCTGGAGGCCCCGGCCGGAGCCCTGCTGGCGAGCGCCGCGGACCTCGCCGCGCTCGGCGGTGCCCTGGTCGGCCGGGCCAAGGCCCTGCCGCCCGCCGTCGCCGAGGAGATGCGCAGCCCGCAGCCGGGCGCCCGGCCGAGCGCGCTCGCGGACGGCTGGGGCCCGGGCCTGGCCCTCTACCAGCAGGACGGCCAGCTGTGGTGCGGCCACGACGGCAACGCCATGGGGACCTCCTGCCACCTGCGGGCCGACCCGGACAGCGGCGTGGTGGTCGCCTTCACCGGTAACGCCGGGGCCGCCACCGCGCTCTGGCGCGAGCTCGCGGCCGACCTGGCCGAGTTGGCCGGTGTCCGGGTGCCCGCCGCGATCGAGCCCGTGGGCGGGGGCGAGCCGGTCTCCCTGCCCGAGTGCGCGGGCACCTACCGCAACGGCTCGATCCGGTACCGCGTCGAGCCCGCGGGCGACGGATCGGCCACGCTCTCCGTGGACGGTGACCCGCCGCTACCCCTGCGCTGTTTCGCCGACCTCTCCTACGACCTGGTCGCCCCCGACACCGGCCGCCCCGAACCGGGCGGGCGCTTTCACCGCGATCCTGCGACCGGGGTGATCGACCGGGTGCAGGTGTCCGGGCGCACGGCACGCCGCGCCGATCCCGCCTGAGTCGTCCGACCCCGTCGGAGTCGCTGGTCGCGGTCCCGCCGCCGCCATCCCATCGCCGCTGTCCGACCGGCGCCGTCCCATCGGGCTCACCCCCCGCCCGCTCCGCTCCCCCGTTCCGCCTGTTCCCCCCGCCCCCTCCGGGCCCGAGGGCCGGCTCACGCCTGCCCCGGTGCCCGCATCGCCTCCTCGCCGTCCGGAAGGACCTTCCGCCATGACCGACCGGCCTGCCCGGCCCGTGCGTTCGTCCGCTCCGCCGCAGGCCGGCGACACTTCCGGGGCCCCGGGGAACGGTGCCGCCCCGCCGTCGGCGCACCGGACGCTCGACGCGCTGTTCGCCGCCCAGGCGGCCCGGGCACCGCACGCGCCCGCGGTGACCGATGGCCGGCGCACCTGGACGTACCGGGAACTGGCCGACCGGGTCGAGCGCCTGGCCCACGACCTCGGACGGCGCGGCGCCGGGACGGACCGGACGGTGGCGCTGGTCCTGCCGCGCTCGATGGAACTGGTCGCGGCGGAGCTGGCCGTCGTCCGGACGGGCGCCGCCTTCCTGCCCGTGGATCCGGCCTACCCCGCCGGGAGGCGGGCGCTGATGCTCGCCGACGCCGCCCCGGTCGTCGTCCTGGACGATCCGGCCCGGGTCCGCGCGGTGCTGGAGGCGGACCCGGAGGGCACCGCGGTTGGGACCGGCACCGCGGACCCGGCGGGCACTGCGGACAGGACCGGCACCGCGGTCGGGACCGCCCTGCCGGCTCCGACCGGCACCGACCACGCGGCGTACGTGATCTACACCTCGGGTTCGACCGGGACGCCCAAGGGCGTGGTCGTCACCCACCGGGGGATCGGCGGCTTCGCCGAGGCGGCCCGCGCACACTACGCCGTGCGCCCCGGTGACCGGGTGCTGCAGTTCTCCTCGCCCAGCTTCGACGCCTCCGTCCTGGAGCTGTTCATCTCCGTCCTGGCCGGCGCCACGCTGGTGATCCCCCCGCACGGCCCCTGGCTGGGCGAGGAACTCGCCGCCGTGCTCGACGAGCACCGCATCACCCACGCCCTCATCCCGCCGGCCGCCCTGGCCACCGTGCCCGGCGGCGCGGGCCGCCACCTGCGCACGCTGATCGTCGGGGCGGAGGCCTGCCCCGCCGAACTGGTCGACCGCTGGGCGCCCGGCCGGCGCATGATCAACTCCTACGGCCCGACCGAGGCCACCATCGTCGCCACCTGGACCGGCCCGCTGACCGCCGGCCGCGGCGCGCCCCCCATCGGCGGCGCGCTGCCGCACACCCGGGCGTACGTGCTCGACGCGGCCATGCGGCCCCAACCGCCGGGCACCGACGGCGAGTTGTACGTCGGAGGGGAGGGTGTGGCCCGGGGCTACCTGGGCCGCCCCGGTCTGACGGCCGCGCGCTTCGTCGCCGACCCCTTCGGCCCGCCCGGCGCCCGGCTCTACCGCACCGGTGACCGGGCCCGGTGGGCCGCCGACGGGGAGCTGGAGTTCCTCGGCCGGCTCGACCGGCAGGTGAAGATCCGCGGCTTCCGCATCGAGCCGGGGGAGGTCGAGGCCGCGCTGCGGGCGCACCCCGCCGTCGACCAGGCCGTCGTCGTGGTCCGGGAGGACGAACCGGGCCGCGCACGCCTGGTCGGCTACGCCACGCCCGCCGACCCGGAGCGCGCCCCGGACCCGGCGGAGCTGCGCGCGGCACTGGCCGCCGCCCTGCCGGCCCACCTGGTGCCGTCCGCCGTGGTCGTCCTGGCCGCGCTGCCGCTCACCCCGCAGCACAAGATCGACCAGCAGGCGCTGCCCGCGCCCGCCCGCCCCGCGTCGGCCGGACCGGTCGCCCCGCGCACCGAGCGCGAACGCGCCCTGGCCGCCATCTGGGCCGAGGTCCTCGGCGTCGACGCGGTGGGGGCGACGGACGACTTCTTCGACCTGGGCGGCGACTCGATCCTCGCCGCCCGGACCCTGACCCGGATCGCCGAGCGGCTGGGCGTCCGGCTCACGCTCCGGGACGTCTTCACCGCGCGGACCGTCGCCGCCCTGGCCCCGCTGCTGGGCGAGCGGCACACCGCCGCGTCGCCGGAGCCGATCCCGACCGCCCCGCGCGCGGAGCCGCTGCCGCTGTCCAGCGCCCAGCGCCGGCTGTGGTTCCTCGACGACCTCACCGCCGGGGGAACGGAGTACAACACCGGCGTGGCCCTGCGGCTGCACGGAACGCCGGACCCGGAGGCCCTGCGCCGGGCCCTGGGCCGGCTCGCCGCCCGCCACGACTCGCTGCGCACCACCTTCGCCACCGTCGACGGACAGCTCGTGCAACGCGTCGCCGCGGCGGCCGTCCTGCCGCTGCGCACCGCGGACGTCGGCGACCGGCCGGCCGGGGAGCGCGCCGAGGCGGCCGAACGTCTGCTGACCGACGAGCTGAACCGGCCCTACGACCTGACGGACGGCCCGCTCGCCCGGGCGCTGCTGGTGCGACTCGCCGCCGACGAGCACCTGCTGCTGCTGGCGCAGCACCACATCATCACCGACGGCTGGTCGGTGGGCGTCCTCACCCGCGAACTGGCCGCGCTCTACCGGGCGGAGGTCTCCGGCGAGCCGGACGCGCTGGCCGCCCCCGCCCTCCAGTACCCCGACTTCGCGCTCTGGGAGCAGCGCCGGCGGACCGACGGGGGCGGCGCGGACGCGCCGGACCTCGCCTACTGGAAGCGGAGCCTGGCGGAGCTGCAACCCCTGCAACTGCCCACCGACCGGCCCCGGCCGGCCCAGCGCACGACGAACGGCGCGGCGCACCGCCACCGCCTCCCGGCGGAGCTGGTGGCCCGGCTGCGGCACCTCGCCGCGGGCCGCGGTACGACGCCGTTCACCCTGTTCGCGGGGGCGTCCGCGCTGCTGTTCTCGCGCTACTCCGGCCAGCGGGACGTGGCGTTCGGCACCGTCACCACCGGGCGCGACCGGCGGGAGCTGGAGGAGGTGACCGGCTTCTTCGTCAACACCGTGGTGCTGCGCGGCGACGTGGACGAGCGGGCCACCGTCGACCGGTTCGTGGAGAGCGTGCGCACCACCCTGCTGGACGCCTTCGCCCACGCCGCGGTGCCCTTCGACCGGGTGGTCGAGGAACTGGCCCCGCCCCGGGACCCGAGCCGGACCCCGCTGGTCCAGGTCATGGTCGTCCAGCAGACCCCCACCGCCCCGCCGCCCGCCGGGGGCCTGCGCTTCGAGGACCATCCGCTGCCCCGCCCGGCCGCCCGGTTCGACCTGGTGCTGGAGTTCACCCCGGAGGACACCGGCGGCTGCGCGCTGACGGTGGAGTACAACACGGACCTGTTCGACGCCCGGACCGTGGCCCGGATGGCGCGCCACCTGCACCGCCTGCTGGCGGGGATGGCGGACGGCCCGCAGCGCACCCTCGCCGAACTGCCGATGCTCTCCGAGGAGGAGCAGCGCACGCTGCTCGACTCCTGGAACCCGCCCGCGCACGGTGGGCACGACCTCCCGGACACCGTGCTGCCCGGGCTGTTCGAGGCGCAGGCGGCCCGCGCGCCCGGGCGGACCGCCGTCGTCCGCGGCCCGGCTCGGCGGGACTACGACTACGCGGAGGTCAACCGGCGGGCCAACCGCCTCGCCCGGCTGCTGGTCGCCCGGGGCGCGGGCCCCGAGCGGCTGGTCGCGCTGTGCCTGCCGCGCTCCGCCGACCTGCCGTCGGCGCTGTGGGCGGTGCTCAAGTCGGGGGCCGCGTACCTGCCGGTGGACCCGGGCGACCCGGCCGAGCGCGTCCGCTTGGTGCTGGCGGATGCCCGGCCCGTGCTGGTCCTCGCCACCCGGGAGACTGCGGCCGCCCTGCCCGAGGGGTGGCCCGTCCTGCTACTGGAGGACGGCGCCGCCCTCGCTCCCGACCCGATCGACGCCGACCCGACGGCCCCCGATTCGATCGACGCTGAGCCGACGGATGCAGAGGATGCCGAGGACGCCGAGGACGCCGACCTCACGGACGCCGACCGGCTCCGGCCGCTGCTGCCGGAGCACCCCGCCTACGTCAGCTACACCTCGGGTTCGACCGGCCGCCCCGAGGGCGTCGTGGTCACCCACCGCAGCGTCGTCGCCCTCGCCCGCTGGGCGGCCGAGCGGTTCGGGCCCGGCGGGCTGGACCACGTGGTCGCCGCCACCTCGCTCAACGTCGACATGTCGGTCTTCGAGCTGCTCTGCCCGCTGCTGGCGGGCGGGAGCGTCGAGCTGGTCGCCGACCTCGCCGACCTCGCCGCTCTCGCCGACGAGCCGGCCCCGCGCCGCGTCGGCCTGGTCGGCGGCGCGCCCTCGGTGATCTCCCGGCTGCTCGCCGGGGGCGCCGCCCCGGTCGACGCGGGCACGGTCGTGCTGACCGGTGCGGCCCTCTCGGCCCAGGCCGTGGGCGACCTGCGGCGCGCTCTGCCCGGCAGCGTGATCGCCAACGTCTACGGCCCCGCCGAGGCCACCGTGTGCGCCACCGCCTGGTTCGCCGGTGAACGGCTGCCGGAGCAGGCGCCGCCGATCGGCAGGCCGCTCGCCCTGACCCGGGCGTACGTCCTCGACTCCGGGTTGCGCCCGCAACCCCCGGGCGTGGTAGGCGAGTTGTACCTCGGGGGTGGCGGCCTGGCGCGCGGCTACCTGGGCCGCCCCGGTCTGACCGCCGCCCGGTTCGTCGCCGACCCGTACGGCGGACCGGGGGAGCGGATGTACCGCACCGGAGACCGGGTGCGGTGGAACGCCGACGGTGACCTGGAGTACCTCGGCCGGATCGACCGGCAGGTCAAGGTACGCGGCTTCCGGATCGAACTGGGCGAGGTGGAGGAGGCGCTGCGGCGCTGCGAGGGCGTGGCGGAGGCGGCCGCCACCGTCGTCGACGGCAACGGCAACGGCAACCGGCGCCTGGTCGGCTACGTGGTCCCCGCCCCGGGCGGCCGGGTGGAGCCCGAGGCCGTGCGCCGGGCGCTCGGCCTGGCGCTGCCCGACCACCTGGTCCCCGCGGTCGTCGTGCCGCTGCCCGCGCTGCCGCTCGACCCCGACGGCACGCTCGACCGGAGCCGGCTGCCCGACCCGGGGCCGGCCGTGCGCGCCGTCCGCCACGTCGCCCCCCGCACCCCCGCCGAACGCGCGCTCGCCACCATCTGGGCGGAGGTCCTGCGGCTGGAACGGGTCGGCGCGGACGACAACTTCTTCGACCTCGGCGGCGACTCCATCCTCGGCATCCAGGTGGTGGCCCGCTCGCGGCAGGCGGGGCTGGCGGTGACCTCCGGGGACCTCTACCGGCACCAGACGGTCGCCGCGCTGGCCCGGTGCGCGGACGACGCCGAACGGCCGGTCGCGACCGCCCCGGTGGCCGCCACCGGGGCGGGCGTCCTGACCCCGATCCAGCGCTGGTGGCTCGACCGGGCCGCCGGGCGCGCCAGCCACTTCAACCAGGCGCTCTCCTTCCTGCTGGACGCCGACGTGGACCGGGCGGCGCTGGAGGACGCCCTGAACGACGTGGTCGCCCACCACGACGCGCTCCGCTCGGCCTTCGCCGCCGGCACCAGCGAGCCCGGCACCGGAGAATCCGACACCGGAGAATCCGGCGACGCGGAGTCCCGTACAGGAGAGCCCGGCGACACAGAGCCCCGCACCGGCGCCGGCGCGCGCTGGCGGATCGACGACCGGGCGCCCCGGATCCGGCTGGGCCGGCACACCGGCCCGGACGGCGACACCCCGCACTTCGGCCCCTTCGACCTGGGCGGCGGCCCGCTGCTGCGCGCCGTGCTGCACGAGCGCGGCACGGGCCTGCCGCCGGTCCTGCACCTGGCCGTCCACCACCTGGTGGTCGACGGGGTCTCCTGGCGGGTGCTGGTGGAGGACCTCGACACGGCCTACCGCGCCCGCCGCGACGGCCGGGACGGGGCGGCGGCCCTGCCGGCGAAGTCCTCGCCGCTGCGGCAGTGGGCCCAGCGGCTCGGCGCGTACGCGGCGGCCGGCGGCTTCGAGGACGAGACGGAGTACTGGGCGCGGGCCGTCCCCGCGCAGGACGGTGACGCCCCGGCGGAACCGTTCCCGGCCGACCTCGCGGGGGCCGACACCCATGCCTCGGCCCGTTCCGTCACCGTGCGCCTGAACCCCGCCGACACCGCCGCCCTCCTGCGCACCCTGCCCGACACCTACCGCACCCAGGCCAACGACGTGCTGCTGAGCGCCCTCGGCCGGGCCCTGTGCGGGGCGAGCGGGCTGGAACGCGTCGTGGTGGACGTCGAGGGGCACGGGCGCGAGGAGCTGTTCGCCGACCTCGACCTCAGCCGTACGGTCGGCTGGTTCACCACCCGGCACCCCGTCGCGCTGGCCGTGCCCGCCGGGGCCGACTGGGACGGCGTCCTCAAGCGGGTCAAGGAGCAGCTGCGCGCCGTCCCCCGGCGCGGCCTCGGTTTCGACGCCCTGCGCCACCTGGGGCGCCCCGGGACGGCCCCCGACGCCCCGGCCGCGCGGATCAGCTTCAACTACCTCGGCCGGATGGCCTTCCCGGAGGACGCGGCCGGGCTCTACCGCGGCACCTTCCGGCCCCTGGAGCTGGACGCCGACCCGCGCACCGAGCGCCCGCACGCCCTGGAGGTGGTCGGCCGACTCGACGGCGACGCACTGGAGTTCAGCTGGTTCTACTCCGGCGCCGTGCACCGGCGCGACACCGTCGAGGCCCTGGCCCGGCGCTTCGCCGCCGAGCTGGCCGACCTCGCGCGGTACGCGGCCCGCCCGGGCGCCGCCGGACGCACCCCGTCCGACTTCCCGCTGGCCCGGCTCGACCAGGCGGCCGTGGACCGGATCACCGGCGACGACCCGGGCGCGGTGGAGGACGTCCTCCCGCTGACGCCGACCCAGTCCGGGATGCTCTTCCACGGCCTCGCCGAGGAGGACAGCGGCGCCTACTTCCAGCAGCTGGACTTCGTTCTGGACGGCGTGCCCGACCCGGGGCGGCTCGCCGCCGCCTGGCAGTGGGTCACCGACCGCACCCCGGTGCTGCGCGCCCACGTCCGCTGGCAGGAGGTGCCCGAGCCGCTGCTGGTGGTGCGGCGGCGGGCGGCCGTGCCGGTCACCCACCTGGACTGGCGCGAGCTGTCCGAGCCCGAGCGCCGGGGCCGGCTGGCCGAGCTCCTGGACCGCGACCGGGCCCGCGGCCTCGACCTGGCCCGGGCCCCGCTCCAGCGCCTGCTGCTCATCCGCCTCTCCGACACCCGGGTGCGCGTGCTGTGGTCCTTCCACCACCTCGTCCTGGACGGCTGGAGCCTCTTCCAGGTGCTGTCCGACGTCTTCGCCGGGCACGCCGCGCTGGCCCGCTCCGGGCCGGAGGCGGGGGAAGTCCCGTACGGCACGGTGCCGGAGCGCCGGCCCTACCGCGACTTCGTGGCCTGGCTGCGCGGGCGCGACCAGGCGGAGGCGGAGCGGCACTGGCGCGGGCGCCTGGCCGGGCTGGCCGAGCCGACCCCGCTGCCGTACGACCGCGAGCCGCGCCAGAGCCACCGCGCGGAGTCCACCCGGGCCGTGCCGTTCACCCTTCCCACCGCCGCGACCCGGGCGCTGGAGGACCTCGCGCGCAGCTCCGGCCTGACCCTGAACACCCTGGTCCAGGGGGCCTGGGCGATCCTGCTGGGCCGTCAGGCCAACCGGAGCGAGGTGGTGTTCGGCACCACCTCGTCGGGGCGGCCGCCCGAGCTGCCCGGGGTCGAGACGATGACCGGCCTGTTCATCACCACCCTGCCCACCCGGACGGCGGTGCCCTCCGACGGCACCCTGGTCGACTGGCTCCGCACGCTGCAAAGGGAGCAGGGCGAGGACCGGCGCCACGGCTTCGTCCCGCTCACCCGCCTGCGGGCCGCCACCGTCCTCCCCGAGCAGACCGCCCTGTTCGACAGCATCGTCGTCTTCGAGAACTACCCGGTCGACGACGACGCGGCCGCCGCGCACGGCCTGCGCCTGCGCGATCTGGACGGGATCGAGACCACCAACTACCCGCTCGCCCTGCTGGCCTACCCGGGGCCGGAGCTGGCCCTGCGGCTGTGCTACGACCCGCGGCTGTTCGACGAGGACACCGTCCGGCGGACGGCCCGGCAGCTCACGGCCGTCCTGGCGGGCCTGCCCGAGGGCGCCGGGCGCCCGCCCGCCCGCGTGCCGCTGCTGACCGCCGGGGAGCGCCGCCGCATCCTCGTCGACTGGAACGCCACCGCCGTCGAACGGACCGAGCGCGACATCGCGGACCTGTTCGCCGAGCAGGTGCGCCGCACCCCGGACGCCGTCGCCCTGGAGGCGGGCCACGAGCACCTCACCTACCGCGACCTCGACGCCCGCGCCGCCGGCCTGGCCGGTCGGCTGGCCGCGCTCGGCGTCGGCGTCGAGCGCCCGGTCGGCGTGCTCATGGAGCGCTCCGCCGACCTGGTCGTCGCCCAGCTGGCGCTGGTCCGGACCGGCGGGGTCTACGTGCCGCTGGACGGCCGGGCGCCGCGCGAGCGGCTGCACCGGATGCTGGCCGAGGCCGGCGCGGACCTGCTGCTCACCGACGCGCACTGGGACCGGACGGCCCGCGAACTGCGGCCGGACGGGCGGGTGTTGCGCGTCGACGGGCCGGTCGGTCCAGACAGGCCGGACGGGCGGGTGCTGCGCGTCGATGGCCCGGAGGCCGCCGACCGGCCGCACGCCGCCGACCGGCCGGGCCCGGCCGCCCCGGCAGCGGCCCCGGCGCTCCACCCCGACAACGTCCAGTACCTGATGTTCACCTCCGGCTCCACCGGCACCCCCAAGGGCGTCGCGGTGCGCCGGCGCGACGTCGCCGCGCTCGCCCTGGACCGCGCCTTCACCGGCCACGACCGGGTGCTCGTGCACTCCCCGCACGCCTTCGACGCCGCCACGTACGAGCTGTGGGTGCCGCTGCTGCGCGGCGGCACCGCCGTGCTGGCCCCGCCGGACGACCTGGACGCCGCCGCCGTCCGCCGCGCCGTCACCGAGCAGGGCGTGCGCTGCCTGTGGCTGACCGCCGGCCTGTTCCGCCTCCTCGCCCAGGAGGACCCGGGCTGCCTGCGCGGCGCCCGGGAGGTGTGGACCGGCGGTGAGGCGGTGCCCGGCGCGGTCGTGCGCCGGGTCCTGGAGGCCTGCCCGGACCTCACCGTGGTCGACGGCTACGGCCCGACCGAGACCACCACCTTCGCCACCCGCCGGGCCTTCCGCTCCGGGGACCGGCTGCCCGCCGTCCTGCCGATCGGACGCCCGCTGGACGGCACCCGGGTGTACGTGCTGGACGGCGCCCTCCAGCCGCAACCGCCCGGCATCACCGGCGAGTTGTACATCGCCGGCGCCGGAGTCGCCCGCGGCTACGCGGGCCGGCCCGGCGAGACCGCCGCCCGCTACCTCGCCGACCCCTTCGGGCCGCCCGGCGGCCGGATGTACCGCACCGGCGACACCGCCCGGTGGAGCGAGGACGGCGAACTGCACTTCGTGGGCCGTGCGGACGACCAGATCAAGATCCGCGGCTTCCGCATCGAACCCGCCGAGATCGAGGCGCGGCTCACCGCCCACCCGGCCGTCGCGGAGGCCGTCGTCTCGCTCCACGAGGACGCGGGGCGCAAGCGGCTGGCCGCCCACCTGGTGCCGGCCGGCGGCGCCGAGCCGCCCTCCGCCACGGCGCTGCGCGCCCACCTGGCGGCCGACCTGCCGGACTACATGCTGCCCGCGGCCTTCGTCACGGTCTCCGAACTGCCGCTGACCGCCAACGGCAAGGTGGACCGCCGGCGGCTGCCCGCCCCCGACTGGTCGGCGACGGGCGACCGCGCCCACCGCGCCCCGACCACCGGCACCGAACGCGTCCTCACCGCGATCTGGGCGGAACTGCTCGGCGTGGAGCGGGTCGGGGTCGACGACGACTTCTTCCTGCTCGGCGGCGACTCGATCCTGAGCATCCAGGTCGTCTCCCGCGCCCGCGCCGCCGGTCTCGCGCTGTCCCCCCGCGACCTGTTCCGGCACCCCACCGTCGCCGCGCTGGCCGCCGCCGCCGGCACCGCCGTCACCGTCGCCGGGACCGAACCGGTCAGCGGCGAGGTGGGCCTGACACCCATCCAGCACTGGTTCCTCGACCCGCACCCGCCGCACGCCGCGTCCTTCGACCAGTCCGTCGTGGTGGAGGCTCCCGGCGAGGTCGACCCGCAGGCCCTGCGCCGCGCGCTGACCGCCCTGTGGGCCCACCACGACGCCCTGCGCTCCCGCTTCACCACCGGGGAGGACGGCGCCTGGCAGCAGCACTGCGCCCCCGCGGACGCCGCCGCCCCCGAACTGCTGGAGGTCGTCGACCTCGGCGCCCTGGACCGGGCGGCGGCCGAGGCCGCCGAGGCCCGGGCCACCGAGGCCGCGCACGCCGCGTTCCGGCTGGACACCCGCCCGCTGCTCACCGCCCGCCTGTTCACCACCGACGGCACCCGGCCCGCCCGGCTGCTGCTGGCCGTCCACCACCTGGTCGTCGACGGCGTCTCCTGGCGGATCCTGCTGGAGGACCTGGAGACCGCCTACCGGCAGGCCGTGGAGGGCCGGCCGCTGCGCCTGCCCGCCCGCACCACCTCCGTCCGGGAGTGGACCCGCCGCCTGCGCGAGCACACCGCGGCCGGCGGCTTCGCGGACCGGCGCGCCCACTGGGCGGCGGCCGCCCGGCACTGCGCGGCCGCGCTGCCGGTGGACGGCGACGGCGGCAACACCGCCGCCGACCTGCGCGCCGTCACCGTCCGGCTGGACCGTGAGCGCACCGGGGACCTGCTGCGCAAGGTCCCCGGGGTCTACCGCACCCGGATCGACGACGTCCTGCTCACCGCCCTGGGCCGAGTGCTCGCCGAGTGGACCGGACGGCGCACCGTCGCGATCGGCCTGGAGGGGCACGGCCGCGAGGACCAGCTGTTCGAGGACGTTGACCTGTCCCGCACGGTCGGCTGGTTCACCTCGCTCTTCCCCGTCGCCCTCGACGTCCCGGACGGGGACTGGGGCACCGCGCTGAAGGCCGTCAAGGAGCAGCTGCGGGCGGTGCCGGAGCGCGGCCTCGGCTACGGCGCGCTGCGCCACCTCGCCCGGGACGAGCAGCTCGCCGACGCCCCGGCCCCCGGGATCAGTTTCAACTACCTGGGCCGCTTCGACTGGTCCGCCGACGGCGCCGCCCTGGTCCGCGCCGTCCCCGGCGGCCTCGGCGGCGCGGAGGCGCCCGGCACCGAGCGCCCGCACCTGCTGGACGTCGTCGCCCGGGTCGAGGACGACCGGCTGGAGATCGGCTGGTACTACAGCGCCGGACGGCACCACGAACGGACCGTCACCGCGCTCGCGGACGCCATGCTGCGCGCCCTGGAGGACCTCGTCGCCCACTGCGCCGAGCCCGGCGCGGGCGGCCGCACCCCCGCAGACTTCCCGCTGGCCCGGCTGGACCAGGCGGCGGTGGACCGGATCGCCGGGGACGGCCGCTCCGTCGCGGACGTGTACCCGCTGACGGCGATGCAGGCGGGCATGCTCTTCCACAGCCTGTTGGACCCGGACGGCCACACCTACGTCAACCAGGTCCAGCTGGTCCTCTCCGGCGTCACCGACCCGCACGCCCTGGCCGCGGCCTGGCAGCAGACCGTGGACGCCAACGCGGTGCTGCGCACCCGGCTCACCTGGCAGGACACCGTCGAGCCGCTCCAGGTCGTCCAGCACCGGGCCACCGTCCCGGTGACCCACCACGACTGGACCGGCCGCCCGGCCGACCGGATCGAGCGGGACACCGCCCGGCTGCTCGCCGAGGACTGCGCGGCCGGCCTCGACCTGGCCGCCGCACCGCTGATGCGGCTGTCCCTGGTCCGGCTGTCGCCGACCCGGGTGCGGGTGGTGTGGACCTTCCACCACGTCCTGCTCGACGGGTGGAGCGCGGCCCAGGTCTTCGACGAGGTGTGCGAGCGGTACGCCGCCCTGGCCGCCGGGCGCCGGCCGAACCCGGCCGCGCGCGCCCCCTTCGCCGACTACCTGCGCTGGCTGGCCGGACAGGACCCGGCGCGGGTCGAGCGGTACTGGCGCGACACCCTGGCCGGGTTCCCCGCCCCGACCGAACTGCCGCGCGACCGGCGCCCGGCCGAGGCGCACCGCGGCTCCTCCTCCGCGTCGGTGCGGGTGACCCTCGGCAGCGACGTGTCGGAGCGGCTGCGGACCACCGCCCGGCAGGCGGGGCTGACCGTCAACACCGTGCTGCAGGGCGCCTGGGCGCTGCTGCTCTCCCGCTACGGCGGCGGGGACGACGTGGTCTTCGGCACGATCGTCTCCGGCCGGCCCGCCGAACTCCCGGGCGTCACCTCGATGGTGGGGCTGTTCATCAACGCCCTGCCGACCCGGGTGCGGATCGACGCCGGCCGCTCCCTGCTGGAGTGGCTGCGGGAGCTCCAGGACGCCCAGTCGGAGGCCCGCCGGTACGACGCCGTCTCCCTGGCGCAGCTCCAGAGCTGGAGCGAACTGCCGGGCGGCACGGCCCTGTTCGACAGCATCGTGGTCTTCGAGAACTACCCGTTCGACGCGCAGGCGCTGACCCGGCACGGCCTGGGCGTCGAGACCGAGCACGTCCTGGAGCCGACCAGCTACCCGCTCGGCGTGGTGGTGGCCCCCGGCGACGCCATCGAGGTCAACCTCGACCACGACCCGGCCGTCTTCGACACCGCGACCGTCGAGGCGCTCGGGGCGGGCCTGCATACCCTGCTGACGGCGATGGCGGCCGACCTCGACCGGCCGGCGGCGCACCTGCCGCTGCTCGACCCGCCGCGGGGGCGCGAACTCGTCGAACGCTTCGGCGGGGCGGTGGTCGAGGCGCCGGAGTGCACCGTGCCCGAGGCCTTCGCCCGGCAGGCCGCCCGCACGCCCGACGCCCCGGCCGTCCGCTGCGGCGACGTGCAGCTCACCTACCGGGAGCTCGACGAACGGGCCAACCGGCTGGCCCGGCTGCTGATCGCGGCCGGCGCCGGGCCCGAGCGGTTCGTCGCGCTCGCGCTGCCCCGCACCGCCGACCTGGCCGTGGCGCTGCTGGCGGTGCTCAAGAGCGGCGCCGCCTACCTGCCGGTCGACCCCGGGTACCCGGCCGAGCGGATCGCGTTCCTCTTCGCGGACGTCCGGCCCGACGCCGTGGTCACCTGCGCGGAGACCGAAGGGCGGTTGCCGGCGGGCCCGTTCACCCGGATCGTGCTCGACGACCCCGGGTGTGCCGAACGGCTCGCCGCCGCCCGCGCCGACGCCGTGCGCGACGGCGACCGGCTCGGCGCCCTGCTGCCGCAGCACCCCGCGTACGTCATCCACACCTCCGGCTCGACCGGCCGCCCCAAGGGCGTCGTGGTCGCCCACGCCTCGGTCCTGGCCCTGACCGACTGGGCCGCCGCCGAGTTCGCCGACCACGGGCTGGCCCACGTGGTGGCCGCCACCTCGCTCAACTTCGACGTGTCGGTGTTCGAGATCTTCTCGCCCCTGCTCGCCGGCGGCTGCGTGGAACTCGTCCGGGACCTGCTGGCCCTGGCCGAGCGCGCCGGACCGTGGCGGGCCGGACTGCTCAGCGCGGTGCCCTCCGCCCTGGGCGGGCTCCTCGCGGAGGACGCCGTGCACCTCGGCGCGGACACCGTCGTCCTGGCGGGCGAGGCACTGCCCGCCCGCACCGTGCGCCGGCTGCGCGAGGCCGTCCCCGGTTGCCGGGTGCTGAACGTCTACGGCCCCACCGAGGCCACCGTCTACGCCACCGCCTTCGCCTGCGACCCCGCCGACCCCGACCGCGACCCGCCGATCGGCCGCCCGGTCGGCGGCGCCCGCGCCTACGTCCTGGACGACCGGCTGCGCCCGGTGCCCGTCGGCGCGCCGGGGGAGCTGTACCTGGCCGGCACCGGCGTCGCCCGCGGCTACCTGCGCCGCCCGGGCCTGACCGCCGCCCGGTTCCTGCCCGACCCCTTCGGCCCGGCCGGGCACCGGATGTACCGCACCGGGGACCTGGTGCGCTGGACGGCCGACGGCGACCTCGGCTACCTCGGCCGCGCGGACGACCAGGTCAAGGTGCGCGGCTTCCGGATCGAACTCGGCGAGGTGGAGGCCGCCCTGGCCGGCCACCCGCAGGTGTCGGCGGCTGCCGCCCGGGTCGTCGACCACGACGGCCACCGGCGCCTGGTGGGCTACGCGGTGGCCCGCGACGGCGGGCTGCCCGACCCCGCCGAGTGGCGCGCCTTCCTCGGGCGCACCCTCCCCGACCACCTGGTGCCCGCGCTGGTGGTGCCGCTGGACCGGCTGCCGCTCGGCGCCACCGGCAAACTGGACCGCCGCGCGCTGCCCGCACCGGTGTGGGCCGCCCCGGCCGCAATCGGCGCCCGGCCTCCGCGCACCGAGACCGAACGCACCCTCGCCGCGATCTGGCGCGAGGTGCTCGGCGTGCCCGGGGTGAGCGCGGACGACAACTACTTCGCGCTCGGCGGCGACTCGATCCTGGGCATCCAGATCGTCTCGGCGGCCCGCCGGGCCGGCCTCGCACTCACCCCCCGGCACCTGTTCGCCCACCAGACCCTGGCCGAACTCGCCCTCGCCGCCGAGGAGTCGCCGAGCCCGGCGGTCGCCGCCGAACAGGGCGCCGTGGTCGGCGACGCCCCGCTCACCCCCGTCCAGCACTGGCTGCTGGACACCCTCGGCGGGGACGCCGCCCAGTTCACCCAGTCGGTCTCCTTCACCCTCGCCCCCGACACCGACGAGGCCCTGGTGCGGGCCGCGCTCGCCGCCGTCCTGGACCACCACGACGCGCTGCGCCTGCGGTTCCAGCCGCTCGGCGACGGCCGGTGGCGCCAGCACGGCACCGCGCCCGGCGAGGCACCGGAGCTGCGCACGCACCGACTGCCCGCCGTCGCGGCGCCGGAGCGCGACGCGACGCTGCGCGAGCTGGCCGAGCGCCTGGCCGCGGGCTTCGACCTGGCCGCCGGGCCGCTGCTGCGGGCCGCGCTGTGCCGCTTCGACGGTGAGCGGCACCCGGTCCTGCTGCTGGCCGCGCACCACCTGGTGGTCGACGCGGTGTCCTGGCGCGTGCTCCTGGAGGACCTGGACACCGCCCACCGCGCGCTGCGCGCGGGCGGCCGCCCCGACCTCGGCCCCAAGAGCACCTCCTTCCGGGCCTGGGCCGAACGGCTCGCCGACCACACCGCGCGCGGCGGCTTCGACGACGAGCTCGCCCACTGGCACGCCCTGGACCACGGCGCCGCGACCGCCCTGCCGACCGACCTGGACGGTGCCAACACGGCCGCCACCGAGGAGTCGCTGGACCTCACCCTGGACGCCGAGGACACCCGCAGGCTGCTCCAGGACGTCCCGGAGGTCTACCGCACCCGGGTCAACGACGTCCTGCTCTGCGCCCTGGGCCGGGTGCTGGCCCGCTGGACCGGGCGGGACCGGGTGACGGTCGCGCTGGAGGGCCACGGTCGCGAGGAACTGTTCGACGGGGTCGACCTGGCCCGCACCGTCGGCTGGTTCACCACGCTGTACCCCGTGGCCCTGGACGTGCCCCGGGACGCGGACACCGGCACCGCCCTGAAGGCCGTCAAGGAGAACCTGCGCGCCGTACCCCGCGGCGGGCTCGGCCACGGCGCACTGCGCCACCTGCGGCCCGCCGCCGACCCCCAGTTGCCCGACCCCAAGCTGCCCGACCTGCCGGAGAGGCTGCCCGACCTGCCGCAGATCGGCTTCAACTACCTGGGCCGACAGGACTGGAACCCCACCCCCGGCGGCCTGCTGCACGCCCCGGCCGGCCCGCTCACCGGCGGCATGGACCGGGCCGCGGACCGGCCGCACCTGCTGGACGTGCTCGGCCGGGTGAGCGACGGGCGGCTGGCGTTCACCTGGTCGTACTCCCGCGCGGTGCACCACCGTGCGACCGTCGCCCGGCTCGCCGCCGAACTGCTGGACGAACTGCGGGCGATCGTCCGCCACTGCGCCGAACCCGGCGCGGGCGGCCGCACCCCCTCCGACTACCCGCTGGCTCCCCTGGACCAGGCCGCCGTCGACCGGCTGGCCGGCACCGGACGGGACGTGACGCAGATCCAGCCGCTCACCCCCACCCAGACCGGCATGGTGCTGCACGGCCTGGACGAGGCCGAACACGGCCTGTACGTCGAGCAGATCACCTTCGTGCTGGACGGTGCCCGCGACCTGCGGCCGCTGGCCGCCGCCTGGCAGCACGTCGTCGACCGCACCCCCGTGCTGCGCACCGCCGTGGTCCTGCGCGACGTGCCCGTCCCCCTCCAGGTGGTCCACCGGGAGGTGACGCTGCCGGTCACCGAACACGACTGGAGCGAACTGTCGCAGGCGGAGCGCGAAGCCCGGCTGGAGCGGCTGCTCGCCGACCAGCGGGCCCGCCCGTTGGCCCTGGACCGGGCCCCGCTGATGCGGCTCGACCTGATCCGGCTCGGGCCGGACGCGGCGCGCGTGGTGTGGACCTTCCACCACGTGCTGCTGGACGGGTGGAGCGTCTTCCACGTCCTCTCCGACGTGCTGGCCGCCCACGCCGCGCTCGCCCGCGGCGAACGGCCGGGTCTGCCCGAGCGCCGGCCCTTCGCGGACTACGTCGGCTGGCTCGCCGCCCGCGACACCGGCACCGCCGAGGAGCACTGGCGCGGCGTCCTGGCGGGCCTCACCACCACCGCGCTGCCCTACGACCGCAGGCCCGCCCAGGGCGACACGGCCCGCTCCGACGGGTGGCTCTCGCACCGCCTGGACGAGGCCGGGACGGCCAGGCTCCAGGAGTTCGCCCGCCGCCACCGCCTCACCCCCAACACCCTGGTGCAGGGCGCCTGGGCGCTGCTGCTGTCGCGGTGGAGCGGGGAGCCGCGGGTGTGCTTCGGCACCACCGTCTCCGGGCGCCCGGCCGACCTGGCCGGCGCCGACGCCATCGTCGGCCTGTTCATCACCACCCTGCCCGCCCGCGTCACCGTCGACGGCTCACAGCCCTGTGCCGCCTGGCTGCGCGCGCTCCAGGAGGAGCAGGCCGAGGACCGCCGGTTCGACCACCTGCCGCTGGCCGCGATGCACGGCCTGAGCGGACTGCCGCCCGGGACGGCGCTGTTCGACAGCCTGGTGGTCTTCGAGAACTACCCGGTCGGCGACGCCACGGCCGGCGCCCACGGCCTGCTGATCCGCGAACTGGACGCCAGGGAGGCCACCAACTACCCGCTCACCGTGGTCGTCTCGCCCGGTGACCGGCTCGCCGTCGAACTCGGCCACGACCCCCGGTACATCGACCGGGCCACCGCCGGGAAACTGGCCGCCCAACTGCTGCACACCCTCTCCGCGCTGGCCGGCTCGGACGGCACCGCCCGGCTGGACGACCTCGACGTGCTGCCGCCCGGCGAACGCGAGCGGCTGCTGCACGGGCCGGCGCGCCCGGCGCGCGGCCCGGTGCCCCCGGCGGCCCTGCCCGCCCTGGTCGAGGCCGCCGTGGACCGCCGGCCGCACGCCCCGGCGGTCAGCGCCCCCGGCCTGGAGCTGTCCTTCGCCGAGGCCGAGGCGCACGCCAACCGCCTGGCGCACCGGCTGATCGCGCGCGGCGCCGGCCCCGGCGAGGTGGTCGCCCTCCTGCTGCCGCGCTCGGCGGACATGGTGCTCGCCCAGCTGGCGGTCGCGAAGACCGGCGCCGCGTTCCTGCCGGTCGACCCCAACTACCCGGACGAGCGCGTCGAGTTCATGCTGCGTGACGCGGCTCCCGCACTCACCCTGGACGCGAAGGAGG
Source organism: Kitasatospora sp. NPDC086801 (assembly GCF_044745805.1). Taxonomy (NCBI): domain Bacteria; kingdom Bacillati; phylum Actinomycetota; class Actinomycetes; order Kitasatosporales; family Streptomycetaceae; genus Kitasatospora; species Kitasatospora sp. NPDC086801. The sequence goes on from NZ_JBIVAX010000006.1 coordinate 21,004, forward strand.
TCGCGGCGCTGCTGGCCGCTCCGCCGGACGGCGCCCCCGACCACCGCCCCACCGACCCCGACCGGCTCCGTCCGCTCGACCTGGACGACCCCGCCTACGTCATCTACACCTCCGGCTCCACCGGCACCCCGAAGGGCGTGGTCCTCACCCACCGCGGGCTCGCGGCCTTCGCCGCGGCCGAGGCCGAGCACTACCGGGTCGCGCCGGGGGACCGGGTGCTGGCCTTCGCCACCCCCAGCTTCGACGCCTCCGTGCTCGAACTGTGCATGTCCCTGCCGCACGGCGCCCGGCTGGTGGTTCCCGCGCCCGGACCGCTGCTCGGCGCCCAGCTGGCCGAGGTGCTCCGGGCGGAGCGGATCACCCACACCCTGCTGCCGCCGGCCGCCCTCGCCACCCTGCCCGCCGACACCCCCGGTACGCTGCCCGCGCTCAGGACCCTGGTGGTCGGCGCCGACGCGTGCGGCGCCGACCTGGTGGCCCGCTGGGCCCCGCACCACCGCATGGTCAACTCCTACGGCCCCACCGAGGCCACCGTGGTCGCCGCCTGGTCCGCGCCGCTGGCCCCGGACGGCGCCGCGCCGCCGATCGGCCGCCCGCTGCCCGGCACCGGTGCCTACGTCCTCGACGCCCGGCTCCGGCCGGTGCCCGACGGCGTCACCGGCGAACTGTGGCTGAGCGGACCGGCCCTGGCCCGCGGCTACCTCGGCCGGCCGGGCCTGACCGCCGCCCGCTTCACCGCCGACCCGTACGGGTCGCCCGGCACCCGGATGTACCGCACCGGCGACCTGGTGCGCCGCGACCACCGGGGCGAACTGCACTACCTGGGCCGCACCGACCACCAGCTCAAGCTGCGCGGCCACCGCATCGAGGCGGGCGAGGTCGAGGCCGTCCTGGTGCGCCACCCGGCCGTCCTGGACGCCGTGGTGACGGTACGGGAGGACGAACCCGGGCTGCCCCGCCTGGTCGCGCACCTGCTCGCGGCCCCCGGCACCGAACCGCCGACCGGCGCCGAACTGCGCGCCCTGGCCGCCCGCTCCCTGCCCGGCCACCTCGTCCCCTCGGCCTTCGCGGTCCTCGACCGCTTCCCGCTCACCGCGAGCGGCAAGACCGACCGCGCCGCCCTGCCCGCCCCCGACCCCGAGGAGGAGCAGCGGACCGGCCGGCTGGCGCCCCGCACGCCCACCGAGGAGGCCGTGGCCGAGATCTGGGCCGAGACCCTGCGGACGGCCGTGGGCGTGACGGACGACTTCTTCCAACTGGGCGGCGACTCCATGCGGGCCCTGCTGATCGCCTCCCGCGCCAACGACGCCTTCGGCGTCACGCTCACCCCCCGCGACGTCCTGGTCTCCCGCACCGTGGCCGCCCTGGCGGAACTGGTGGAGGACCAGGTGCTGAGCGAACTCGAAGACGCCGCGTCCGGCGGCCCCGACGATGACGAACGGTGAGGATCCGACGACCATGACGCCTTCGAAGCGAGACCGCGCCGAGGCCCTGCCCGCCGACCTGCGCGAAGCGCTGCGCCTGCGGCTGGCCGGGCGGTCCGGCGGCGCCCGGGCCGCCGCCGACCGGTCCATCCCGCAAGCCGACCGCAGCCGACCGCTGCCGCCCTCCTTCGTCCAGCAGCGCCTGTGGTTCCTGGACCGGCTGCGCCCCGGCGACCCCCGCTACAACAGCGCGGTCGCCGTACGCTTCACCGGCCCGCTGGACCGCGCGGCGCTCGCCGGGGCGCTGGCCGCCGTCGTGGCCCGCCACGAGGGGCTGCGGACCACCTTCGACGAGGCCGACGGCCGCCCGGTGCAGACCGTGCGGCCGGCCGGGCCGGTGCCGCTGCCCGTCCGGGAGCCGGCCGACGGGGAGACCCTCGACGCGATCCTGCTCCAGGAGTACTCCCGCCCCTTCGACCTCCGGCAGGGGCCGCTGCTGCGGGCCCTGCTGGTGCGCGAGTCGGACCGCTCGCACGTCCTGCAACTGACGGCGCACCACATCGTCACCGACGGCTGGTCGATGGGCGTCGTCCTGGACGAACTGTGCACCGGCTACGAGGCCCTGGCCCGCGGCGCCGCCCCGGACCTGCCCCCGGTGGCGGTCCAGTACCCGGACTTCGCGGTGTGGCAGCGCGAGCAGCTCTCCGGCGCCCGGCTGGAGGGCCAACTGGACCACTGGAGGGCGAAGCTGGCCGGTGCGGTGCCGCCGGAGCTGCCGCTGGACCACCCGCGGCGCGGCGAGGAGGCCGGCCCCGGCGCCGTCCACGCCTTCACCGTCCCCGCGCCGCTCACCGCCCGGCTGCGGGCGCTCGCGGCCGAGCGGCACGGCACCCTGCACACCGCCCTGGTGGCCGCCACCCAGGCGCTGCTGGCCCGCTGGTCCGGCCAGCAGGACATCACCGTCGGCTCCCTGACGCCCGGGCGCTCCCGCACCGAGCTGGAGCGGGCCGTCGGCTGCTTCGTCAACACGGTCGTCCTGCGCACCCGGGTCGAGCCCGCCGGATCCTTCCGCGACCTGCTCGCGGCCGCCACCGAGACCGGCAACGACGCGCTCGCACACGGCGACACGCCCTTCGAACGGATCGTCGAGGCGGTCGGCGCGCCCCGCCAGGCGGGCCGCAACCCGCTGTTCGACGTGCTGGTCCTGCTGCACCCCGCCCCGCCCGAGGCCACCACCCCGCAGGGGCTGGCGGCCACCCCGGTCGCCGTGCCCCGGCAGGCCGCCACCTTCGACCTCAGCGTCGAGTTCGTCCCGGACGGCGAGGCGCTCACCGGCCTGCTGGAGTACCGCGCCGACCTCTTCGACGCGCCCACCGCACGCCGGATGGCCGACCAGCTCCTGCTGCTCCTGGACGGCGCCGCCGCCGAACCGGACCGCCCGCTCGGCACCCTGCCGCTGCTCTCGGCCCGCGAGACCCGGCAGGTCACAGCGGACTGGAACGCCACCGCGCTGCCCGTCGAGGACACCACCTACCCCGAACTGTTCCGGCGCAGGGCCGCCCTGACCCCGGACGCCCCGGCCCTGGTCGCCGGAGCCGAGCGGCTCGACTACGCCACCCTCGACGCCCGCGCCAACCGGCTCGCCCACCACCTGATCGCCCGCGGCGCCGGCCCCGAACGGCTGGTCGCGCTGCGGCTGCCGCGCACCGCCGACATGATCGTGGCGATCCTCGCCGTCTGGAAGGCCGGAGCCGGCTACCTGCCCCTGGACCCGGCCCTGCCGGCCGAACGCCTCCGCTACCTGCTCGACGACGCCGGCCCGGCCCTGGTCCTGGACGAGCAGGCGCTCCGGGCGCTGCCCGCCACCGGCCCGGACACCGACCCCGGCGACGCCGACCGGACCGCCCCGCTGCACCCCTCGAACACCGCGTACGTGCTCTACACCTCCGGCTCCACCGGCCGCCCCAAGGGCGTCGCCGTCCCGCACCGCGCGGTGGTGAACCTGCTCGCCGCCCACCGGGCGGGCTTCGTCGCCGACGCGGGCGGCGGGCCGCTGCGCGTGGCGCTGACGGCCTCGTTCTCCTTCGACACCTCCCTGGAGGGCGTGCTGCTGATGGCCGACGGCCACCCGCTGCACCTGGTCGACGAGACGACCCGGATGGACCCGGCCGCGCTGGTCGAGTACGTCGTGCGGCACCGCGTCGACTTCCTCGACCTGACCCCCTCCTACCTGCGCCAGCTGCTGCCCGCCGGGCTGCTCGACGACCCGCGCCACCGCCCCCGGGTGCTGATGCTCGGCGGTGAGGCCGTCGGGCCCCGGCTCTGGCGCGAACTCGCCGGGCACCCGGACGTCGCCGCCTACAACTACTACGGCCCCACCGAGTGCACGGTCGACGCGCTCGCCTGCCGCATCGCGGGCGGGGGCCGTCCGCTGGTGGGCCGCCCGCTGCCCAACCTGCGGGCCTACGTCCTCGACGACCGGCTCCAGCCGGTGCCGCCCGGGGTGAGCGGCGAACTCCACCTCGCCGGCGCCCAGGTCGCCCGCGGCTACGCCGGCCGCCCGGGGCTGACCGCCGCCCGCTTCACCGCCGACCCGTACGGGCCGCCCGGCGCCCGGATGTACCGGACGGGCGACCTGGCCCGCTGGACGGCCGACGGGAGCCTGGAGTACCTCGGACGCGCCGACGACCAGGTCAAGGTGCGCGGCCACCGGATCGAACCCGGCGAGATCGAGGCGGCGCTGCTCGACCTGCCGCAGGTCGCCGCGGCCGCCGTCGCCGCCGTGCCCGACGCGCGCGGCCACACCCGGCTGGCGGCCTACCTGGTCTTCGCCGACGGCGCGGCCCGTCCGTCCGCCGACCTGCGCGCCGCCCTGCGGCGGGTGCTGCCCGACCACCTGGTGCCGTCCTCCTTCACCGCGCTCGACACCCTGCCGCTCACCACCAGCGGGAAGCTGGACCGCCGCGCACTGCCCGCCCCCGACCTCGAAGGCGAAGGACGGGAAGGGGAGTTCGTCGCCCCGCGCACCCCCGAGGAGGAGACCCTCGCCGGGATCTGGGCCGAGGTGCTGGGCGTGGCGCGGGTGGGCGTCACCGACAACTTCTTCGAACTCGGCGGCGACTCCATCCTGAGCATCCAGGCCGTCTCCCGCGCCCGCGCCGCCGGCCTGTGGATCGGCTCCCAGGACGTCTTCCGCCACCAGACCGTCGCCGACCTGGTCGCCGCCGCCCGCCCGGCCACTGCCCAGGCCGCCCCCCGGGTGCGCCGCGAGGACGGACCGGCCCCGCTCACCCCGGTCCAGGAGTGGTTCTTCGCCGCCCACGGCCCGCTGCGGCACTTCAGCATGTCGATGCTGCTCGACCTGCCGCGCGACCTCGACGAGCCGGCCCTCGAACAGGCGCTGCGGGCGCTACCGGCCGCCCACCCGGCGCTGCGCACCCGGTTCACCCGCGCCGAGGACACCTGGCGCCAGGAGCCGGTCGCGGACCCGGGCACCGGACTGCTGACCAGGCTCGACCCGCCCGCCCCCGGCACCGCCCCCGAGGCCGCCCGGGTCGAGGCCGCCGAAGCCGCCCGCGCCGCCCTGGACCCAGCCACCGGCACCCTGCTGCGCGCCGTCCTGTTCCGCTCCCGCGGCGACGCTCGGCCCCAGCTCTTCCTGACGGCCCACCACCTGGCCGTGGACAGCGTCTCCTGGCGGGTGCTGCTCACCGACCTGGAACAGGCCTACCGGCAGGCGGCGGCGGGCGGGACCCCGCACCTGGAGCCCGAGCACACCCCGTTCACCGACTGGGCCCACCACCTCGCCGAACGGGTCCGGGCCGGAGGCCTCGACGACGACCTGCCCTACTGGAGCGCCGAGACCCGGGCACCGGCCGCCCCGCTGCCCGTCGACCACCCCGGCACCCCCACGGCCGGCTCCGTGCGCACCCTGCGCACCCGGCTCGACCGCGCCACCACCGAGGCCCTGCTGCGGAGAGTCCCCGAGGCCTACCGCACCCAGGTCAACGACGTGCTGCTCAGCGCGCTGGGCCGGGCCCTCGCGGACTGGACGGGCGCCGAGCGGGTGACCGTCGCCCTGGAGGGCCACGGCCGCGAGGAACTGTTCGACGGGGTCGACCTCTCCCGGACCGTCGGCTGGTTCACCACCCAGTACCCCGTCACCCTCGCCCCGGCCGGCCCGGCCGGCGCCCCGGACTGGGCCGCCACCCTCAAGCAGGTCAAGGAGCGGTTGCGCGCCGTGCCCCGCCGGGGCCTGGGCTACGAGGCCCTGGCCCGGCTCGGCTCGCCCGCCGCGGCCGCCCGCGCCCTGCGGGACGTCCCGCTGCCGCAGGTCTGCTTCACCTACCACGGGCAGTGGACGGCCCCCGCGGCCGGGGACTTCGCCCCCGCCGGGGAGGCCCCCGGCCGGGACCTCGCCCCCGAGGAGCCGCTGGACCACCTGCTCGACGTCTCCGCCGTGGTCGCCGACGGCGAACTGGAGCTCACCTGGCACTACAGCGACCAGGCGCACGAGGCGGCCACCGTCCGCGCGCTGGCGCAGGCCACGGCCGCGGCGCTCACCGGCATCGTCGAGCACTGCGCCCGCCCCGGCGCCGGCGGCCGCACCCCCTCCGACTACCCGCTGGCCGGCCTGGACCAGGCCGGGGTGGACCGGATCGCCGGCGACGGGCGGGACGTCGAGGACCTGCTGCCGCTCACCCCGCTCCAGGAAGGCATGCTCTTCCACCGCCTGGTCGGCGGCCCCGACGACGTCTACGTGGACCAGGCCGGCCTGCTGCTGGAGGGCGTGGGCGACCCGCACGCCTTCGCCCTGGCCTGGCAGCGGGTCGCCGACCGCACGCCCGCACTGCGCACCTCGGTGGTGTGGGAGGGCGTCCCCGCGCCCCTCCAGGTCGTGCACCGCGGCGCCCGGCTGCCGGTCACCCACCTGGACCTGCGGGCGGTCGACCCGGGCGAGCGTGCCGACCGGCTGGCCCGGCTGCGCGCGGACGACCTCGCCCGCGGACTGGACCTCGGCACGGCGCCGCTCACCCGGCTCACCCTGGTCCAACTGCCCGAAGCCCGCCTGCAGTTGCTGTGGACCTCGCACCACCTGATCCTGGACGGCTGGAGCCTGGCCCAGGTGCTCACCGAGGTGTTCGAGGAGTACGCGGCCCTCACCACCGGGAGCGTGCCGAAACCGGCGGTGCGCCGGCCCTTCGCCGACTACGTGCGGTGGCTGGCCGGGCAGGACGCCACCGCCGCCCGTGCGTACTGGCAGGGCGTCCTGGCGGGCTTCGGCACCGCCACCCCGCTGCCCGCCGACCGCGTCCGGCGCGAGGCCCACCGGGCCCGCTCGGCGGGCACGCACACCGCCGGCCTGTCGGAGGAGGCCTCCGAGCGGCTGGCCCGCACCGCCCGGCGGGCCGGGCTCACGCTCGGCACCGTGGTGCAGGGCGCCTGGGCCCTGCTGCTGTCCCGGTACAGCGGCGAGCCGGACGTGCTGTTCGGGACCACCGTCTCCGGACGCCCCGACGACCTGCCCGGCGTCGAGTCGATGATCGGCCTGTTCATCAACACCCTGCCCACCAGGGTCCGGGTGGACGGCGGCCGCACCGCCGCCGCCTGGCTGCGCGAGCTCCAGGAGGCCCAGGCCGAGGCCCGGCGCCACGCCGCGGTGTCCCTCGCCGAACTCACCGGCCTCAGCGGCGTGCCGTCCGGCGGCGCGCTGTTCGACAGCATCGTCGCCTTCGAGAACTACCCCTTCGACGACGCCCGCACGGCCGGCAGCGGAGTGCGCCTGGTGGAGGTCACCTCCCGGGACGCCACCAACTACCCGCTCGTCCTGCGCGCCTACCAGGGCGGGCACTTCGGCTTCGACCTCGCCTACGACCCGGAGCTGTTCGACGCCGCGACGGTCCGCGCCCTCGCCGAGCGGCTCTGCCTGCTGCTCACCGAACTGGCCGCCGGGCTGGACCGGCCGCTGCGCGCCCTGGAGTGGACGACCGCGCAGGAGCGGAGGCGGCTGCTGACCGAGTGGAACGGCACCGCGCAGGGCCGCCCCGACCGGACCCTGGTCGACCTCTTCGAGGCGCAGGCCGCCCGCACCCCGCACGCCGAGGCCGTCACCTGCGGCGACGAGCACCTCGACTACGCCACCCTGGACGCGCGGGCCGGCCGGCTCGCCCACCGGCTGGCCGAACTCGGCGCCGGGCCCGAGCGGTTCGTGGCCCTCGCGCTGCCCCGCACGGCCGACCTGGTCGTGGCCGTCCTCGCCGTCCTCAAGACGGGCGCGGCCTACCTGCCGCTCGACCCGGGCCTGCCCGCCGAACGCCGCGCCCGACTGCTGGGCGACGCCGCCCCGGTGGCCCTGCTGACCCACGCGCCCGGCGGGCCGTCCGAGAGTGGGGTGCCCGTGCTCTCCCTCGCCGACCCGCAGCTACGCGCCGACCTGGCCGGGCGCCCGGCCGCCCCGCTCGCACCCGGGCACCGCCCGCTGCCGGACAGCCCCGCCTACGCCATCTTCACCTCCGGCTCTACCGGCCGCCCCAAGGGCGTCGTGGTGCCGCACGCCAACGTGGTGCGGCTGTTCGAGCAGACCCGGGACGTGCTCGGCTTCGGCGCGCAGGACGTCTGGACGCTGTTCCACTCCTACACCTTCGACTTCTCGGTCTGGGAGCTGTGGGGCCCGCTGCTGCACGGCGGCCGGCTCGTCGTCGTGCCCGAGGACACCGCCCGCTCCCCGGAGGACTTCCTGCGGCTGCTCGCCGACGAACGGGTCACCGTCCTCAACCAGACCCCGTCCGCCTTCCACCCGCTGGCCCGCGCCGACGCCGAACACCCCGAGCTCTCCCGCCGGCTGGTGCTGCGCACGGTGGTCTTCGGCGGCGAGGCGCTGGACGCCACCCGCCTCGCCGACTGGTACGACCGCCACCCGCAGGACGCGCCGCGCCTGGTGAACATGTACGGCATCACCGAGACGACCGTGCACGTCACCCACGCCCCGCTGGACCGCGCGACCGCCGCCGCCGGCGGCCCCGCGCCGATCGGCACCGGCATCCCGGACCTGCGGCTGTACGTCCTCGACGCCGACCTGGCCCCGGTGCCCCCGGGCGCCGTGGGCGAGCTGTACGTGGCGGGGGAGGGCCTGGCCCGCGGCTACCTCAACCGGCCCGGCCTGACCGCCACCCGCTTCCTCGCCGACCCCTTCGGCGCCCCGGGCACCCGGATGTACCGCACCGGCGACCGGGCGCGCCGGCAGGCCGACGGCACCCTGTGCTACCTGGGCCGCGCGGACGACCAGGTGAAGATCCGCGGTTACCGGATCGAACCCGGCGAGATCGAGGCCGCCCTCCAGACCCACCCGGGCGTGGGCCTCGCCACCGTGGGCGTGTACCAGGACGCCTCCGGCACCCGCCGGCTGGTGGCCCACGTCCTCCCCGGCGAGGGCGCGGCGCACCCCCCGGCCGCCGCCGAACTGCGCGCCCACCTCGAACGGCTGCTGCCCGCCTACCTGGTGCCCGCCGCGTACGTCCCGCTGGCGGCCCTGCCGCTCACCCCCAACGGCAAGCTCGACCGGCGCGCGCTGCCCGCGCCCGGCCCGGCGGGCTTCGCCGCCGGCCGGGAGCGCACCGCGCCCCGCACCCGCGCCGAGCAACTGGTCGCCGCGGCCTGGGCGGAGGTCCTGGACACCGGGGAGATCGGCGTCGAGGACGACTTCTTCGCCCTGGGCGGCGACTCCATCCTCGCCGTCCGGGTCACCGCCCGGCTGCGCGCGGCGTTCCGGGCCGCGGACCTCTCGCCCCGGCTGCTGTTCACCCACCCGGTGCTGGCGGACCTGGCCGACGCCCTCGGTGCCCTCGACGCCCTCGGCTCCCTCGGTGGGTCGGACGGCTCGCCGGTCCCGGTCATCCCGGCCGCCGACCCGGCGGCCGAGCCGCCGCTGTCGTACGCCCAGCAGCGGATCTGGTTCCTCGACCGGTTCGAGCCGGGCAGCACCGAGTACACCTCGCTGTCCGTGCTGCGCCTGCGCGGAGCGCTCGACCGGGCCGCGCTGGGCACCGCCCTCGACGCCCTGGTCGCCCGGCACGAGGCACTGCGGACCACCTTCGCCGAGCGGGACGGCCGCGCCCGGCAGGTGGTGCGCCCGCCGCAGCCGGTCGAGCTGCCGTGCGAAGACCTCGCCGGGGCGCCCCCGGCGGCCCTGGACGCGCTGCTGGAGCGGATCGCCGCCACCCCGTTCGACCTGGCCGGCGGGCCCCTGCTGCGCGCCCGGCTGGTCCGGACGGCCGGGGACGAGCACGTGCTCGCCCTGGCCGTGCACCACATCGCCACCGACGGCTGGTCGATGGGCGTCCTGGGCCGTGACCTGGGCGAGCTGTACGCGGCGGCCCGCGAGGGGCGCCCGCCGCGGCTGCCCGCGCTGCCCGTGCGGTACACCGACTACGCGGCCTGGCAGCGCGCGCGCACCGACCTCGCCGAGGCGGACCTCGCCCACTGGCGCCGGGCCCTGGACGGCCTGCCCCCGCTGGAGCTGCCCACCGACCGGCCGCGCCCGGCCGTGCGCACCCGGGGCGGCGCACTGGCCGCCTTCACCCTGCCCGCCGGGCTGACCGCGCGGCTGCGCGAGCGGGGCCGGGAGGCCGGCGGTACCCTCTACACCGCCCTCCTGGCGGCCTGCCAGGTGCTGCTGGCCCGCTGGTCCGGGCAGCAGGACATCGCGGTCGGCACCGTCACCTCGGGCCGTGAGCACGGCGAACTCCACGACGTGGTCGGCATGTTCGTCAACACCCTGGTGCTGCGCGGCACCGTCCGCCCGGAGCTGTCGTTCCGCGAGCTGCTGGCCGCCGCCCACGGCACCGTCCTGGACGCCCTCGCCCACCAGGAGGTGCCCTTCGAACGGCTGGTGGACGCCCTCCAGCCGGAGCGCGACACCAGCCGCACGCCGCTCTTCCAGGTCATGGTGGCCCTGCACAACCTCGGCGCCGAGGTGCCGAACCTGCCGGGCCTGGCGGTGGAGCCGGTCACCCCGCCGGTCCACGGCGCCACCTTCGACCTCTCCTTCGACTTCGTCGAGCGCGACGGCGGCCTGACCGGCTACCTGGAGTACAACACCGGGCTGTTCGACGCGCGGACCGCCGAGCGCCTGGCCGCCTGGCTGGGCACCCTGCTGGAGGCCGCGGCCGAGGCACCGGAGACGGCCGTCGGGGCGCTGCCGCTGATGACGGCCGACGAACGGCGCCGGGTGCTGCGGCAGGGGCGCGGCACGCCGCTGCCCGCGCCGGACACCACCTTCCCCGCCCTGTTCGAGGCGCAGGCCGCCCGTACCCCGGACGCCACCGCCCTGGTCGCCCGGGACGCCACCCTCGACTTCGCCGCCCTCAACGCGCGGGCCAACCGGCTCGCCCGCCACCTCGCCGCCCTCGGCGCCGGCCCGGAGCAGGTGGTCGCCGTCCGGCTGCCGCGCACCTCGGACCTGCTGGTGGCGCTGTTCGCGGTGCTCAAGGCGGGCGCCGCCCTGCTCTTCGTCGACCCGGACCTGCCCGAGGAACGGGCCGCCCTCCTCCTCGACGACACCCGGCCCCGGGTGGTGCTGACCGGGCAGGCCCTGCGCGAGGTGCCGTGGGACGCGCTGCCCGCCCACGACCTGACCGACGCCGAGCGGACCACCCCCCTGCTGCCGCAGCACGCCGCCTACCTCGTCCACACCTCCGGCTCGACCGGCCGCCCCAAGGGCGTCGTCGTCGAACACCGCCACCTGGTCAACCTCTGCCGGGACCACCAGGAGGGCCTGGTCGCGCCGCACACCGCCGACGGCGGGCGGCTGCGGGCCGCGCTCAGCGCCTCGTTCTCCTTCGACACCAGCTGGGAGGGCCCGCTGCTGCTCGCACTGGGCCAGGAACTCCACCTGATCGACGAGGACGTCCGGCTGGACCCGCAGGCGTTCTGCGCCCAGGTCGTCGAACGCCGCCTGGACCTGGTCAACGTCACCCCCTCCTTCCTGCGCGAACTCACCACCGCCGGACTGCTCGCCCCCGGCCCGCACCACCCGCGCCTGCTGCTGGTCGGCGGCGAGGCCGTCCCCGCCGCCACCTGGCGGGAACTCTGCGCGGCCCACGCGGACCTCGGCGTCACCGCCTACAACATGTACGGGCCCACCGAGTGCACCGTCGACGCCGCCTACGCCCGGTGCGCGGACCACCCCGAGCGCCCGGTCATCGGCCGCCCCGGCCGCAACCTGAGCGCCTACCTGCTCGACGGCGCGCTGCGGCCGGTGCCGCCCGGCATGCCGGGCGAGCTGTACCTGGCGGGGGACCAGGTGGCCCGCGGCTACCTGAACCGGCCGGGGCTGACGGCCGCCCGCTTCCTCGCCGACCCCTACGGCCCGCCCGGGGCCCGGATGTACCGCACCGGCGACCTGGCCCGCTGGGACGCGCACGGGCACCTGGAGTTCCTGGGCCGGGCCGACGAACAGGTCAAGGTCCGCGGGTTCCGGATCGAGCCCGGGGAGGTGGAGGCCGCCCTGCTCGCCCACCCGGACGTCGCCGACTGCGCGGTCGCCGCGCGCGAGCACGCCGGCCGTACGGTGCTCGTCGGCTACCCGGTGCCCGCCGGCCGCCGCGTGCCGACCGCCGAGGAACTGCGGGCCTGGCTGCGGCGGACGCTGCCCGACCACCTGGTGCCCGTCGCGTTCGTCCCGCTGGCCCGAATACCCCGGACCACCGGCGGCAAGACCGATCGGCGCGCGCTGCCCGCGCCGCCCGCCCAGCCCGACCGCACCACCCCGTACGTCGCGCCGCGGCCCGGCGTCGAGGAGCGGCTCGCCGCGATCTGGGCCGAGGTGCTGGGCGTGGAGCGCGTCGGCGCCCGGGACAACTTCTTCGCGCTCGGCGGCGACTCCATCCTCAGCATCCAGATCGTCTCCCGCGCCCGCGCCGCCGGGCTCGCCCTCACCACCAAGGATGTCTTCCGGCACCAGAACATCGCCGAACTCGCGCTGTGTGCAGGAGATCTGACTGAGCGTCAAGATGGTGGCGAGGTCGAGCCCAGCGAGGCGCCGCTCACCCCGATCCAGCACTGGTACCTCGACGGCCGCCGCCCCGGTGACGCCCTGCGCTTCACCATGACCCAGCGCCTGGAACTGGCCCCCGGCACCGACCCGGCGGCCCTGCGCCGGGCGGTGCTGGCCCTGGTGGAGCACCACGCGGCCCTGCGAACCCGCTTCCACCGCACCGAGGCCGGCTGGCGTCAGGAGGTGCTCGCGCAGGGGGCGGACGGTGTCTTCACCCACCACGACGTCAGCCGCCCGGACCTCGCCGGCCATGACGCGGAGGCGCAGGTCCAGCGCGCCACCGACGAGGCCCAGCGCTCCCTCGACCCGGTCGAGGGCCGGTTGCTGCGGGCCCTGTTCTTCGACCCCGGCCCCCGACAGTCGGGCCAACTCGTCCTCACCGTCCACCACCTGGCCGTGGACGGCGTCTCCTGGCGCATCCTGCTGGCCGACCTCGAAGCGGCGTACCGCACGGCCCGCGCCGGAGCACCCGTCGCCCTGCCGCCGACGGGCACGTCCTACGGCCGCTGGGCCACCCGGCTGGAGCGGCACACCCGCGCTGGCGCCCTGGACGGCGACCTCGGCCACTGGACGCGCACCGGCGCGGCCCCGGCCGACCTGCCCGCCGGCCGCCCCGTCCCTGACGCCGACGCCCCCAACGCCCACGCCACCGCTGCCAACACCCACGCCACCGCCGCCACCGTCGAAGTGACGCTGGACGAACGGACCACCGGGGCACTGCTGCGCCGCGTCCCCGAGGTCTACCGCACCCAGGTCAACGACGTCCTGCTCAGCGCCCTGGGCCGCACCCTGGCCCGCTGGTGCGGCCGGGACACCGTGCTGGTCGGGGTGGAGGGGCACGGCCGCGAGGACCTCTTCGAGGACCTGGACCTCGCCCGGACGGTGGGCTGGTTCACCGCCGAGTTCCCGCTCGCCCTGCGGGTCGACCCCGACGCCGGGTGGCACGACACCCTGCGCTCGGTCAAGGAGCAGCTGCGCGCCGTCCCGCTGCGCGGACTCAGCCACGGCGCGTTGCGCCACCTGCGGCCGGACGGCCCGCTCACGGGTGCGGTGGCGCCGCAGGTCGGCTTCAACTACCACGGCCAGTGGGACACCCGCGGCGGCGCCGACGGCCTGGTCCGCGGTGCGCTGCCCCCGGCCGGGCGCGACACCGACCCCGACGAGCCCCGGCCCTACCTGCTGGACATCACCGGCGCGGTCCAGGACGGCCGCCTCGAACTGGCGTGGACCTACCCCGCCGCCGTCTACGACGAGGCGACCGTCCGCGGGCTCGCCGAGGAGATGTGCGCCGCGCTGCACGAGCTGGCCGCGCACTGCGCCCGCCCGGACGCCGGCGGCCGCACCCCCTCGGACTTCCCGCTGGCCGGACTCGACCAGGACCGGCTGGACCGGCTCGTCGGCGACGGGCGCGAGACCGACGACGTGCTGCCGCTGACCCCGTTGCAGTCCGGCATGCTCTTCCACGGGCTCGTCGACACCGACGGCGCCTACGTCGACCGGATCGCGGTGCGCCTGGCCGGCGTCGCCGACCCGCGGGCCTTCGCCGAGGCCTGGCAGCAGGTCGCCGACCGCACCCCGGCACTGCGTTCGAGTGTTCACTGGCGGGGCCTGCCGCACCCCGTCCAGGTGGTCGCCCGGCACGCCGCACTGCCCGTCCGCCACCTCGACTGGCGCGACCTGGCACCCGGACGGCGGGCCGACCGGACGGAACGGCTGCTCGCCGAGGAGCGCGCCGCCGGGATGGACCTCGCCACCGCGCCGCTCACCCGGCTGGCCCTGGCCGCGCTGCCCGGCGACGAGGTCCTGCTGCTGTGGTCCACCCACCATCTGATCCTGGACGGCTGGAGCACCGGACAACTGCTCACCGAGGTGTGCGAGGAGTACGCCGCGCTGACGGGCGGCCCGCAGGCGCCCCGGCCGGTCCGACGGCCGTTCGCGGACTTCCTGGGCTGGCTGCACGACCGGGACGGGGAGGCGGCCGAGGCCCACTGGCGCGGCCTGCTGGCCGGGTTCACCGGCCGGACCCCGCTGCCGTACGACCGCCCGCCGACCCGGGCCCACCGCGCCCGCTCCAGCGCCGCCGTCCACCGCGAACTGGACGAGGCGCTCTCCCGGCGGCTGCGCGAGAACTCCGCCGCTGCCGGACTGACCGTCAACACCGTGGTGGAGGGCGCCTGGGCGCTGCTGCTGGCCCGCTACAGCGGCGGCGACGACGTGGTCTTCGGCACCACCGTGTCCGGGCGCCCGGCCGAACTGCCCGGCGTCGAGTCGATGATCGGCCTGTTCATCAACACCGTGCCGACCCGGGTCCGGCTGGCCTCCGGCGGCGTGCGGCCCTGGCTGCGGGAGCTTCAGGAACGCCAGAGCGACGGCCGCCGCTTCGACCACCTGGCACTGCCGCGCGTCCAGGCCCTGAGCGACCTGCCCGCCGGGGAGCCGCTGTTCGACAGCATGGCGGTCTTCGAGAACTATCCCGTCGACGAGTCGGCCGCCGACCGGACCGGGGTGCGGGTGGTCGAGGTGCGCGCCGACGACGCCACCACCTTCCCCTGGTGCCTGCGCGCCCACCTGGCCGAGCGGCTCGGCTTCGACCTGGCCTACGACCCCGCGCTCTTCGACCACCGGACGGCCCAGGACGCGGCCGACCGCCTGGTCCTGCTGCTGGCCGCCCTCGCCGACGGCCTCGACGGCGACCTCGCCGAACTGGACCGGCTCACCCCCGCCGACCGGGCCGTGCTGGCCTCCTGGCACGGCACCGCCCGCCCGTCGGCGCCGCGCAGCCCGCTCCAGGTCTTCGCCGAGCAGGTCCGGCGCACCCCCGGCGCGCCCGCCGTGCGCGACGGCGACCGCGAGCTGACCTACCGCCAACTCGACGACTGGTCCGACCGCCTGGCGGCCCGGCTGCTGGCCGACGGCCTGGCCCCCGAAGACCGGGTGGCGCTGCTGATGGACCGCTCCGCCGAACTCGTCGCCGCCCAGCTGGCCGTCCTCAAGGCGGGCGGTGCCTACCTGCCCGTCGACCTCCGGGCCCCCGAGGAGCGCCGCCGCGCCCTGCTCGACCAGGTCGGCGCCGCCCTGCGGCTCACCGCCGAGCAGGTCGCCGCCGCGCGCACCGGCGCGGCCGGGCCGGTGGCGGCGGCGCTGCCGCCCGCCGACCCCGACCGGCTGGCGTACGTGATGTTCACCTCGGGCTCCACCGGGGTGCCCAAGGCGGTGGCGGTACGGCACCGCGACGTGGCCTCGCTCGCCACCGACAGCCGCTTCGCCGACGGCCGCTGCGCACGGGTGCTGCTGCACTCGCCGGTCGCCTTCGACGCCGCCACCTTCGAGGTCTGGGCGCCGCTGCTGGGCGGCGGCTGCGTGCTCGTCGCCCCCGACGGGCCGGTGGACGCCGCCCTGCTGCGGCGGCTCGCCGGACCGGACGGGCCGACGGCGCTGTGGCTCACCGCCGGGCTCTTCCGGCTGCTCGCCCAGGACGCGCCGGACTGCTTCGCGGGCCTGCGCACGCTGTGGACCGGCGGGGACGTGGTGCCCGCCGCCGCGGTGCGCCGCGTCCTGGCGGCCTGCCCCGGGCTGACCGTGGTGGACGGCTACGGGCCCACCGAGACCACGACCTTCGCCACCGCCTTCGCCGTCGCGGAGGCGGCGGCGGTGCCCGACACCCTGCCGATCGGCCACCCCCTGGACGACCGCCGCGTCCACGTCCTCGACCGGCGCCTGCGGCCCGTCCCGCCGGGCTGCGCGGGCGAACTGTACGTGGCCGGCGAGGGCGTGGCCCGCGGCTACCTGGGCCGGCCCGGCGAGACCGCGGCCCGCTTCCTCGCCGACCCCTCCGGCCCGCCCGGCGCCCGGATGTACCGCACCGGCGACCTGGCCAGGCGGCGCCCGGACGGCACCGTCGAGTTCCTGGGCCGCGCGGACGACCAGGTGAAGATCCGCGGCTTCCGGGTCGAGCCCGGGGAGGTGGAGGCCGCACTCGCCCGCCACCCGCGGCTCACCGACGTCGCCGTGGTCACCCGCGAGGACCGGCCCGGCGCCCGGCGCCTGGTGGCCTACGTGGTCGGCCCGGCGGGCGCCGAACCCGAGGAGCTGCGGGCCTTCGCCGCCCGCGCGCTGCCCGACTACCTCGTCCCCGCCGCCTTCGTCCCGCTCGCCGCCCTCCCGCTCAGCCGCAACGGCAAGGTCGACCGGGCGGCCCTCCCGGCGCCGGACGAGGAGCACGGGAGCGGACGCCGCGAGCGGGTCGAGCCGCGCACCGAGGCCGAACGCCGCACCGCCGAGGTCTTCGGGGACGTCCTGGGCATCCGGCCGCCCGGAGTGGAGGACGGCTTCTTCGAGCTGGGCGGCGACTCCATCCTCAGCATCCGGCTCGCCGCCCGCCTGGCCGAGGCCTTCGGCGCCGACCTCACCCCCCGCGCCGTGTTCGACCACCCCACGCCGGCCGGCCTGGCCCGCCTGCTCACCGAGGAGCAGGGCCACCGGGGCGGCCCGGGGCGCCCGCCCGTCCTCCCGGTCGCCCGCGACGGCGCGGCACCGATGTCCTACGCCCAGCAACGCCTGTGGTTCCTGGAGGAGTTCGCGCCCGGCGGCGCCGAGTACGTCACCGCGCTCGCGCTGCGCCTGCGCGGCGCCCTGGACGCCGACGCCCTCGGCGCGGCCCTGCGCGCCCTGGCGGCCCGGCACGAGTCGCTGCGCACCACCTTCGACAGCGTCGACGGCCACGGCGTCCAGCTCGTCCACCCGCCGCAGGACGTGCCGCTGCCGCTGCACGACCTGTCCGGCCTGCCGGAGGAGCCGCGAGCGGCGGCCCTGCGCCGCCTGCTCGCCGCCGAACGGGCCCGCCCCTTCGACCTGCGCCGCGGACCGCTGCTGCGCACCGCCCTGGTGCGGCTGGCCGAGGGCGACCACGTGCTGGCCCTGACCCTGCACCACATCGTCACCGACGGCTGGTCGACCGCCGTCCTGCTCACCGATCTGGCCCACCTCTACCGCGCCGAACTCGGTTCCGGGGAGAGCCGGTTGGCGCCGCTGCCGGTGCAGTACGCCGACTACGCGCACTGGCAGCGCACGGTCGGCGCCGTCGGGGTCGACCAACTCGCCTACTGGAAGGAGCAGTTGGCCGATGTCTCGACGCTGCGCCTGCCCACCGACCGGCCTCGGCCCGCCGTGCGCACCACCCACGGGGCCACCGCCCGCCTGGAGCTGCCCGCCGACACGGCCCGCCGACTGGCCCGGGTCGGCCGGGAGCGCGGCGCCACCCTGTTCACCACCCTGGTCGCCGCCGCGCAGGCCTACCTCGCCCGGCTCGGCGGCGACCAGGACATCGCCGTCGGCACCGTCACCTCAGGCCGCGAGCAGGCGGAGACCCAGAGCCTCGTCGGCTTCTTCGTCAACACCCTGGTGCTGCGCTCGCGGGTGGAACCCGCGCAGCCCTTCGGCGACTTCCTCGGCGCGGTCCGGCAGACCGTCCGGGACGCCTTCGCCCACCAGGACGTGCCGTTCGAGCGCGTGGTCGACGAGGTGCAGCCGGTGCGCGACACCAGCCGCAGCCCGCTCTTCCAGGCCCTGGTCGTCCTCCAGAACACCCCGGCCGCCGACCTCGACCTCCCGGGCCTGCACGTGACCGACGTCGAGACCGACAGCACGCAGGCGGCCTTCGACCTCGCGCTGGAGTTCGCGGAGGCCGACTCCGGCGCGCTGCACGGCCTGATCACCTACAACACCGACCTGTTCGACCCGGCCACGGCCGAGCGGATGGCCGGGCAGCTCGCCACCCTGCTCACCGCCGTCGCCGAGGACCCAGATCGCGCCATCGGTGCGCTGCCGCTCGCCGGTGGCGACCAGCTGGCCGTCGAACTGGACCGGGCGCGCGGAACCTTCCGCCCCGTCCCCGAGGCGACCCTGGCCGAACTCTTCGAGCGGCAGGCCGCCCGCACCCCCGACGCGGTGGCGCTGCTCGACGGCGGCCGCGAGCTGACGTACGCCGAGGTGGACCGGGCGGCCAACCGGCTGGCCCACCGGCTCATCCGGCGCGGCGTGGGGCCGGAGCGGCTGGTCGCCCTCGCCCTGCCCCGCTCGGCGGCGGCGGTGGTGGCCCAGCTCGCCGTCGCCAAGGCCGGCGGCGCCTTCCTCCCGGTGGACCCTGACTATCCGGCGCCGAGGCGGGAGTTCATGGTGCGCGACGCGGGCGCCCACCTGGTGCTCGACGACCCGGCCGAGGTGTGGTCCGCCGACGGGCCGCAGACCCCGCCCACCGACGCCGACCGCGCCACCGACCGCGACACCGCGCCCACCGACGCCGACCGCGTCACCCCGCTCACCCCCGGACACCCGGCCTACGTCATCTACACCTCCGGATCGACCGGCACGCCCAAGGGCGTCCTGGTGACCCACGCCGGACTCGCCGCCTTCGCGGCGGCCGCCGCCGAGCAGTACACCGCGGGCCCCGGGGACCGGGTGCTCCAGTTCGCCTCGCCCAGCTTCGACGCCTCCGTCCTGGAGCTGTGCGTCTCGCTGCTCAGCGGGGCCGCCCTGGTCACCGGGGAGGAGGGGCCGCTCGTCGGCGAGCGGCTGGCCGAAGTCCTGGCCGGACGGCACATCAGCCATGCCCTGATCCCCCCGGCGGCCCTGGCCACGGTGGACCCGGAGACGGCCGCGGCACTGCCCGCCCTGCGCACCCTGGTCGTCGGCGCGGAGGCCTGCCCGGCCGATCTGGTCGACACCTGGGCCCCCGGCCGCCGGATGATCAACTCCTACGGCCCCACCGAGGCCACCGTGGTCGCCACCTGGACCGGCCCGCTGTCGCCGGGCACCGGCGCACCCGCGATCGGCCGCCCCAGCGGCGCCACCCGCGGCTACGTCCTGGACGCCGCCCTGCGGCCGGTGCCGCCCGGCGTGACCGGAGAGCTCTGGCTGGCCGGCCCCGGCCTCGCCCGCGGCTACCTCGGCCGCCCGGGGCTGACGGCCGGGCGGTTCCTCGCCGACCCGTTCGGCGCGCCGGGCGAGCGCATGTACCGCACCGGCGACCTCGCCCACCGGGGCACCGACGGCGAACTGCGCTTCGCCGGACGCGTCGACGACCAGATCAAGCTGCGCGGCTTCCGGATCGAACCGGGAGAGATCGAGAGCGCGCTGCGCCGCAGCCCCCTGGTGCGCGACGCCGTCGTCACCGTGCGCGCCGACTCCCCCGGGAACGGTACGGGCTCCGGGGCCGGGCGGCTGGTCGCCTACGTCGTTCCGGCGGACGGGGCCGGCACGGGCGGGCCTGGCGCGGACGGTGCGGACGGCGCGGGCGGGACTGGCAGGGGCGGGGACGAGGCCGCCGGGGGCGTACCCGCCGTGGAACTGCGCGCCCACCTGGCCGGGCTGCTGCCGCCGCACCTCGTCCCGTCGGTGTTCGTGCCGCTGGAACGGCTGCCGCTCACCCCGAACGGCAAGACCGACCGGCGGGCCCTGCCCGAACCCGGGCCCGCGCAGGCCGCGGCCGGTCCGCGCCGGGAGCCGGGCACCGACACCGAACGCCGGATCGCCCGGATCTGGGCCGACGTCCTGGGCATCGAGGAGGTCGGCGCCGACGACAACTTCTTCCTGCTCGGCGGCGACTCCATCCTCAGCATGCAGGTGGTGTCGAGGCTGCGCCGGGACGGCCTGTACCTGGCCACCCGGGAGCTCTTCACCCACCAGACGGTGGCCGAACTGGCCACCGTCGTGCGTACCGCCCCCGACCGCGAGGACGACGGTCCGGTGACCGGGGACGTGCCGCTCACCCCCATCCAGGAGTGGTTCCTGACCACCCCGCGCGCCGCCCACCACCACTTCAACCAATCGACCCTGCTCGAACTCGGCACCGACCCGGACCCGCGGGCACTGCGGGCCGCGCTGGACGCCCTGCTCGAACACCACGACGCCCTGCGCATGCGCTTCACCCACGACGGGACGGGCTGGCACCAGTTCAACCCGCCGCCGGCCGCCGCCGAGGACGTCCTCGTCCGGTACGACCTGACCGGGCAGAGCGCCGAGGCCGCCGACGCGGCCATGGCCAAGGCGGCCGACGAACTGCACGCCGGCTTCGACCTGGCCCGGGGCCCGCTGCTGCGGGCGGCCCTGTTCACCGGCGCCCCGGACCGCCCGGCGCTCCTGCTGCTGGTCGCCCACCACCTGGTCGTCGACGCCGTCTCCTGGCGCCTGCTGCGCGACGACCTGGAGAGCGCCTACCGGCAGGCCGTCCTGGGCACGGCGATCACGCTGGGGGAGCGCGGCACCTCCTACCGGGACTGGGCGCACCGGCTCGCGGCCCATGTCGCCGACGGCGGCCTGGACCACGAACTGCCCTACTGGGACGAGGCGGTGGGCGCCGCCGAGGCCCTGCCCGGCCGACCCGCCGAGCCGAGTGCCGCCGAGTCCGGTGCCGTCGAGCCCGCTGCCGTTGAGCCCGCTGTCGTCGAGACCGGTGCCGTCGAGACCGCGACGGTCACCGTCGAACTGGACGAGGCGGACACCGAGGCGCTGCTGCGCGCAGCCCCGGCGGCCTACCGCACCCGCGTCAACGACGTGCTGCTGGCCGCCCTCGCCCTGGCGCTGGCCCGCTGGACCGGCCGCCAGCGGATCCGCCTGGACCTGGAGGGGCACGGCCGGGAGGACGTCGTGGAGGGCGTGGACCTGTCCCGCACGGTCGGCTGGTTCACCACCATGCACCCGGTGACCTTCCACGTCCCCGACCCCGAGGACCTCGGCCCGGACCGCGACTGGCGGGCCCTGGTGAAGTCGGTCCGCCGCCAACTGCGCGCCGTGCCGGGGAACGGGCTGGGCTTCGGCGCCCTGCGCACCTTCGGCCCGCCCGAGGTCCGCGAGCGCCTCGCCGCCGGCGCGCACGGCCAGGTGGTCTTCAACTACCTCGGCCAGTGGGACGCGCGGCCCGAGACCGCCGGCGACGGCCTGGTCCGCGCCGAGCACGGCTCCTTCGGGCAGGACCACGACCCCCGCGACGGCGGCTCGCACCCGGTGGAGGTGGTGGGCGCGGCGCAGCACGGGCGGCTCGCCTTCACCTGGCACCACCGCCCCGCCCTCCACGGCACGGCGACCGTGCGCCGGGCGGCCGAGGAGTTCGCCGCGGCGTTGCGGCACATCGCCCGGCACGCCCGGGGAGGACGGTGACGGACGACCACCCACCGCTGTGAGACCACCGCTGGAACCCACCGCTGGAAACCCGACAACGACGAAGGAGCACGTCATGGACGAGAACACCCGCTACCAGGTGCTGCGCAACGACGAGGAGCAGTACTCCCTCTGGCCGGTCGACATCGACGTGCCCGCCGGCTGGCAGCCCGTCGGCCAGGAGGGCACCGAGGCGGAGTGCACCGCCTACGTCGACGAGGTGTGGACCGACATGCGGCCGCGGAGCCTGCGCGAGCGCATGGAGAACGCCGGATCCTGACCGGCCGTAGGACGGGGCCGCCGGTCGCGCGTCCAGCGACCGGCCCCGTCCGACCACGGCACGTCCGTCCCACGCCCACCCCCCCCGAGGAGCTCACCGTGACCCCTTCGCTGCGCACCGCGCACCTGGAGTTCATCCCCTACCGGGCCGAGGACGAGGACGGCTTCGTCTCGCTCCTCCGGAACGCTGACGTGTGCGGCTGGATGGGCCAGGACCTGGTGCCCGAGCCGCAGATCCGCGCGCTGTTCCGCGCGATCCTGACCGACGTGTACCCCCGGCAGCTCTTCGACGTGTGGGGCCTGTGGCTGGACGGGACGTACGCGGGCCACGCGGAGGTGAAGAGAACCGGGAACGTCGACGGCCACGAACTGGTCACCGCCCTCGCCCCGGAGTTCTGGGGCCGGGGCCTGGGCACCGAGGTGATCCACGGCCTGATCCGGTACGCCGCCGACGAGTTGGGGCTCAAGGAGGTCTACGGCATGGTGGGTGCGGAGAACTCCCCGAGCCTGGCGCTGTGTAGACGGTTGGGCTTCCGGCACCTGCGCGATGTCGTCGGGGACGACGGCTCGGTGGCGCTGCTGGTGGCGATCTCCACGACCGGCCCGGCCTGACCACGACCGGCCCGGCCTGACCAGGCCCGGACGGGTATGACCGGTCCGGACAGGACCGGTCCGGCCCGCCCGCTCAGCGGGCCGGTGCCGGCGCGTGCGGCGCCCCCACCGCGGTGCGGCCCAGCAGCAGGGCGAGGTCGTCGGCCTGGCAGCGGATCTCCGGGATGGCGGTCGTCTCCAGCAGGTTGCCGCGCCGCAGCGATCCCAGCGTCCACAGCGGGGCCGGCGCCCGGCCGCCGGTGGGGAGCAGCCGGGCGGGGGGGGGGGGGGGGGGGGGCCCCCCCCCCGGGGGGGGGGGGGGGGCGGCGGGGGGGGGGGGGGGGGGGGTGGGGGGGGGGGGGGGGGGGGGGGGGGGGGGGGGGCCCCCCGCGGGGGCCCGGCCCCCCCCGCCCCCGCCGCCCCCGGGGGGGCGGGCCCCGGGCGGCGGGGGGGGCGCCCCGGGCGGGGGGGGGGGGGGCCCCCCCCCCCCCCCCCGGGGGCGGGGGAGCCGAGGCCGGTGGTGAGCAGGTCGGTGATCAGCGGGTCGTCGATCCGGGTGAGTTCGGCCTCGGAGCCGGTGCAGTTCAGCACCGCCCCGACCCGCAGCCCACGGCCGTCGTCCAGTCGGACTTCGACGACCTCGCCGGGGCCGTCCGCGGTGGTCTTGGCATCGGCCACGGTGCCCCGGCCGATGCTGACCAGGCCCGCGTCGACGGCGGTGCGCAGGGCCTCGGCGCTGACCGGCGGGATCCGGTGGCGGTGGGTCTCCCAGCGCCGGAGGTCCTGGGCCAGCAGTTGGGCCTGGTCGGCGGGTGAGAGCTGCTGCCACAGGGCGCTGGTGACGGGGCGGAGGCTGTCGATGCCGGCCCGCCAGTCGCCGTGGACACGACGGCAGCGGGCGATCTGGTGCAGCACCGCCCGGCGCAGCCCGGGCAGCCCCGAGCGGGCGTCGAGCTCCGGGGCGGCCGGGGCGGCCGGGGCGGCGCGCGGGGTGGTGGCGTGCGGTCGGGGGACCAGGCCGTGCCGGGACAGGGCGTGGACGACGCGCCCGGGCCGGTGCAGGCTGAGCGCCATGTCGACCATGGTCAGACCGGTGCCGACGAGCAGGACGTCGCGGTCCTCGGGGACCGCCGCCAGGGCGCCCGGTGCCCAGGGGTCGGCCAGGAACCTCCCGGAGTCGCGCAGTGCCGCCGGTGCCCAGGCCTGGCCGGGCGCGAAGTTGCCCAGGGCCAGCACCGCGGCGTCGACGTCGAGCGGCCGCCCGCCGTTCAGCCACAGGCGCAGCGGCGGGTTCAGCGGCGGGCCGGTCTCCTGCGGCCGGTGGGTGATGGCGACGACGCGGTCGGGCACCCGGACCAGGTCGGGGGTGCCTCCGCGCTCGCCCGCCGCCGCCAGGCTCTCGGCGAGGTACTGGCCGAAGAGGCGCCGGGGGACGAAGTCGTGCTCGCCGCCGCGGTCGCCGAGCCAGCGCACGAAGTGGCCGGGGTCGTCCCGGTGGGCGCTCATCCGGCCGGCCGGGACGTTCAGCAGGTGGTGCGGCGCGTCGGTGCCGAACGCCAGTCCCGGGCCGGCGGGCCCGGGGCCGATGAGCCAGATCCGGGCCGGTGCGGGCCGCCCGGCGGCCGCGTGGTGGAGCAGGCGCAGCGCCGTGAGGGTGCCGGCGGCTCCCGTGCCCACCACGGCGATCTCGCGCGGGGCCCTGCGGTGGTTCTCGGTGGCCGCGTCGGACGCAGCGGGAGACTTCATGCGGCCAACATCGAGCCGACCGCGCCGCCACGTCCAACGACGGTTCATAGACCCCTTGCCAAGCGGGACTTATGAGCCGGTGGCGCGCTGGCGTGCCGACGCGCCGACTGCGGGCGGGGGCGCTGGTCACCGAGGGTCCCGGGTTCGACACATTCCGTTCCATAAGGAGAATTTGGGTGCCCTGGGAGGTGTCGGGAGGGTCCGCCGCGCGCCCCCGGGTTGGTGAGAAGGTGTCACGAAACTTGTTGACCTCTCACGCGGATTCGCGTTATAACTTCTAACGAACGCGCAAGCATCTATCGGGTGCGGGGCCGCCGCAGCCGCGTGCGCGGTTCGACGGGCAACGCCCGCCCGCCAACTGACCAAGGGGAACCCATGTCCGGCATCCGCAGCACCGGCGTCCGCGCCGCCCTGTTCGCCGTCCCGCTCGTCGTCAGCCTCCTCGGCACGGCGTCCGCGCCCGCCGGGGCCGCCACCTCGCACCCCGGTGCGTCCCTGACCTGCCGGGGCCAGGGCGTCGACCCCGACGCCCTGGTCCGCTACCGCACCGAGACCGTGATCCACGCGCCGCTGCACACCATCTGGAAGCTGCAGACCGACGTGGAGCGCTGGCCGTCCTGGCAGGGCCCGGTCGCGAGCGCGGAGCGCCTCGACCACGGCCGTCTCCGCCCGGGTTCGGCGTTCCGGTGGACGACCCCGCTCCCGCCCAACCCCGCGACCACCGCCACCAGCCTGGAGATCACCTCGACCGTCCAGCAGCTCAAGCGGGAGTCCTGCATCCGCTGGACCGGCCCCGCCGTCGCCGAGGGGCTGCACATCGATGGCGTCCACGTGTGGAACTTCACCGAGGTCAGGGGCGGCGTCCGGGTGAGCACCGAGGAGACCCACACCGGTCCCCAGGTCGACGCGGACGTCCCCACCGCGACCGCGATCCTGCGCCAGGGCCTCGACGGGTGGCTGCACGACCTGAAGACCACCGCCGAGGCCGGCACCGAACGGGGTTAGCACTCCGGCGGGACCGGGGTTGCGAGGGCGGCCCGGGCGGCGTCGCGGCCGGGGAATGCCCGAACACGGCGGGCCCCGGACGCCCGCAGGCCCCGGACGCCCGCAGGCCCCCTCGCGAACCGCTGCGAGGGGGCCTGCGGGCGTCCGACCGGTCAGCGGGCGCCGTGGATCAGTTCGACGGAGAAGCCGTGGTCGGTGGAGACGGCGGGCGTCCTGATCTCCGTGACCCCGGTCGCGGCGTCGTAGAACCAGCCGGAGGCGGCCGAGTCGAGCGCCGCCGCCGAGTCCAGCCGGGGCAGCGGGCCGGAGCCGGTGACGACCAGGCGCGGGGCGGGCTTGCCGTGCACGGCGAAGCGGTACCCCCGGGTGGCCGGCTTGCCGGTGTAACTCCCCACGCTGGCACCGACCTTGACGACGGTGACCGGGCCGTGGGCGCGGACGTCCACCCGCTGGGTGGCCGAGGCGCCGGCGGTGAAGCCGCGGGTGACGCCGTCGTCCTCGTAGAGGGTGTAGGAGGAGTCGCCCTGCGGGTAGAGGTCGTAGTCGAGTTCGCCGCGGTCCCGGTTCTCCCAGGACAGCGTGCCCTTGGGCCACATCGGCACGATCGAGCCGCCCTTGACGAACAGCGGCAGGGTGTCGAGCGGCGCGGAGTAGCCGTTGATCGTGGTCGGGCCCTGGTAGGTGCGCCCCGTCCAGTAGTCGGTCCAGGTGCCCTTGGGCAGGTAGATGCCGTCGCGCACCGCGGTGTCCGAGTAGACCGGCGCGACGAGGAAGTCCGGCCCGGCCAGGAACTCGTACGTGGCGTTCGGACCGAGGGCCGCCGGGTCGTCCGGGTACTCCAGGGCGAGCGGGCGCACCGCGCCGATGCCCGTCCTGGTGGCCTCCGCCGACAGGGTGTACATGTACGGCAGCAGCCGCTCCTTCAGCTGCAGGTACTTGCGGTTGATCGAGGTGTACGGCTCGCCGTCCAGCCACGGCTGCTGGTCGCGCTGCTCCTTGCCGGCCATGTCCTTGGCCCAGCCGTCCATGGTCATGATGGCCGGGAGGAAGGACTTCCACTGGAGGTCGCGGGTGTACATCTTCGGGTCGCGGCGGTAGATGGAGCCGACGTCGCCGGTGTTGTAGGCGATGCCGGACATGGTGGCGCCGGCGTAGGTGGGGATCTGCCAGCGGATGTAGTCCCAGGACAGGCTCTGGTCGCCGCTCCACAGGACGCCGCAGCGCTGGGCGCCGGCCCAGGAGACGGGCAGCCAGACGAGCCCGCGGGCGTCGCTGCCGTCCTCGATGCCGGCCTTGGCCTGGTCGCAGGCGTTCAGCGCGAAGTCGTAGCCGTTGCCGACCCAGGCGACGTCGAGCTTGCGCACCCGGACGCCGGCCTTGACCTCGGCGGCCTGGTCGGGCAGGCCGTTCTGGGTCCAGAGTCCGAGCTGGGCGTGGTCCTTGCGCAGGCCCTCGCCGGTCTGGGCGAGGTTCTCGTAGCCGCAGCCGTAGCCGTCGTTGACGAGCATCCAGCCGAGCGGCATCTGGTTCTGCACGTAGCCGTCGGCGACCTTGAGCGAATCCGTGGTGTGGCGTTCGCCGCGGTTGGCGTTGTGCAGGTAGCAGTCGGAGTCGCCGGGTTCCAGGCCGTAGACGGGCGGCATGAAGGGCTTGCCGACCAGCGAGGTGTACGCGCCGATCACCGACTTGACGTCGCCGGTGAAGTAGTAGGCGTCCAGGCGTCGTTCCTGCTGCCCGGTGCGCACCGGCGAGCCGAAGTCGTAGATCCCCGGCGCGAAGGTGTTGCGGAAGACGCCGTAGCCGGCGGTGGAGACGTAGAACGGCTGCGAGTTGTTGTAGCCGCCCTCGTTCCAGTTGGTGCTGTTGGCGACGTGGACGGTCTGGTCCCGGTGGGAGAAGCTGCCGTTCTGCTCGCCGCCGCCGAAGAACTGCTCGTCGGCGCCGCGGACCAGGCTCTGCCGCAGCCCGCCGGTGGACCAGCGCAGCGGGGCGTCCTCCTGCCAGACGGCGGTGCGGTCGTCGGCCTTGTACAGGCCGAACCGCAGGGGGTGCTTGTAGACCCGCAGCACCAGGTCCTTGGCGCGGATGCCGTAGTAGTCGCCGGCGTCGAACGTGCCGGTGTTGCGCTGGAGTTCGGGCTGCTTGCGGATGATGGTGCTGCCGGCCGGGTCGGTGAGCACGCCGTCCGGGGCGGCCCGCAGGCGCAGTTGGTCGTCGGCGAGGAAGTCGACCTTGGCCTTGAGGGTGCCCGCGGCGATGTCGTAGCTGCCCTGGCCGCCGGAGAAGGAGGTGAGGTCTCCCGCGTCGGCGGTCTGCGGCAGGTAGGCGCGGCCGGTGAAGGAGCCGCCGTGCACGTCGTACGGGACGACCAGGACGTGGTAGGTGCCCGAGGCCTTCGGGATGACGGTGGCCTCGGGGTCGGCGGTGCCCGCGCTCTCGGCGACCTCCTTGCCGTCGGCGCCGTAGATGTAGAGGTCGAAGTCGTCGGTGGGGTTCTGCCACTGGATCGAGAGCGGGACGCCGCCCTCGGGGTTGTCGTCCCAGTAGCCGGCGGGGACATCGACGGTCAGGTCGAAGCGGCCGCAGACCGTGCCGTCTGGGTCCTGCGCGGCGGACGGGCAGGAGGCGGCGCCGCCGAGCGTGCCCTTGGCGTAGGTGGGGCTCTGCCAGGTGGTGCTCTGGTGGCTGCCGTCGAGGACGGCGGAGCCGGGGGCGGCGGCGCGGGCCGGAAGGGCGGGCCCGGCCACGGCGGCGATGCTGGTGAGGGCCACGGTGAGGGCGGCCCGGCGGAGGCGATGTCGTACCAAGCGCACGGTGTGTTCTCCCGTCGGATGAGCAAGAGATGTTCACTGACTGCGCGAAGCTGCTTGAACATGGGGGAATACAAGCAACATTCACAGCGATTACCGGTACATGTCAATGGAAGTGCCGTTCTTGACGCCCTCGGGCTCACGCAGGGCGGTCGGGCAGGACCACGGACCGGGTCAGGTGGCGCGGCCGGTCCGGGTCGCAGCCGCGCGACCAGGCGACCGCGACGGCCAGCCGCTGGGCCCGGACGAGGTCGGCCAGCGGGTCCAGGTCGGCTGCGGCGTCGCCGGATTCGGCGACCAGCAGGCCGCCGGCCCGGGCGATCTCCTCGGTCAGCCCGGCGGGCAGCGGGCCGAACATCCAGGCCACCCGGCCCGGCGCGGTGATGCTGATCGGTCCGTGCCGGTACTCCATCGCCGGGTACGCCTCGGTCCAGGCGCCCGCGGCCTCACGCATCTTCAGCCCGGCCTCCAGCGCCAGCCCGTACGTCCAGCCGCGGCCGAGGAAGGTGACCTGCTCGGCGCCGCGCACCTCGGCGGCCAGCGGCGCCGCGACGGCCCGTTCGGCGTCCTCGACCGCCCGGGCCAGCGGGCGGACCCCGTCCGGCAGCGCGCCCTCGGCCTCCAGGTGCGCCCGGAGCAGGGCGAGCGCGGTGGTGGCGAAGCGGGTCTGCACCACGGACCGCTCGTCGGCGAACTCCAGCACCGCCACGGTGTCGGCCACCGCCATCACCGGCGTGGCGGGATCGGCGGTGACCGCGGAGGTGGGCACCCCGGCCGCGCGGGCCCGGCCGAGCAGGTCCAGCACCTCGGTGGTGGTGCCGGAGCGGGAGATGGCCAGGATCCGGTCGTAGCCGCGCCCGGGCGGGAACTCGGAGGCGGCGAACGCGTCCGTCACCCCGTGGCCGCCGCCCTCGCGCAGCGCCGCGTAGGCCTGGGCCATGTACCAGGACGTGCCGCAGCCGACGACGGCGACCCGCTCGCCCCGGTGGGGCAGCGCGGGGGCGTGCCGGGGCAGGGATTCGGCGGCCCGGTGCCAGCACTCGGGCTGCGAGGCGATCTCGGTGGCGGTGTGGGAGGGCGTGGTGGAGGTCATGCGACTCCTTCGGAAGGGGGGCGGACGGCGCGGGTCACCGGACGGCGCGGGCTACTTGACCGATCCGGCGGTCAGCCCGGAGACCACGTGGCGCTCGATGACGGCGAACAGCACCACGACCGGCACGATCGCGACGACCGATCCGGCGAACAGGTAGTTCCACTCCACGGTGTAGTTGCCGATGAAGCCGTTGATGCCGACGGTCAGCGGCTGGCTCTCCGGGGCCGTCGACAGGGTCAGGCCCATCACGAACTCGTTCCAGGCGGAGATGAAGGTGAAGATCACCGCGGTGACCACGCCGGGCAGCGCCAGCGGCAGCACCACCCGGCGCAGCGCCCCGAGCCGGCCGAGGCCGTCGAGCAGGGCGGCCTCCTCCAACTCGACCGGGATGGAGCCGATGTAGGCGGTGAGGATCCAGACGGCGAAGGCCAGGTTGAAGGCGGCGTTGCAGAGGATCAGCGTCCAGACCGAGTTGAGCATGTCCAGCTGGTAGAACTCGCGGTAGAGGCCCACCAGCAGCGAGGTCGGCTGGAACATCTGGGTGACCAGGACGAGCAGCAGGAAGAGCCTGCGGCCCCGGTACCTGAACCGCGCGGTGCAGTACGCGGCGGGCAGCGCGACCAGCAGCGCCAGCACGGTGGAGCCGCCGGCGACCAGCAGGGTGACCTTCAGGTTGGCGCCGAGCGTCGACTCGCGCCAGACGTCGACGAAGTTGGACCAGGCGGGGTGGTGCGGCAGGTAGCCCGCGTCGCGCAGTTCGTCGGCGGGGCGCAGCGCGGTGACGGCCATCTCCAGGTACGGGAGCAGGAAGACCGCCGCCAGCAGCCAGGCCGCCGCCGCCATGACCAGGGTGCGCGGCCGGATCCGCGGCCGGGTCTGCGCCCGGATCCGGCGTGTGGGCGGGCGGGCCGTCACCGCTCCTCCCCGTTCCAGCGGCCGACCTTGAGGAAGACCAGCACCATCAGCACCACCAGGGCGAAGTTGACCACCGACATGGCCGCGGACTCGCCGATGTCGGTGTTCTTCAGCTGGTACATGAACACCGTGCTGGTGGCCGTGGCGCTGCCCGGGCCGCCCTGGGTCATGCCCCAGATGACGGGGAAGGAGTTGAAGACGTTGATCAGATTGATGACGAGGCCGACCAGGAAGGCCGGGCGCAGCAGCGGCAGGGTGATCCTCCGGTAGGCCTGCCACGGGGAGGCGCCGTCCACCCGGGCCGCCTCGTACAGTTCGCCGGGGACGGTCTGGAGGCCGGCGAGCAGGGTGTAGGTGGTGAACGGCAGCGAGACGAAGACGGCGACGAGGACCATCCAGGGCCAGGCGGTCGAGGGGTCGCCGAGCCAGTCCCGGGGCCCGTCGACCAGGCCGAGGTCGGTCAGCGCGGTGTTGAGCACGCCGGCCGTCCGGTCGAGCATCCACCGGAAGCCGATGGCGGTCATCAGGACGGACGCGGCCCAGGGGGCGATCAGGGCCCAGCGGGCGAACCTGCGCCCCGGGAACCGCTGGTTGAACAGCTGGGCCAGGCCGAGCGAGAGCGCCATCGTCAGGCCGACGACGGCCACCGTCCAGACCGCCGTCGAGAGCAGCACGCGGCCGAGGTCGGCCTCGCCGAGGAGCTTGCGGTACTTGTCCAGCCCGGCGGTGCCGCGGACGAATCCGCTGGTGCTGATGCGCAGGAACGAGGTGCGGACCATCTCGTAGACGGGCCACAGGACGACGGCCAGGATCAGCAGGACGGCCGGGGCGATCCACGGCAGCGGTCCGAGCCGGCCGGGGCCGGAGCCCGCCCGTGCGCGCCGGCCGGGCCTGGAGGCTTGGGGGGTGGGGGAGTCGAGGGACACGGCGGTGCCTTTCGGACGGGGCGCGGGCCAGGGCGGGCGTGCCCTACTTGTTCGCGACGGCGTCCCGGGCCTTCTTCTGCAGATCGCCGAGCACCTTGGCCGGGTCGCCGGCGACGGCGGTGCCGATGCTCTTCTTGAGTTCGGCCGAGACCGCGTCCCAACTGGTGTTGCCGAGCGGGTAGAAGGCAGCGTTCGGCAGGAGGGCGAAGAACGGTTCGAGGTCCTTGTGCTTGCCGCTGGCGGTCATCTCGCGGAGGGTGTCCTGGGTGACCGGCATCAGGTTGTAGGTCTCGTCGAACGTGAGCGTGTTGTCCTTGGCGTACGCGAAGTCGAGGAACTTCCTGATCTGGTCGCGGTGGCCGTTCTTCTTGAAGGCCATCGTCCAGTCCGCGACGCCGAGGGTGGACGCGAGCGGGCCCGTCCGGCCGGGGACGGGCGCGACGCCGTAGTCGACCTTGCCGTCCTTGGCCATCTGGATCAGCGACGGGTGGCCGTCGGCCATGGCGGCCTTGCCCGCGGCGAAGTCGGCGAAGGCGGTCTTGCGGTCGGTGGTCGCCGGGTTGGCGTAGGTCAGGCCGGGGTCGACGAGGTTGGCCTTGAGCCAGCGGAAGGTGTCGATGTTGGCCGGGCTGTCGATGGCGTACGTGCCGTCCTTGGCGGTGGGGCCGCCGCCGTTGCCGAGCTCCCAGATCATGCTCTCGCCCTGGGCCTCCTCCGGGCCGAGCGGCAGCGCGTACGGGGTGACCCCGGGCACCTTGGCCTTGATCAGTTCGGCGTCCTGGCGCACGTCGTCCCAGGTGGCGGGCGGTCGGGTGATGCCGGCCTGCTGGAAGACGGCCTTGTTGTAGAAGAGGGCGCGGGCGGAGGAGACGAACGGGATGCCGTACTGCACGCCGTCGACCCGGCCGGCCTCGGCGAAGCTCGGGATCAGGTCGGCCCGGGTCTCGGCGGACAGCACGTCCTCGGCCTTGTAGAGGAGGTCGTCGGCGACCTTGTCGGCGTAGCCCCCGGTCTGCAGGACATCGGGGACGTTGCCGCTCTGGATCATCGTCTTGACCTGCTTGTCGATGTCGTTCCAGTTCATCACCTGGACGTCGACCTTGATGCCGGGGTTGGCCGCGGTGAACGCGGTGGCGATGCCGTTCCAGTAGGTCTTCGAGCTGTTGGACTCCTTCTCGCCGTAGTCGGCGGCGACGAGTTTGAGCGTCACGGCGCCGTTCGGGGAGGACCCGCCGCCACTGCTGCCGCCGCATGCCGTGAGGGCGAGTGCGCCGGCGGCGCAGACCGCCCAGAGGGCGCGTACACGTGTGTTCACCGCAGTTACCGCCTTCGTACGCCGCTTGATCCCAATTGCTTGAAGAACGCTTGTTCTGAGCAGATTCGAAAGAGCGTGTCGCGTCGGGCAGTATTCACGAGGCGGACCGGCGGGGTCGAGGTGTCGTCCGGATGTCGTTATCGGACCGTTGCATGACAACTGACGGCGCAACAGAAGGCCCGGCCGGTTCTCCCCGGCCGGGCACCCCGCGTGAACAGGTCAGACGCGCGCGACCCGCACGCCGCAGGCGGCGATCGCCTTCTCCTGCGCCGCGGTGGCCTCGTCGTCGGTGACGAGGTCGTGCACCTCGGCGAGCGGGCAGATCTTGGCGAAGGTCACCCGGCCGATCTTGGTGCTGTCCGCCAGGACCACCGAACGCGCACTGGCGTGCAGGAACGCGCGGTCGGTCTGGGCCTCCATCTCGTCGTGCGTCGTGCAGCCCTCCTGCGGCGTCAGGCCGTCCACCCCGATGAACGCGAGGTCCAGGTGGTACTGGGCGAGCATCCGGTCGGCGGCCGGCCCCACCAGCTCGTAACTCGTGGTCCGGGCCAGGCCGCCGACCACCACCAGGCGGACCTCCGGCCGGACGATGAGGTCCGCCGCGATGTTGACCGCGTTGGTCACGATGGTGATCCCGCCGCGCTCGGCCAGCACCCGGGCCAGCTCGCTCGTCGTCGTGCCGCCCGTCAGGCCCACCACGGCGCCGTCGGGGACCAGCCGGTCGGCCGCCAGGGCGATCCGTCGCTTCTCCGCCTGCCGCGTCCCGTGCTTGTGACGCAGCGGCAGTTCGAGGTTGACGGCACCGGTGACCGCCCCGCCACGGGTGCGGTGCAGCAG
Source organism: Kitasatospora sp. NPDC086801 (assembly GCF_044745805.1). NCBI lineage: Bacteria > Bacillati > Actinomycetota > Actinomycetes > Kitasatosporales > Streptomycetaceae > Kitasatospora > Kitasatospora sp. NPDC086801. The sequence goes on from NZ_JBIVAX010000006.1 coordinate 54,151, forward strand.
GCCCTGGTCGTGCAGTTCCTGCAAGTCCCGGCGGACGGTGGCCGGTGACACCTGGAGGAGGCCGGCCAGCTCGTGCACATCGGCGCTGCCCGCCTCGGTGATGTGCGTGAGGATCCGGGCGGTACGGTCGGCTTTGAGCATGGCGGAAGTCTAGGGCGTGTCCCCGGCGTGTCCGCCGGGAGCGGGGGCGTCACCGGGTGGCGAAGACCCAGCGGTTGGCGGCGAGGGCGTCGTCCGGTTCGGGCCGGGGGCCGCGGCCGTAGTGGCGGGTGAACTCGAACGGGGTGTGGACGGTGGTGGACCAGCCGCGCGCGGTGAGGTCGGCGGTGGTGTCGGGTCGGGGATCGGCGTCGAACAGGGCGAGCAGGTCGACGCCGATCCGCTCGCGGGCGGAGGTGTAGACGGGATTGTCGCGGACCGCCGCGGACTCCGGACCGAGCTTGGCCTCGTACGCCAAGGTGCTGCCGGCGGCGCTGAGCTGGTCGACGCCGGCCGCGAGCCGCTGTTCGGCGGCGGCGGGCAGGTAGAGCAGCAGGCCCTCGGCGAGCCAGGCGGTCGGTTCGGCGGGCTGGAAGCCGGCCGCGGTGAGGGCGTCGGCCCAGTCGAGGCGCGGGTCGGCGGCCACCGGTACGCGGCGCGCCGTCGGCCGGGCGTCGACCTGGTCGAGGACGTGCTGCTTGAACGCGAGGACCTCGGGCCGGTCGACCTCGAAGACGGCCAGGCCGGCGGGCCAGTCCAGCCGGAAGGCCCGGGTGTCCAGGGCGGCGCCGAGCAGGACCACCTGGCGGACGCCCAGGTGGGCGGACCACAGCAGCTGGTCGTCCAACGCCCTGGTCCGCAGGGCGAAGTAGCGGCCGAGCCGCCCCCAGAGCGGGTCGGCCTCGCCGTCCGGGACGTCCCGGGGGTGGACCGGCCAGTGCGCGGAAGGCCGGGCGGCGCGGACGAAGTGCTCGGCGTAGGCGTCCCGGGCGAGCGCGTCGGGGCGGTGGGTCTCGATCGCGCGGGCGGCGGCGACCATCAGGGCGGTCAGTCTGACGCCCTCGTCGACGCCGGCACGGGGGCGGGCGGCGGTGGCCATGGTCCCTCCTGGTGTTCGGAGACTTCGGGAAGCCGCGACCAGACGGCGGATCGGTCGTGGGTGGGGGTGGTGACGCGGGCGCCGCACCGCAGGTCGACGACGACCAGCGCGGTCCGGTTCGTCGCGCCGCTCACGGCCGGCCCGCCGGCGCGGCGTCGGTGCCTGTGCCCGTGCCGGTGCTCGTGCCGGTGGCGGTGTCGTGCAGGCCCGCGATCCGGTGCAGGGTCCGTTCGAAGACGGTCGCGGGCCCCGCGCCCGTTCCCCTGCCCACGGCGAGTGCGAGGACGGGGTTCCGCCGTGCTCCGTCGCTGACGCGTCCGGTCCACGGGTCCGGTCCACGGGTCCGTGCCCTCGGGAGGTTCAGGCGGCCGGGCGGCCCACCAACCGGTCGCCGGGGATGCCTGCCTTGTCCGGGGCGTAGTAGTCGCGGATCCCGTCGGCCCAGACGGCCACCGTGATGCGGTCCTCGGGGGTGGGGCCGAAGGCGTCGAAGAGGGCGTGGATGTTGGCGTGTTCGAAGCCGATCGCGGTCATCAGCGCCACGAACAGGGGGCGCTCGATCAGGCCGTCGCCGTCCGGGTCGCCGAGCGCGGCCAGGGCGTCGGCGAACTGGCCGGCGGTGGGGCCGAAGCGCTCGGGCGAGAGGACGAAGCCGCCGAACTCCTCGCGGCTGATCACGCCGTCGCCGTTGGTGTCCAACTCGCCGGCCAGGGTGGTCCAGTAGCGCTGGAAGGCGGCGCGGATCGCGGCCTTCGCGGCCGCGTCCGAATCGGCGGCGGCCGCGACCACGCGGGCCGTCATCAGGTCGAAGTCGTCGGCCTCGATGACGCCGTTGCGGTTGGCGTCGAACAGGGAGAAGACGAGGTCGATCCGCCGGGTGGCCTCGGTGAGCATGCGCCGCTACCTCTTTCCGTGGGGTCGCGCGTTTTCGTGGGTTCACGCGCTCCGGTGGAACCGGATGGTCTGCGTCCGATCGGTCTCCCCACTATCGGCCACCTGGGTCGGGGCGGATGAGTCATGATCGAGTTCTTCACCTGATGGAGTGAACTATCGCCGTTCGAAAGCCAGTTGGCGCGCGAATGGCCCTGCTTCGGCCGCCGGGGCGGCCGGCCGCCAGTCGGCGGGGCCGGCGGGCGGGAGGTGCCGGGGCAGGCCGGGTGTCCAGCGCTTGGTCCCGTCGGGCAGGACGGCGAGGGCCTCGACGCCGGGCCGCCGGGCGGCCCAGGCGAGCGCGCGGTCGGGGCCCATCGCGAAGGCGGCGGTGGCCCAGGCGTCGGTGCGGGCGATCCCGGTGCCGGGGGCGCCGACCAGGGTCAGCGAGGCGAGGCCGAACGCCGGCCGGCCGGTGTGCGGGTCGAGGATGTGCGCGCCGCGTTCGGCGGTGCCGGAGGTGGCCACCGCGAGGTCGCCGCCGCCCAGGACGGCGGCCAGCGCGCCCGGCCGCAGCGGGTGGGCGACCCCGATCCGCCACGGCCCGCCGGCGGTCTGCACGTCCCCGCCGCCGCTGACGCAGTACTGCCGGGCCCCGGCGGCGCGCAGCAGCCCGGCCGCCTCCTCGACCGCCCAGCCCTTGACCCAGCCGCTCGGGTCGAGCCGGCCGCCGGGCCGTTCGGTGAAGAAGCCGTCGGTCTGCGCGGCGACCTCGCGGCAGGCCGCCAGGGCGGTGCGGACCTCCGGATCGCAGTCGGCGAGGGCGAGTTCGCCCCGGTCGAGGCGGCTGATGTCGCTGTCCGGCCGGTAGGGCGAGAACACCGCGTCGATCCGGTGCAGCCGGTCGGTGATCCGGCGGAGCACGGCTGGCGCGTCCGGGCCGGGATCGCGGACGACGATCGAGAAGACGGTGCCCATGACGGGTTCGGCGTGCCGGAGCACCGCGCCTCACCGCCCGGCGCGGTCGAGCGCGCTCTGTAGGGAGCGGACGTATCCGTCGCTGGTGAAGGTCGCGCCGCTGACCACGTCGATGCCGGCGCTCTGCGCTGCTATCGCCTCCTGGTTGAGCAGGGGCAGCGCGGAACCGTTGATCTCGCGGTCCCGGCGGTCCTCGGTGGGGTACTTGACGACGGCGACGGCGGTGATCCGGCTGCCGGCGAGGGTGACCTCGACCTGGACCGGCCCGTAGCGGGTGTTCACGGTGTCGCCGGTGACCTTCCGGGTGCCGCCGGTGCCGCCGGTGCCGCCGGCGGCAGCACCGGCGGGTGCGGTGGGTGCGGTGGGCGAGCCCGACGGTGCGGGCGAGGCGTCGGAGGCCCCGGCGGCGGTGCCGGACGAGCCCGCGGTGCCGGACGAGCCCGTCCCGCCGGACGAGCCTGCGGTGCCGGAGCTGATCACCGGCGCGGGACCGGCGGCCTGGTGCGGTTTGAGGGACAGCAGCAGGACGACTCCGGCCGCGGTGGCGGCGCTGGTGACGACGGCTCGGCGCATGGGCGGGGCTCCTCGGAGTCCGGAGGGTTCAGCGGTTTCAGCAGGTTTCAGCAGGTTTCAGCAGGGGTGCAGCAGGGGTGCAGCAGGTTCGGCGGGCTCAGAAGTCGAAGGACTCCCGGTGGATGCGCCTCGCCCGCACCCCGGCGGCCCGCAGCGAACGGACGGCCTCCTCGGCCAGCGCGTCCGGCCCGCACAGGTAGACCTCGTGCTCGGCGAGGTCGGGGACGAGCCGGGCGAGCGCGCGGCCGAGGTCGCCGATCCGCGCCCGCGGGCCGACCAGTTCGTGCACCGCGGCGCCCCGCCGCCGCGCGACCTCCGCCAGCTCGGCCCGGAACAGCACGTCCTCCGGGCGCCCGGCCCGCTGGACCAGGGTCAGCTCGCCCGGCAGTGTTTCGAACAGCGCGCGCAGCGGGGTGATCCCCACCCCCGCCCCGAGCAGCAGCACCTGCCGCCGCCGTTGCAGCCGCCCGGTGAACGCCCCGTACGGGCCCTCCGCGCGCACCGGGGTGCCCGGGCGCAGCGCGGCCACCGCGGCACTGTGCCCGCCGAGGTCCTTGACGGTGAAGCGCAGGAAGTCCGGCCGCGGCGGTGCGGACAGCGAGTACGGGTTGGCGGCCCACCGCAGGCCGGGCGCCTGGAACTGGAGGCGGAAGAACTGGCCCGGCTCGGCCCGGAGTCCGTCCAGCCGCCGACCGGTCAGGAAGAGCGACACCACTCCCGGCCCCTCCGGGCGGACCTCCGCGACCCGCAGCCGGTGCCGGCGGTCGAGCAGCCAGGGCCGGGCGAGCCGGTACCAGCCCAGCAGGGCGGCGGTGCCGAGGTAGAGCGCGTACCAGGCGGCGCGGGCCGGGCCGCCGCCGAGGTCGGCGCCGGTGGCCAGTTGGTGGCCGAAGGCGAGCGCCACCGCGAGGTAGGTGGCCAGGTGCAGGTAGTACCAGGCCTCGTACGAGAGGCGGCGCCGGGCGGCCCGGGCGGAGACCGCGCCGGTGCCCAGCATCAGCAGGGTGCCCAGCGCGGCCTTGAGCATCTCGGGGTAGTGGAAGACGATCTCCATGCCCTCGCCGAACAGGCCGCGCCCGTCCGTCAGCGCGTACCCCCAGACGACCGACAGCACGTGCACCGTCACCAGGGCCACCAGCCAGCGCCCGCCGAACGCGTGCCAGCGGGCCAGCCGGTCGGCGCCGACCCCGCGCTCCACCGGCGGCAGCCGGGCCATCAACAGGAGCAGCACCGGCGCCGCGTACCCGGCGAGCAGGCCGGTGATCCGGCCGGCCCCGGTCAGCCAGCCGGCCGCGCCGGCGACCGCCGGGGTGTCGGACCACCACAGCGCGAGGACGCCGAGCGCCCCGGCGGCGATCAGGCCCAGCACCGCGGCCGGCCGGGCGGCGGCCGGGCGGCGCGGAGCCGCCCGGTGGGTGCGGGCGGCCGGTCTCGGCGGGGCGGCGGTGGCCATCGGGGATCCTCCTTCGGGCCCGGCGGGCGAGCACCGCCGGGGCGCACCACGATCGCACCGCAACCTCTGAGCCGGCTCTGAACCGGGGCCGCCGGCCCTGCCGTTCCCGAGGCGTCTTCGCAGGTCAGGACCGGTGAAGCCGGTCTTCCGTGCGGCTCCCGGTCTCACCGCTTTCTCATCGCGGTAGGCCAGAATGACGGTGGCCGACCGCATACCTGCAGGGAGCACCATGGACGACACCGCCGACCTGGCCGCCGACCGGCAGGACTGGCGGGTCCTCGTCGTCGACGACGAACCGGACCTGGTGGAGGTGGTCTGCGGCGCGGTCCGCTACGAGGGCTGGCAGGCGTTGGGCGAGACCACCGGCCTGGCCGCCGTCCGGGCGGCGGCGGACTGGCGCCCGGACGCCGTGGTGCTCGACATGATGCTCCCCGACCTCGACGGCATGGAGGTGCTGCGCCGCATCCACGCCGAGCGGCCCGAGGTGCGGGTGCTCTTCCTCACCGCCCGGGACGCCGTCGAGGACCGGATCGCGGGCATCGCGGCGGGCGGCGACGACTACGTGACCAAGCCGTTCAGCCTGGCCGAGGTGGTGGTCCGGCTGCGCGGGCTGCTGCGCCGCGCCGCCCCGCCGGGGGCTGCGGGGCAACCGCCCGCACACGCCCTGGTCCTCGGCGATCTGGTCCTCGACGAGCGGGCCCGCGAGGTCACCCGCGGCGGCGAGGTGGTCGACCTCAGCCCGACCGAGTACGCGCTGCTCGCCCACCTGATGCACCACCCGCGGCAGGTGCTCAGCAAGGCGCAGATCCTGGACGCCGTCTGGTCGTACGACTTCGGCGGGCAGGCGCACGTCGTCGAGCTGTACATCAGCTATCTGCGCAAGAAGCTGGACGCGGGCCGGACGCCGATGATCCACACGGTGCGCGGCGCCGGCTACCTGATCAAGGCGGCCCGGTGACCGGCGGCCCGGTGACCGGCCGGCCGAGCGACCGGCCGGGTACCAGGGCACGCCGCCGGGCCGCCCGGCTGGTCCCGCGGACGCTGCGGGCCCGGTTGATCGCCGGCCTGCTGGTGCTGCTGGTGGTGACCTGCGCCGCGGTCGGACTCGCCACCACGGCGGCGCTGCGCCACTTCCTGGTGGACCGCCTGGACCAGCAGCTCGCCGACGCCGGCGGGCGCTACGCCGCCAGCCTGGAGCACGTCGGCCAGGGCGGCGGCACCGACACCCGGGCGCAGACCCCCGGCACCCTGGGCGCCCGGTTGCTGGACGGCCGGGTCACCGCGGCGGGCGTGGTCGACGGGGACGCCGACGACGCCAACGGTCCCACCAACGCCGACGACCGGGTGGTGTTCTCGCCGGCCGAGCAGCGGGCCCTCGCCGCCCTGCCGGTCGGCGGGTCGGCCCGCAGTGTCGACCTGGGCCGTGCACAGGGCCACTACCGGGTGCGCGCGGTGGCCGGCCGGGACGGCGACGTGCTGGTCAGCGGACTGCCGCTGCGCCCGGCCGAGGACACCGTGGACCGGCTGGCGACCCTGGAGCTGACCGTGTTCGCGATCGCCGTCACCGGGGCGGGGGCGGCCGGCGCGGTCTGGGTCGGCTGGTCGCTGCGCCCGCTGCGGCGGGTGGTGGGCACGGCCGAGCGGGTCGCCGCGCTGCCGCTCGCCAGCGGCGCCGTCACGCTGGCCGAACGGGTGCCGGACGACGACCCGCGGACGGAGGTCGGCCGGGTCGGTGCGGCGCTCAACCGGATGCTCGGGCACGTGGGCGACGCGCTGGCCCGTCGGCACGCGGTGGAGGAGCGGCTGCGGGCGTTCGCGGCCGACGCCAGCCACGAACTGCGCACCCCCGTGGCGACGGTCCGGGGCCACGCCGAACTCGCGCTGCGCCACCCGGGCGCGGTGCCCGGGCCGGTCCGGCACTCGCTGGAGCGGATCGACGCCGAGGCGGTGCGGATGGGCGCGATCGTCGAGGACCTGCTGCTGCTCGCCCGGCTGGACGCCGGCCGGCCGCTGGCCGACGCGGAGGTCGACCTGACCCGGATCGCGTTGAACGCGGTGGCCGACGTCCGGGCGGCCGGGCCGGAGCACCGCTGGCGGCTGGCGCTGCCCGAGGAGCCGGTGCTGGTGCGCGGGGACCCGGACCGGCTGAGCCAGGTGGTGGTCAACCTGCTGGCGAACGCCCGGACCCACACCCCGCCCGGCACCGAGGTCGAGCTGAGCCTGGAGCGGACCGGGGAGGGGGTACGGCTGGCCGTCGCCGACGACGGCCCGGGGATCGCGCCGGAGCTGGCGGACCGGATGTTCGAGCGGTTCGTCCGGGGGGACCGCGCGCGCTCGCGCTCGACCGGGTCGACGGGGCTCGGCCTGTCGATCGTGCGGGCGGTGGTCCGGGCGCACGGCGGCACGGTGGACGCGGCGAGCCGGCCGGGCCGCACCGCGTTCACGGTCCGGCTGCCGGACAGGCCGTAGCGGCGGGGCGCTCAGCCCGGCGTGGTGGTGCGGAAGCGGTGGCGGTACTCGGTCGGGGTGGTGTCGAGCCGGCGACGGAAGGCGCGGACCAGGGTGTCGGTGGTGCCGAACCCGCAGTCGCTGGCGACGCGTTCGAGCGTGGCGTCGGTGGATTCGAGCTGGTGGCGGGCGAGTTCGACCCGGGCCGACTCGATGTAGGCGCTGGGCGTGGTGCCCAGTTCGGTCTTGAAGATCCGGGTCAACTGCCGTTCGCTGACGTGGGCGTGGGCGGCGAGGTCGGGGACGGTGAGCCGGTCGGTGAGGTTGCGCAGGATGTGGTGGCGCAGCTCCTCGACCCGCCGGGTGGTGGAGACGGGCTCCAGCGGGACGCTGAACTGGCTCTGGCCGCTGGGGCGTTTGAGGTACATCACGAGCTGGCGGGCGACCCTCAGCGCGAGCGCCTCGCCGAAGTCCTCGGCGACCAGGGCGAGGGAGAGGTCGAGGCAGGCGCTGATGCCCGCGCCGGTCCAGATGTCGCCCTCGCGGATGAAGATCGGGTCGGCGTCCACCTCGATCTGCGGGTGCTCGGCGGCCAGTTGCGCGGCGGTCGACCAGTGGGTGGTGGCGCGCCTGCCGTCGAGGAGCCCGGCGGCGGCGAGCAGGTGCGCCCCGACGCAGACCGAGGCGACCCGGCGCGAGCGCCCGGCGAGGGTGCGCACCCAGGCGACCACGGCCGGGTCGGTGAGCGGGTGGACCCGGCGCAGGTCGTCCACCTCGACGGCGCCGGGGACCAGCAGGGTGTCGATGCCGCCCGCGGCGGCCTCGTCGAAGGTGAGGTCGGGCAGGATCCGCACGCCGGCGGCGGTGGTGACCGGGTCCGTGGTCGCGGCGGCGAGGACGACGCGGTAGCCGGTCGCGTCGTCGGTCTCCCGCCGGACGAGGGAGAACACCTCGGGCGGTCCGGTGACGTCGAGCAGGTCGACGCCCTCGAACAGGACGATGACGATCAGTCGTTGTACGGCGCCCACGGCCCCACCTGCGCTCTCTTCACGCTCTCTCGATGTCGGAATCTGCAGGTTAGACGGCATTGCCGACCTCCGGTGGCCGGCCGTAGCGTTCCGGAGGCGGGCCGCCGCGGCCGTCGCAGCCGCCGCCCGCCCTTACCCGTGTACCGAACCGAAGGTGGTCCCCCCATGCCCACGACGACCCTGCGCGCCCTGAACGGCTTCGACGAGACGCCTGCCACGCTCGCCGCGTCCACGCTGATCCTGATCGACTACCAGAACACCTACGTGCGCGGCGTGATGGAGCTGGAGGGCTGGCGGGAGGCGCTCGACGCGGCCGCGGCCCTGCTGGCCCGGGCACGTGCGGCGGGCACCACGGTCATCCACGTGGTCAACGACGGCGGCGCGGGCACCCCGTACGACGTCCGTGCCGAGATCGGGCGGATCCACCCCGCCGTGGCGCCGGCCGAGGGCGAGCGCGTCGTCGTCAAGCAGGCCCCGGACGCCTTCGTCGGCACCGACCTGGGCGCCCTGCTCGACGAGGCCGGCCACCAGGACGTCGTGGTCGCCGGCTTCATGACCCACATGTGCGTGGCCTTCACCACCGCGGGCGCCTTCCTACGCGGCAACCGGCCGACCGTCGTCGCCGACGCCTGCGCGACCCGCCCGCTCCTTTCGGCGGGCACCCGGGTGACCGCCGCCCAGCTGCACCGCAGCGCCCTGGCGACGATCGGCGACCTGTACGGCGTGGTCGTGGAGTCCCAGGCCGAGCTGGGCTGAACCGCTCCCCGCTGAGGCCTGGCCGACGGGCCAGGCCTCAGGTCCGTCAGGCCAGCGGGCGGCAGAGCAGCGCGTCCGGGACGCCGGCGTGCAGCCAGCGCCAGGTGAAGGCGACCCCCGCGACGTACTCGTTCGAGGCGCACTGCCCCTTGTAGGCCCCGGGCGCCCAGTCGCTGGCCGCCGAGTCGCTGGCCGCCGAGTCGGCGCCGGTGGCGGCCGGGGGCCGGTTGTCGCCGTGGTCGAACCAGAGCACCCGGTCGGCCGCGGCGGGCGGCGCGGCCGCGGCCGGGGCGCAGAGCAGGGCGGCCATCGCGTCGGCGCGGACGCTGTAGCCGACCGCGAACCGGCCGTCCGGGCACTGGAGTTTGTTGTACCCCGAGGCCCAGTCGCCGCCGGTGACGTAGCGCTCGTCCGTGACGGTCGTCCAGGTGTCCGCCCCGGCGGCGGGCTGCCCGGCGTCGGTGCACAGGCCGCGGCCGGACCCGCGGCCGAGGCCGATCAGGCGCTGGCCGTCCGGGCAGTTCCCCTTGCGGTTGCCGCTGCTCCAGTCGGGCAGGGCCAGCATCCGCCGGGAGGTGTTCTGGTCGGTGTGGTCGAGGTCGAGCAGGTTCCAGCGGGCGGATACCGGTACCGGGCCGGTGTGCCCGGGGGCGGCGACCAGCCGGTTCCAGTACGCGGCGCGCCAGTCGCCCGGGTCCTCGACGCTCAGCCGCCGACCCGCCCGGTCGTAGTGGAGCAGCGCCCAACTGTCCTGCGGCACGCCGTCGTTGTGCCAGCCGACCAGTGGCCAGACGGCGAAGTCGGTGTCGTGCTCGGCCAGGATCGCGGTGAAGCGGTCGAACCAGGCCTGCTCCTTGGCGTCGGTCGAGCCCCGCCCGCCCGCACCGAACTCGCTGATCCAGACCGGAGCGGTGAAGTGCTGCCCGGCGCGGGTGACGAAGAGCGCCTCCTCGTCGACCACGGCGGCCAGTTGATCGGGCGTCAGGTCCTGGTAGCGGGGGTCGCCGGTGGCGCCCGGCCCGCTGCCCGCGCCGGTGTTGGCCGAGCCGGTGTACCCGTAGAAGTGCGCCGAGTAGACCAGCTTGCCCGAGTCGATCAGGGTGTGGGAGAGCGTGGCCACCGGCTTGAGCATCGGGCGGCCGTGCGGCAGGCCCGCCAGCGGGACGCCCTGCCAGTTGATGCCCTCCATGATGATCAGCAGGTCGGGGGCGGACCGGAGGATCCGGTTGCCCGCCTCCTCGAAGGCGGCGTACGCGTCGTGGCCGTCGCCCAGGCCCCAGTTGGGGTCGTCCCAGGTGTCGCGGCGGACCTCGTTGCGCAGGTCGGCGCCGACCACGCGCTTGTTGGCCCGGTACCGGTCCACCATGAACAGCCAGTCCTGCTCCCACGTCTCCGTGGACTGGCCGCTGTTCCACCGTTCGTTGCCGTCCAGGCCGCAGCAGAACCGGTACCCGGTGGTGTGGTTGTTGAGGATCACCGCGAACCCGTCGGCGGTGAGCGCCGCCACCACCGCGTCGTACACCTGGAGCGGGGTGCTGCCGCGCAGCCCGGGGTTGGCGGCGACGGCGGCGTCCGGGACGGCGGCGGTGTCCCGGATCATCGCGTCCGCGAACGGCAGCCGGACGCTGTTCAGTCCGAGGCTGTGGAAGCCCGCCGTGATCTCGGACAGCGGCGCCCGGTCGAGGCCGAGCGGCAGGTTGTACGAGACCTGGCCGGCCTGGTTGTTCGCCGGATCGGTGGTCGAACCGCTGCCCTGCCAGGTGCCCTGCGCGCCGGACCAGTTACCGGACTTCAACTTGAACCGGTCGCCCGACGCGTCGACGACGTACCGCCCCCGGGTGCTGAGCGGTCCCGTCCAGGAGGCCGCCAACTGCGCGCCGGTGAGCGGCACCGGGGCGGCGGCAGCGGGGGTGTCGACGGGGGACGAGGAGGTGGGTGTCGAGGAGGCGGCGGCCGGAGCGGCGGCGCCCGGGGTGGCCGCCGGGGCGGTCGTCGGCACAACGAGCAAGGCGGACAGTGCCGTTGCCACGGGCAGCACGCGGAGCGCGAGTCTTCTCATGGTGGTCCTCGGCAGTGAGGGCGGGTGGGTGTCCGTACACGGTCACCCGGGATCCTGGCACAGCCCCGCTCCGCCCGGCAGTCCTCCGGTTCATCCCGTCCGACAGTCCTACGATTCGCCCCGTCCGCCCTCTGGACGGATACCTCTCACTGAGAGCTAAAATCGAAGGTATGAGTGCGACACCGGAAACGCTCACCCCCGCACCGGCCGTCGACCTTCCGACGACCCCCGGCCCCGACGTGGCCGACGAACTCTCCGCCCTGCTGGTCGGCATCCAGCGCCTGGTCCGCCGCCAGCTGCGGCAGGGGCTCACCGAGCCGCGGCTGCGCGGGGCGCAGATCGAACTGCTCCGCCTGGTGACGGACACCCCCGGGCTGCGGGTCTCCGACGCGGCCGAGGAACTGTGCCTGGCCGGCAACTCGGTCTCCACCCTGGTCAACCAGCTGGTCGCGCTGCGGCTGCTGCGCCGCGAGGTGGACCCGGCCGACCGCCGGGCCGCCCTGCTGTACGCCACCGACGAGGCGGTCGAACGCCTCGCGGTCTGGCGGGCCCGGCGCACCGCGCTGGTGGGGGAGGTGGTGGCCGGGCTGCCCGCCGACTCCCGGGCGGCCCTGGCCGCCGCACTGCCCGCGCTGCGCGACGTGGCGACGGGCCTGCGCACCCGGCCGGATGAGCCGGATGAGTCGGGGGAGCCGGGGGAGCCGGGGGAGGAGGAGTGATGACGTTCCCGGAGAACGGCGGCGACGAGGCGGTGGTCTGCCAGGGCCTGGAGTACACCTTCCACCACGGGCGCGGGAAGGGCACCAGCACCAAGGCCGTCGACGGTGTCGACCTGACCGTGCGCACCGGCGAGGTGTTCGGCCTGCTCGGCCCCAACGGCGCGGGCAAGACCACCACGATCCGGGCGATCACCACGCTGCTCCCGGTCCGTGCCGGCATGGTGCGGGTCTTCGGCCACGACCCCGCCCGGCAGCGGATGGAGGTCCGCCGGCTGCTCGGCTACGTGCCGCAGCAGCTGTCCGCGGACGCCGGGCTGACCGGTCGGGAGAACGTCGCGCTGTTCGCCCGCGTCTTCGACGTGTCGCACGGCGAGCGCCGCGAGCGGGTCGCCCAGGCGCTGGCCGCCGTCGACCTCGCCGAGGCGGCCGACCGGATGGCAGGCACCTACTCCGGCGGCATGGTCCGCCGGCTGGAGCTCGCCCAGGCCCTGGTCAGCGCCCCGCGCCTGCTGGTGATGGACGAGCCCACCATCGGTCTGGACCCGATCGCCCGCACCGGCGTCTGGGAGTGCGTCGAGGCGGTCCGGCAGGCCACCGGGATGACCGTGCTGGTCACCACCCACTACATGGACGAGGCCGACCGGTACTGCGACCGGATCGCCCTGATGGACCGCGGCCGGATCCGCGCGCTCGGCACCACCGAGGAGCTGAAGACCATGGTCCGCGAGCAGGATCCGCAGCACACCGACCCCAGTCTGGACGACGTGTTCCGCCACTTCGCGGGCCGCGACCTGGCCCCCGGCGAGGCCCCGGGAGGAGAGTTCAGCGATGTCCGCCGTACCCGCCGCACCGCCTCCCGCGTCGGCTGAGCCTCCGGGCCCCGCCACCGCCACCGCCACCGCCGCTGCCACCGCGACCGTCGCCCGTCCCGATCTCGGCCTGTTGCTGGTCCCCCCGCGCGCCCGCACCGGCTGGCGGCTGGTGCCCGCCCGGACGCTGGCGATGTGCACCGTCGAGCTGCAGAAGCTCCGGCACGACCGCACGGAGCTCTACACCCGGGCCGTGCAGCCCGCACTGTGGCTGCTGATCTTCGGGGAGACCTTCACCCGGCTCAAGGCCATCCCCACCGGCGGCATCCCGTACCTGGACTACCTGGCCCCCGGGATCATCGCCCAGTCCGCGATGTTCATCGCGATCTTCTACGGCATCATGATCATCTGGGAGCGGGACTCCGGGGTGCTCACCAAGCTGCTGGTCACCCCCACCCCGCGCGCCGCGCTGGTGACCGGCAAGGCCTTCGCCGCCGGGGTGAAGGCGGTGATCCAGGCCGTCGTCGTGGTGGTGATCGCCGCCCTGCTGGGGGTCGCGATGACCTGGAACCCGCTGCGGCTGCTCGGCGTCGTGGTCGCCGTGCTGCTCGGCTCGGCGTTCTTCTCCTGCCTCTCGATGACCATCGCCGGCATCGTGCTCACCCGGGACCGCCTGATGGGCATCGGCCAGGCGATCACCATGCCGCTCTTCTTCGGCTCCAACGCCCTCTACCCGGTGGACCTGATGCCGGGCTGGCTCCAGGTGGTCAGCCGGGCCAACCCGCTCAGTTACCAGGTCGACGCCCTGCGCGGCCTGCTGATCGGCACCCGCGCCCACCTCCCGCTCGACTTCGCCGTCCTGACCGTGGCCACCGTGCTCGGCATCACCGCGGCCTCCGCCCTCCTCGGCCGCCTGGCCCGCTGAGGCCCCCGCCGTCGCGCCCCCGCACGTCCGACCGAGGCCCCCGCGCTCCCGGCTCCGGCCCGCGCGGGGGTCAGTCGCGCGGCTGGCGGGGGAGGGCGAGGGTGAGGGCCTCGGGGGAGGCGGGCGGGAGGGCGAGGGCGGAGGCGGTTTCGGCGGGGAGCGGGCGCAGGCCGAGCAGGGCGGTGGCCAGGCGGGTGGTGGCCCGGTGCCAGTCCGGGATGCGCTGGAGCATCGCGTGGCCGCTGCCGGTGACGGTGTAGCCGCAGACGCGGGCGCCGGCGGCCCGGCTGCGGGCGGCGAAGGCACGGGTCTCGGCGGGCGGGGTGACCTTGTCCCGGTCGCCGTGCAGCAGCAGCACGTCCCGCCCGGCCAGCTGTTCGCACGGGTCCTCGGCCGGGCACCAGGGGGCGAGGGCGACCAGGCCGGTGACGGCCGGGTGACCGCCGGCCCGCAGGGCCGCGCGCCCGCCCATCGAGTGCCCGATCAGGACGGTCGGCACCTCGCCCAGCTCCCGGGCCAACTCGTCGAGGGCGGCGAGGGCGTCCCGGGCGGCGTCGGCGCGCTGCCCGTTCCAGCCCCGGTGGCGGTAGCGGACGGTGCCCACGGCCACGTCGGCGCCGGCGGTGTCCTTGGCGAGGGAGCGCAGGAAGCCGTGCATCCGCAGCAGCGGCAGGTTGACCGGCCCGGGCCGGGAGAGGCTGTGCTCCTCGCCGCCGTGCAGGACCAGGACGGCGGCGCGCGCCGCCTCGGGCCGTACCCGCCAGCGCAGTGCCGGGTGCCCGGCCGTGCCGCCTGCCGTCGTGCTGTCGGCCGTCGTGCCGCCGTCCACCGTGTCGCTGCTCACACCCGCACCGTCCCGTCCCGTCCCGCCCCCGTCCCGTGCCTCTTGAACATCACTTTACGCGGGGCGTCTACGGGCCCGATTCACCCGAGGGGAGCAGCCCGGGGACCAGGCGCGCGCGGGCCGGGCGGGGGGCTGCTATTCACGAAGGGTGGGGGGTCGCCCGCGCCGCTCGTGGCGCCGTGTCACCGAGTGGAGGACTCCGTGGCTCAGCAGCTCGCACTCTCCGTGGACTTCGGATCGGGTTTCACCGATGCCTGGTCCAAGATCGCGAAATTCATTCCGCAGTTCATCGCCTTCCTGGCGATCCTGGTCATCGGCTGGATCGTGGCGAAGGCGATCGCCAAGGTCCTGGACCGCGTGCTGCGCCGGGTCGGCTCGGAGAAGGTCGCCGAGCGGGCCGGGATGGCCCGCCACCTGAGCGGGTCGAAGTACGACATGACCGGCATCATCTGCAAGATCGTCTACTACGCGGTCCTGCTGATGGTGCTGCAACTGGCGTTCGGTGTCTTCGGGCCCAACCCGATCAGCGTGATGATCCACAGCATCGTCGCCTGGCTGCCCAAGGGCATCGTGGCGGTCGTGATCGTGGTGGTCGCGATGGCCATCGCCAACGGCGTCCGCGACATCGTGCGCAACGCGCTCTCCGGTGCCTCGTACGGCCGGACGGTCTCCACGCTGGCCTGGGCGTTCATCGTGGCGCTGGGCGTGATCGCGGCGCTCGGCCAGGCCGGGATCGCCACCGCGATCACCGGTCCGGTGCTGATCGCGGGGCTCGCCACCATCACCGGCGTGCTGGTGGTGGGTGTCGGCGGCGGCCTGATCACGCCGATGCGCCAGCGCTGGGAGCGCTGGCTGAACAGCGCCGAGCAGGAGACCGCCAAGCTGCGCGGCAGCGCCTACCAGGCGGGCCGGGCGGACGCGCTGGCCAACCAGCCGGTCCGGCCGACCACCCAGGCCGCCCCGGGCACCCCGCCGCCGCCCGGCATCGACCCGGGCCGCCCGGGCGACCAGCCGCGCTAGCGCGGTTGCGGTTCAGGCCCGCAGCAGGTCCTGCTCGCGCACCAGCCAGCAGATCGCGGTCAGCCGGTGCACCGCGTAGTCGTACCCCACCGGTTCCCGCCAGCCGATCTCGGTGAGCGCGTCCAGGAAACCGAGCGCGTAGTCCGACAGTTCCTCACGGTCCAGGGGCCGGGGCGTCAGCTCCGGCCCCTGCGCGTCCAGCAGTTCGCGCAGCATCGCGGTGTGCTGGTCGACCATCGCGACGAAGCCGGGCTCGAAGGCGAACTCGGCCAGCCGGGGCGTGAACGCGGCGACGATGCCGGGCAGCGGGCAGCCGGCCGGCTCGTCGGGGGAGCGCCGGAAGGACTCGTCGGGGGTGGCGAACATCCGTCCACGGTAGGCGAGCCGACCGCCCGGACCGGCAGGTCGTGACGGTTCCGTACTGAGACCTTGGCCACCTCGGGGCGTGTCTTCGCACTCGCCCCGAGCAGGTTCGGCGGCTTGGCCGGTTCTCTGCGCCGATCCACGGGTGGTCTGTACCAGAATGGTCCGCATGGATCTCCGCATCTTCACCGAACCGCAGCAGGGCGCGAGCTACGACACCCTCCTGACGGTCGCCCGGGCCGCCGAGGACCTGGGCGTCTTCAGCGCCTTCTTCCGCTCCGACCACTACCTGAAGATGGGCGACGTCGACGGCCTGCCCGGGCCGACCGACGCCTGGATCACCCTGGCCGGCCTCGCCCGCGACACCCGCACCATCCGCCTCGGCACCCTGATGACGGCCGCCACCTTCCGCCTGCCCGGCGTCACCGCGATCCAGGTCGCCCAGGTGGACGCGATGAGCGGCGGCCGGGTCGAGTTCGGCCTCGGCGCCGGCTGGTACGAGGCCGAGCACGCCGCCTACGGCATCCCCTTCCCGAAGGAGAAGTTCGGGCGGCTGGAGGAGCAGCTGGCGATCATCACCGGCCTGTGGAACACCAAGCTCGGCGACACCTTCGACTTCGCCGGTGAGTACTACACGCTGACCGGCTCGCCGGCGCTGCCCAAGCCGGCCCAGGACCGGATCCCGGTGCTGGTCGGCGGGCTCGGCCCGAAGCGGACCCCGGCGCTGGCCGCCCGCTTCGCCGACGAGTTCAACCTGCCGTTCGCCTCGGTGGAGGACAGCGCCGCCCAGTTCGGCCGGGTCAAGGCCGCCGTCGAGCAGGCCGGACGCTCGGTCGGCGACCTGGTGTACTCCAACGCGCTGGTGGCCTGCGTCGGCCGCGACGACGCCGAGGTGGCCCGCCGGGCGGCCGTGATCGGCCGGGACGTGGACGAGCTGAAGGCCAACGGCCTGGCCGGCACCCCGGACGAGGTCGCCGAGAGGATCGGCCGGTACGCGGCCGTCGGCAGCGAGCGGATCTACCTGCAGATCCTGGACCTGGACGACCTCGACCACCTGGAGCTCATCGCCTCCCGGGTCGCCCCCCAGCTCGGCTGACCGGCCCGCACGACACGCCCTGATCCGGCACCGGCCGGCCGGGCCCGGTGACCACCGCTCTTTACTCGTTCTTGGGAATGCGTAATGCTCCCAGGGAGGGAAGGGCGGGGGGAGGACCGGTGACCAGGACGAGAACGGCGGAGGCGGCGGCACCCCGGGTGCCGCCGCCCCGCCCCGCCGCCCCGCAGGCCTTACGGGTGCAGCCGGGCCTGCACGACCTGCGGGCCGGCCCCGCCCCGGCGGCGCTGCACTACCCCGCCGGCGACCTGCTGGTCGTCTCCGGGCTGCCCGGCAGCGGCAAGAGCACCCTGATGCACCGCTGCGTGCGCGCCCCGCTGGTCGACTCCCAGCTGGTCCGCGAGGAGTACGCGGCCAGGCTGCCCGGCCGCCTCCCGTACGCCCTCTACCGCCCGCTGGCGCGGATCGCGCACTACCGGCGGCTGCGGCGCGCGGTGCTGGCCGGCGGGCCGCTCGCGGTCCACGACTGCGGCTCGCTGTCCTGGGTGCGGGCCTGGCTGACCCGCACCGCCGCCCGGCAGGGCCGCCGGGTGCACCTGCTGCTGC
Source organism: Kitasatospora sp. NPDC086801 (assembly GCF_044745805.1). NCBI lineage: Bacteria > Bacillati > Actinomycetota > Actinomycetes > Kitasatosporales > Streptomycetaceae > Kitasatospora > Kitasatospora sp. NPDC086801. The sequence continues at coordinate 71,734 of NZ_JBIVAX010000006.1, forward strand.
TGGACGCCGAACCGGCCGAGGCGCGGGAGGGGCAGCAGAGCCGGGGGCAGAGCGTCTCCCGCTACGCCTTCGCCCGGCACCGGGCCGCCGTCGACGGGCTGCGGCGCCGGCTCACCGGGGCGGGACGGCCGCCGGAGGGCTGTGCGTCGGCCGTGGTACTCGACCGGGCCGCCGCGCGCGCCCTGCGGGAGATCGTCTTCATCGCGTCGTAGTCTCGGCGAGTCCGCGCCGAGCCGGGCGGGCCCGGGGCGCGGCCGACACTCCGTCAACTCCCTTGTCAGGAGCGCAGATGCGCCGTACTGCCCGGGTGCGCTCGCGTGCCCCCCGCCTGTTCCCCTGTGCGGCCGCGCTGGTCGCGGCCGCCGGCCTCGGCCAGTTCGCCGCCCCGGCCCCGCACCCCGCCGCCGCGACTGCCGCGACCACCGCGACGGCGGCCTGTGCGGGGTCCGACTCCGACGCCGCCGCCCGCAAGCCGGCCGGCAGCCAGGCCGGCCGGGACCCGAACGCCGTCACCCCGGCCCAGGCCCGGGCCATGCAGGCGGACCTCGACGACCGGCTCGCTCAACTCGCCTCCGCCCACGCCCGGGTCGGCGCCCCGACGACCGTCCCGGTCTTCGTCCACGTGATCCACGCCGGGGACACCGGCCGCCTCGACGGGGGCGTCGTCGCCGCGCAGATCGACCACCTCAACGCGACCTACGGCGGCCAGGGCGACGGCAACACCCCCAGCCAGTTCCACTTCGAGCTGGCCGGCACGGACTACACCGACAACGCCTCCTGGTACAACGGCATCACCCCCGGTTCCGGGGCCGAGAGGGAGATGAAGACCGCGCTGCGCAAGGGCGACGCGGGCACCCTCAACCTCTACACCGCCAAGCTCGGCCAGTCCCTGCTCGGCTGGTCGACCTTCCCGAGCGCTTACCGCTCGAACCCCGCCGACGACGGCGTGGTCGTCCTCGACACCTCCCTGCCGGGCGGCAGCGCCGCCCACTACAACGAGGGCAGCACCGCCACCCACGAGATCGGCCACTGGTTCGGGCTCTTCCACACCTTCCAGGGCGGCTGCATGGCCCCGGGCGACTACGTGGACGACACCCCGGCCGAGCGCAGCCCCGCCTACGGCTGCCCCGAGGGCCGCCACACCTGCACCGGGCCCGGGCTGGACCCGATCCACAACTTCATGGACTACAGCTACGACTCCTGCATGAGCCAGTTCACCCCCGGTCAGGTCCAGCGGATGGCCGACTCCTGGGCCGCGTACCGGAGTTGAGTCAGCACCGGGTGTTGATGTAGAGGAGCGTCCGGCCGTCCGCGGCGACGAACTCGTACGCCTGGTGCGAGGGTGGATCGGGAGCGTCGAACCGGTCCCTGACCTCCAGCCAGGCGGCCGGGCGCTCCTCGGGTGCAAGCAGGACCGGGACCAGGGCGTCGGGGAAGTCCTGGTGCCAGGCGCCCAGCGTCATCGCGTCGGCCTCCACGGCCAACCGCTTTGCCCTGCGCGGGTGCAGCGGACCGCGTGCCAGCCGCCAGCGGCAGCCGTCGGCGTCCACGAAACCGCCTGCGGCGAGCGGGTGCGGGCCCAGTGGGAACCCGTCGTCCTCCTCCCGGGGCGGCAGGGCGACGAGGAGGTCGGCGAAGCCGCCGGTGCGGCGGCGGGGCTTGCTCGGCATCCGGACATCCTCGCAGAAGCGCGGCTCGGCCGGGGTCAGCCGCCCTCGATCTGAATGTGAAATGCCGATCATGGCGTGGCAAATACCGGCTACATGTCCGATTTGATCTATGTTCGGGGTGTCGGGACCGAGCAGGAACTGAGCGCCAAGGAGTAACGCCATGAGTGCCAACCCCCGGATCGTCGTCGGCGTGGACGGCTCGCCCGCCTCGGAGCAGGCGCTGCGCTGGGCAGTCGACTACGCACGGGCCGTCGGCGGGACCATCAACGCGATCGCCGCCTGGGAGTACCCGGCGTTCTACGGCTGGGCCGCGCCGAGCGTGCCGTCCGCCGAGGTCTTCAACCCCGAGGAACTGGCTGGCAAGACCCTCTCCGACACCGTCGTCAGGGTCGTCGGCGACGACCCGGGCGTGCGGATCAGTGAGAGCGTGATGCCCGGCAACGCCGCCCAGGCCCTGCTGGAGGCCGCCAACGGCGCCGCGCTGCTCGTCGTCGGCAGCCGCGGCCTCGGGGGCTTCTCCGGCGTGCTGCTCGGCTCGGTCAGCCGCCACCTCACCGAGCACGCGCCCTGCCCGGTCGTGGTCGTCCGCGAGGGCCAGGTGGCCGAAGGCGAGTAGTGCGCCGCCCCGCCGGGCCGCCGCGCGGTGGAGGATGGAGACATGCCAGAAGGTGACTCCGTCTACCGCGCGGCGGCCCGGCTGCACGAGGTCCTCGCCGGGCAGGTGCTGACCAGCGCCGACCTGCGGGTGCCCGCGCACGCCACCGCCGCACTCGCCGGCCGCCGGGTGCTGGAGGTCGTCCCGCGCGGCAAGCACCTGCTCACCCGCCTCGAAGGCGGCCTCACGCTGCACACCCACCTGAGGATGGACGGTCGCTGGGAGGTCTACCGGCCCGGCGAGCGCTGGGTCGGCGGCCCCGCCTGGCAGATCCGCGCCGTGCTCGGCACCGAGCGGGGCACCGCCGTCGGCTACCGGCTGCCCGTCGTCGACCTGCTGCGCACCACCGACGAGCAGCGCGCCGTCGGCCACCTCGGCCCCGACCTGCTCGGTGCCGACTGGGACCCGGTGGAGGCCGTCCGCCGACTGCTCGCCCACCCCGGCCGCCCGCTCGCCGAGGCGCTGCTCGACCAGCGCAACCTCGCCGGCATCGGCAACGTCTACGCCGCCGAACTCTGCTACCTGGCCGGCGTCACCCCGTGGACCGAGGTCGGCCAACTCCCGCGCCCTGACCGGCTGGTGGCGCGGGCCCGGGACCTCCTCGACGCCAACCGGCTGCGCCCCGGCCACGTCACCACCGGCGACACCCGGCGCGGCCACCAGCACTGGGTCTACGGCCGGGCCGGCCGCCCCTGCCCGCGCTGCGGCACCCTCGTCCGGACCGCCCGCCAGGGCGCGCCCCCGCAGGACCGGGTGGCGTACTGGTGCCCCTACTGCCAGCGTGGCCCGGCCCCGGCCGGTACGGGCGTCAGGCCCGCTCGACCAGGGCCGGGTGACGAGGGTCGTCCACCCGCACGGTGACGTCGGCGGCCTCGGTCGGGCCGGTCTCCGCCTCGTAGCGGGCGAAGGCGGGCAGCGTCCACTGCTGGTCGGCGGGCGTGCGGCGGGCCAGGGCGGTCGGGGTGAGCGCGAGGTGGACGGTCAGCTCCAGCGGCAGCCAGCGCCCGAGCAGCAGCGCGCCGTCCAGCACCAGCACGCCGCCGGGCGGCAGTTCGGCGTACGCGGCGCGGGTCGCGCGGTCCGTCACCGGGTCGCGCAGCGAGGGCAGGACGCGGCCGCTGGCGCCGGGCTCCAGCGGGTCCAGCACCTCGCGCAGCAGGGCGCGGTCGTCCAGCCAGAGGTCGTGGAAGGCGTCCGCGTCCTGGTGGCCGTACTCCAGCCGGATCGAGGCCGGGCGCAGGAAGTCCGCCGCCGACACCCGCAGCGCGGGGCGGCCGCGCAGCCGCAGCGGTTCCAGCAGGGCGTCGGCGAGCAGGTCGGGGCGGGCGGCGGGCGCGCCGTCCACCGCGACCCGTAGCCACCGGTCGCCGGAGCCGGGCAGCGCGGTGATGCGGTCGGCGAGCAGTTCGGCCAGCCGGTCGGGGGAGATCGGGTGTACCTGCATCGGGCCATCCTGTCGTGCCGGTGGTGCCGGGCGGTGCCGGTGGTGCTTGGTGCCGGTGGTGCCGGTGGTGCCGGGCGGTCAGGTGAGCGGGAGGGCGTGCAGGACGTCGTCGTGGCCGGCGTAGAGGTGGTCCGCGTCGGTGGCGAGCGACCAGACGTCCTTACCGGGGCCCGAGTCGAGGAACGTCCAGCGCGGCGTGCCGCTCGCGGTGTCGATCGCGCACACCCCGGCCGCCGCCGGACCGGGGACGAACAGCGTGCCGCCGGCCACCAGCGGATGGCTGCGGAGGTCCAGCAGGAACGGCAGCCGGTAGGACCACTGGAGTGCGCCGGTGACCGCGTCGTGCCCGGTGACCAGGCCGTTGTCGCGGGTCAGGTAGACCCGCGGGCCGTCGGAGAGCGGGGGCATCGCCCGCCACGACTCGCCCCGGGCGGGGGAGACCGTCCAGGCCGGCTCGCCGCCGGGGCGCAGCGCGCGGACGCCGCCGGCGCCGTCGGGGACGTAGACGTTCACCGGACCGCCGACGCACCAGCTCAGGTCCCAGCCGGGAGCCGTCCACAGCTCCCGGCCGTCGGCGGCGTCCCGGACCACCAACTCGGTGCGGTCGCCCAGGTTGCGCAGGCACGGGAGACGGCCGCCGGGCGCGGCGACCGGGGTGAACGGCCGCTCGTTCCGGTCGATGGAGAGGTGCCACAGCACCGAGCGGTCCGCGACCCGGACGGCGAAGAGCCGGCCGTTCGGTGTCGAGCTCGCCAGCCCCCAGTCCCAGACGTAGCCGTACAGGATGCCGTCGTCGGTGCCGGACAGCAGGACGGTGCCCTGAAGGTCGTCGGGCAGCGGCAGGCTCCAGTCGGCGGCGGGGTCGCCGAGGTGGCGGGCGTCCAGGTGGCCCGGGGAGGTGGTGAAGAGCCGGTCCGGCCCGAGCACCACCTTGCCCAGCACCTCCACGTCGCTCGGCCAGTTCGCGCGGGGCGGGTCGAAGGTGAGCAGCCGCGCGGGCTCGCCGGTGGCCGGGTCCAGGACCTGGAGCCCGGCCCGGGACAGGAACACCGGCCGGGTCGGCGGGCCGGCCAGCCGCTCCGGGGTCATCGCCTCCGGCCCCCAGTACGTCCACAGCGGGGTCGGCCCGGACAGCGCGGTCGGCTGCGGCCTCGGCGGCGGAGCCGGCTGGTCCGCGCCCGAACGGCCGAACGCCCACACCGCCGCGCCCGCCGCCAGCACCCCGGCCCCCGCCAGCACCCCGCGCCGGCTCGGCCGCGGCCAGCCCCCGCCCCCGCCGACCACGTCCGCGGGCTCCCGTTCGGTGCCGTCCGCCTCTCCGTCCCACTGCCACGACGCCTCGCGCACGGGCCCCTCGGACGACGGCGACTGCATACCGGCTCCCACCTCCCCCGGGGCGCCCCACGCGCCACCACTCGCCCGGAGGATATCGAACAGTCCCCGAACCAACCGAAGCCCCGACCGGGGCCGTACTGGGCTGAGGCCCTCAGCGCTGAGGCCCAGGGGAGGTACGGCGTGGCTGGTGCCGTACGCGGTGGAGGCCGAGCCCTCCGGGCTGTGAGGCGTCCGCGCGTCAGTGCTGCGGCGGGTGGTCGGCGAGGTCGGCGAGGACGTCGGCGTGGCAGGGGAGGGGCGCGCACCAGCAGCCGAGGCGGTGGCCGCGCAGGGGCGGGACGAGGGCGAGCAGGTCGGGGCGGGCGAGGAGGTAGGCGCGGTACTCGGCGACCATCCGCTCGCGGGTGAGGTCGGGGCCGGGGCGGTAGGGGCAGTGCAGCGGGGAGTCGGGCAGGTGCCAGCCGCCGCGGTGCATGGCGCGGCCGACGTAGACGACGTCGGCGTGGCCGGGGTCGTCACGGTGGCCCTTGAGGTTGACCACGGTGGTGCGGCCGGGGGTGGTCGGCATGCCGACCATGCTGGCGCAACCGGGGCCGACGGGCACCCGGGGCCCCGGGGCTCGCCTTGACACGCCCCGGGGCCCGGCGTAGCAAAAGAGCATGCGCCATCCGCACGCGGGCGGCCGCGACCGGGCGATGCGGCCCGGCCCGCACCGGCCGCAGGAGCCCGGCGCCGCCCCGGCGGCGGTGGAGCGGGACGACCTGCTGGCGGGCGCCGTCCGCCGGGCGCTCGGCGGCACCGGGGCGTACGGGGCGATGGTGTACCTGCGGTCGAGGGACCGCCGCTCGCTGGTGCTCTGCACGATCGCGGGCGTACCGCTGTCGATCATGAGCCCGTTCCGGCGGATCGCCGCCGCCGGCCCGCTGCCCGTCGCCGTCAGCTTCCGCACCGGGCGGTCCATCACCCTCGCCGACACCGAGGACACCATGCGGCGCTTCCCGCAGCTCGCGGTCGGCATGCCGTACGACTTCGCCTCCGCCTGCGTGCCGGTGGCCGGCGGCGAGGAGCGGTTCGGGGTGCTCAGCGTGTTCTGGCCGGCCTCCGACGACGGCGTCCCGGAGGACGCTCCGCCGCGGCTGGCGGAGGTGGCCGAGCGGCTGGCCGCCGGGTTGGCGGGCCTGGCGGCGGCCGGGCACCCCGTGGAGCCGGGCGGCGACGCGGCCGTGGTCGAGCTGCCGCCGCCCTCCGCACCGACCTCCCGGGTCGGGCTGTTCGACTGGAACGTCGCCACCGGGGCGCTGGCCGCCGACGAGCAGTTCCTCGCGATCTTCGGAGTCGGACCCGGCGAGTTCGACGGTACGGTGGCCGCCCTCCGCAGCCGGATCGCCCCCGGCGACCTGCCCGAGTTCCGGGCCGCCGCCCGGATCGCCCTGGCCCGGGGCGAGGTGCTGGCGGCCAAGGTCCGGGTGCTCGGGCCGGACGGCCGCCCCTACCCCGTGGAGCTCTGGGCGCGGGTGCCCGCGGCGATCTCGGACGGCCGCACCCATCTGGTCGGCGCCGTCCTCGACGCCCGCACCCTCACCGCGGCCGCGGCCGCCGTCGAGCGGCTGCGCGAGGGCGTCTTCTCGCTCGACCCGGACGGCCGGATCAGCTACGCCAACCGCGGCACCGAGCCACTGCTCCAGGCGCGCCGCGAGGACCTGGTCGGCCACCACCTGTGGGACGTGCTGCCCTGGCTCGCCGACCCCTTCTTCGAGAACCGCTACCGGGCCGCCCTGCTCTCCCAGCAGCCCACCGCCTTCCTGGCCGCCCGCCCGCCGGACGGCTGGCTCGCCTTCTCGCTCTACCCCGACACGCACGGCGTCACCGGCAGGGTGGTGGCCGCCGACGCCCCGCCGGGCGCGGCCGAACCGCAGGCCGCACCCCCGCCGCCCGCGGCCCGCGACGGCACCCGGACCGACGCCCCCACCGGCGTCGGCGGCACCTACCACCTGCTCCAGCTCGCCAGCGCGCTCACCGAGGCCGTCAGCGTGCGCGACGTCTGCCGGGCGGTGGCCGAGGAGATCCTGCCGGCCTTCGGCGGCCAGGAGCTCGCCATCTACGGGGTGCGCGACAAGCACCTGCACCTGATCTCGCAGACCGGCTACCCGGACGGCTTCCTGGACGCCTTCGAGGGCACCCCGGTCGCCGCCCGCATCCCCGGCGCGGAGACGCTGAGCACCGGCACCCCGATCTTCTTCGAGTCGGTCCGCGAGCTCGCCGCCGCCTACCCCGGCATCGCGCTCGACGAGATGGGCGCCTGGGCCTTCCTGCCGCTGATCGCCTCCGGCCACCCGGTCGGCAGCTGCATCCTCGGCTTCGACCGGCCGCGACCCTTCACCGTCGAGGACCGAGGCCTGCTCACCGCCCTCGGCGGCTTCATCGCCCAGGCCCTGGAACGGGCCCGGCTGTACGACGCCGAGTTCGCCCTGGCCCGGGGCCTCCAGCAGGCGCTGCTGCCGCACCGCCTCCCGGACGTGCCCGGCATCCGGATCGCCGCCCGCTACCTGCCCGGCACCCAGGGCATGGAGATCGGCGGCGACTGGTACGACGCGATCGTCACCGACGGGGACGTCACCCTGGTGATCGGCGACGTCGAGGGCCACAGCGTCGGCGCGGCCGCCACCATGGGCCAGCTGCGCAGCGCCGTCCGCGCCTTCGCCACCGGCGACGACCCGCCCGACCAGGTGCTCGCCCGCACCAACCGGCTCCTCCTCGACCTCGACCCCGGGCTGCTCGCCAGCTGCTGCCTGGTCCGCCTCACCCCCGCCGACGGCTCCGCCCGGATCGCCCGGGCCGGGCACCTGCCGCCGGTGCTGCGCCGCCCGGACGGGCGGGCCGAGGCGCTGTACGTGCCGGGCGGGCCGCTGCTGGGCGTGGCGGAGCGGGCCGAGTACCCGGTCAGCGAGCTGCGCCTGGCGCCCGGCACGGTGGTCGCGCTGTACACGGACGGGCTGGTGGAGGATCCGGCGGTGGCGATCGACCAGGGGGTGGACCGGCTGCGGGCCGCGCTCGCCCGCGGCGGGGCGCAGGGGCCGGACGGGCTGGAGCTGCTGGCGGACCGGATCCTGCGCGAGGTCGGCCCCTCGCACCGGGTGGACGACGTGGCGTTGCTGCTCACGGCCTTCGGCTAGGACACGCCCAGGGCGTGTGAGCGGCGACTTTCGTCGGTGGCGGGGGCGACGAACGGTGGCGGCGGCCGGGTGGGGCGGCCCGATAGCCTCGACGGGTGGATGCGATGGCACGGGTCTGGAAGAAGGCGGTACGGACGGCGTTTCCCGGGCCCTGGCCGCCCCGGCGGGTGGCGGGCCAGGGCACGCTCGCCCTGGTGATGGGCGGGGTCGCGGCCCTGCTGGAGGTGGCCGCGGGCTCCGGCCACCCGGTCCTGCTGGGGCTGGGGGTCGCGCTGCTGTCGTTGCTGCGGCCGGCCTTCCCGGCGACGGTGCTGGTGCTCACCTCGGCCGCGACCGGCTGGGCCGCCGGGCCGCTGCCGCTGCTGGTCTGCGCGGGCTGGTCGGCCGGGGCGAGGCTGCGCCGGGTGACCGCACTGGTCGGCACCTTCGTGCTGAGCTGGGCGCTGTTCATGGTGACCGGGGTGCTGAAGGACGCCGGCTCGGCCTCGCCCAAGCTGATCGTCGGGCTCTCGCTCGGCGGCTTCCTGCTGGTCGCCGTGCTGCCCGCGCTGTGGGGCCGCTACCGGGCGCAGCGCCACGCCCTGCTGGACGCGCTGCGCGAGCGCAACGACCAACTGCTGCGCGAGCGCGTGATGGTGGTGCACCAGGCCCGGCTGCGCGAGCGGCACCGGATCGCCCAGGACATGCACGACAGCCTGGGCCATCAGCTCGCGCTGATCTCCGTGCACTCCGGCGCGCTGGAGGTGGACCGCACGCTCAACGACCGGCAGCGCGAGGCGGTCGGGGTGCTGCGGCAGGCGGCGGTCGCGGCGATGCGCGAGCTGCGCGAGGTGGTCGGCGTCCTGCACGACGAGTCGACGGCGGTGCCGCCGGTGGCGGCGGGTGCGGCGCCGGCCCGGGGCGGGGTGGACGGGATCGAGGGGCTGGTCGAATCCTCGCGGGCGGCCGGGGCGCTGGTCTCCTTCTCCCGGGAGGGCGAGCCGCGCCCGCTGGGCGCCGCGGTGGACCACGCGGCGTACCGGATGGTGCAGGAGGCACTCACCAACGCGCACAAGCACGCCCCCGGCGCGCCGATCACCGTCGCGCTCCGGTACGAGCCGGACGCGCTGGTGGTGGAGGTGGTCAACCCGTCTGCGCCGGAGTCCGTGGGCGTGCGCGCCGGCGCGGGCCCGGCGGTCAGCGGTGGTCAGGGGCTGACCGGCCTGCGCGAGCGGGCCCGGCTGGTCGGCGGCATGGTGCACGCCGGGCCGACGCCGGACCAGGGGTTCCGGCTGGCCGGCGTGCTGCCGTACGAGGGGGCGGAGGGCGCGGGTGACGGGGGCGCGGCGATCGCCGGGGTCGACGACTGGGTGCTGGACGGCCTGCCGCCGGTGGCCGGGGTGGAGGGCGGGCGGCGCAGTCCGGCGATCGGCTGCGCGGTCGGGGTGGGGGCGGTCGGCCTGACCGTCCTGGGGCTGCTGATCTGGGGCGTGGTGGCCTTCGTCCAGGGCACCGACGAGGCGACGGTGCAGAAGTCGGTGTACGACGAGCTGGAGATCGGCACGCCCGAGGCCGACGTGCTGCACCGGCTGCCGCCGGGGAACTCCTTCTTCACCGACGACTACCGGGGCAGCGGGCCGAAGACCCCGGAGGGCTCGCACTGCCGCTGGTACCTGTCCGCCGACCTCAGCGACGCCTGGGGCCAGGACAACGTGATGCGGTTCTGCTTCAAGGACGGGGCGCTGGTGGAGAAGGAGCACTACCTCACGAAGTCCTGACCGGGTGGAACGCGGTGTTCGACCGGGATGTGAGGATGGTGTTCCTGCCGCAGCACCGTTCGAGGGGAATGACCAGCCGTGATCCGAGTCCTCGTCGCCGACGACGAGCCGCTCATCCGCGCCGGGATCAGGATGATCCTGGGCTCTGCCGCCGACATCGAGGTGGTCGCCGAGGCCGCCGACGGGCGGGAGGCGCTGGAGCTGGCCCGGGCGCACCGGGTGGACGTGGTGCTGCTGGACATCCAGATGCCGGTGATGGACGGGCTGACGGCGCTCGGGGAGCTGCCGAAGGTCGCCCCCGGCGCGCGGGCGCTGATTCTCACCACCTTCGGGGAGCGCGAGAACGTCCTGCGCGCCGTGACCGAGGGCGGCGCCGGATTCCTGCTCAAGGACACCGCGCCGCACGAGCTGATCCAGGCGGTGCGCGCGGCGGCCGGCGGGAACGCCTTCCTGTCCCCGGCCGCCACCCGGCACATCGTCGACTCGCTGGCCTCCGGTCGCAGCGGTTCGGCGGCCGCCCGCGGCGCGGAGGCCCGGCGCCGGCTGGAGGTGCTGACGGCGCGCGAGCTGGAGGTGCTGGCGCTGCTCGGTGAGGGGCTGTCCAACGCGGACGCGGGGGCGCGGATCCACATGAGCGAGGCGACGGTGAAGACGTACGTCAGCCGGATCCTGGCCAAGTTGGGCTGCGAGAACCGGGTGCAGGCGGCGCTGTTGGCGCGGGACGCGGAGCTCGGCGCCCGGGACTGAGCGCGTCCGTCCGGTCGTGGAGCGTGTCGGGTGTGGTGAATGCCACCCGGCGGCGGTGCGGAACAGGGAACTCCGGCTTCGGCGGTGACGGTACGTCAACTCATGCTCGCGGTGGGTGGATGGTGTGCTCGGCCTCACAGGTGGACAGAGGTGAACGGGGGCGTGAAAGTTGATCATTTGATCTTGAAAATGCGGTCAAACCTGGTCGAACTGGGCACGCCCCCTTGATCAATACCGCCGGTAACAGTCAACTGACCTGCGGAGACCAAGAATTGCTTGCTGCACCCCGAGGTGGCCCGTAGCTTCATTGGCGGTGCAACGAGCACCACCCGGGTTCACCCCGACGCACGGCCCGCCGACCTGACCCCCGGCGCGAGGGCCGTGCCCGCCGACGCGACCAGCTCGAACAGGTCGTCGGCGAGTGGAGGTGGCCGGGGCGGCACGGCGCGTCCCACACGTGTCCGGCCGCCCATCGAGCGAGGTGAGCGCGACGACCGGCCCGTCATGGGTCTGGTTCCGCCTGCCCGCCCGGGGCTTGCCGAGAGGACTTATATGACTTCCCGTCACGAGACCGCCGCTGCCACCGACACCACCGCCACCAAGCGCAACCGCGTGCGGATGGCGGTCGTCGCGGGTGCCGCCGTCGCGGCCCTGCCGGTGGCCGGCCTCGTCACGGCCACCTCGGCCTCCGCCGCGACCACCTCCAGCTGGGACTCCGTCGCCCAGTGCGAGAGCGGCGGCAACTGGAGCACCAGCACCGGCAACGGCTTCTCCGGCGGACTGCAGTTCACCCCCAGCACCTGGAAGGCGTACGGCGGCACCGCCTACGCCCCCCAGGCCCACCAGGCCAGCAAGGCGCAGCAGATCACGGTCGCCGAGAAGGTCCTCGCCTCGCAGGGGCCCGGCGCGTGGCCGGTCTGCTCGCAGAAGGCCGGACTGAGCAAGGGCGGCGCCCCGGCCGCCGTCGACCCCTCGGACACCACGCCGTCGAAGCCGGCCGCCAAGCCGGCGTCCAAGGCCCAGACGTCCAAGACCCAGGCGTCCAAGACCCAGGCGTCGCAGGCCCAGCAGGCGCCCAAGAGCAAGCAGGCGCCGAAGCAGCAGGAGGCGTCGAAGCCGCAGCAGTCGGCCAAGCCGGCGCAGTCGGCGCCGACCTCGGAGAAGAACACCTCCAGCGGCGGCTACACCGTCAAGAGCGGCGACACGCTGAGCGGCATCGCGGCCAAGTTCGGCACCGACACCGACAGCCTGTACGGCAAGAACGTCCGCACCATCGGCGGCGACCCGGACCTCATCTTCCCGGGCCAGACCCTGACTGTCTGACACCTCCTCGCACCCGCGCCGAGCGGCCGCCCCTCCCCGGGGTCGGCCGCTCGGCCCGGTGCGTTGCCGGTGCGTTGCCGGTGCGTTGCCGGGGCAGGCGCGAGGGGGCCGGACCGCACGGGGCGGCCGGCGGTCGGCTCGTACGACCGGGAGGGGGCGCGCGAGCGGGCGTGAGGCCGTGTGCGTGGGCGCTTCGGGTGGTAGTTGAACGTTGAACGCGACGTCTGAATACCGCCGGAGCTTTCCGGCGCCGCAGCCCAGGATCGAGTCATGTCCGAGATCGGAACCGGGGGTTCTGATCGGAACGAGTCGGATCACATCCGAATGAGGAGTTCTGGAGATATGACGATGAACGGTGCGGCGAAGCTCGACGGCAAGGTGGCCCTGGTGACCGGCGGCAGCCGGGGGATCGGGGCGGCGGTCGCGCTGCGGCTGGCCGAGGACGGCGCCGACGTCGCCCTGACCTACCAGGGCGGGGCCGAGCGGGCCGAGGAGGTCGCGGCGAAGATCACCGCGATGGGGCGTCGCGGCTGGGCGGTCCGCGCGGACAGCGCCGACCCGCAGGCGGTGCAGTCCGTGGTCGCGGAGGTCGCGGAGCGGTTCGGGCGGCTGGACGTCCTGGTGAACAACGCGGGCGTCGGCGTGCTCGGCCCGATCGGTGACCTGGCGCTCGACGACGTCGACCGGGTCCTGGAGGTGAACGTCCGGGCGCCGTTCCTGTTCGCCCAGGCCGCCTCCGCGCACCTGGCCGACGGCGGGCGGATTGTCACCATCGGCAGCTGCATCGCCAAGCGGGTCGCCTTCCCCGGCGCCACCCTCTACGCGACCAGCAAGGCGGCGGTGATCGGCCTGACCAAGGCGCTGGCCCGGGAGCTCGGCCCGCGCGGGATCACCGCGAACGTGGTCCACCCCGGCCCGATCGACACCGACATGAACCCGGTGGACGGTGAGGCCGCCGAGCTCCAGAGCAGCCTGACCGCACTCGGCCGCTTCGGCACGGGCGCGGACATCGCCGCCGCCGTCGCCTACCTGGCGGGCGAGGACGGCCGGTACGTCACGGGCGCGGAGCTCGCGGTGGACGGCGGGTTCGCGGCCTGACGGCTCGCGGGACGTCGCAGGACGTCGCGGTACGTCGCAGGACGTCGCGGCGCTTCGCCGTACGGAGACCGGCCCGGTGGTGCGACCGCCGGGCCGGTGTCGCGGCGGGCGGTCGTCGGTGGACGCGCTTACGATCGCCCGGTCCGAGCGGTGCTCCCGACCGCACCCGGCCACGCCGGCGACGCGCTCCCGACCGAGAGGTGTGCCATGACCGCAGCGGAAGACCCGATCGAGCTGCTCGCCCGGGCCCTCGCGCAGACCGCCGGGCTGATCGACGGCGTCGGCGTCGAGCTGGCCGGCCACCCGACGGCCTGCCGCTCCTGGGACGTCGGCGACCTGATCAGCCATCTGCTGTTCGACCTGCGGCAGTTCACCGTCCGGGCCGAGGGCGGGCAGCCGGACTGGTCGCAGCCCTTCGAGCGGGTGGAGGAGGACTGGCTGCACGCCTTCGAGGCCGGCGCCGAGGAGCTGGTCGACGCCTGGCGGGCGGCGGGCGACCTCACCGGGACGCTGGAGGCCCCGGGCGTCGGCGCGCTTCCGGCCCGCTTCCCGGTGGACCAGCAGATCGCCGAATTCGCCGTTCACGGCTGGGACTTGGCCCATGCCACCGGCCAGTCCACCGATGGGCTGGACCACGAGGTGGCCCTCGTCGCCCTGGCCTGGGCCCGTGGCGCCCTCGCGCCCGAGTACCGCGGCGCGGAGCAGGAGCGCCACGCCTTCGGCCTCGAGGTCGCCGTGCCCGAGGACGCCCCACCGTACGACCGGCTCGCCGGCTTCTTCGGCCGCGACCCGGAGGCCGTGCGGTCCTGAGGCCCGCTGAGTCGATCGGCTCCACCGGCTCCATCGGCTTCACAAAGCCCGCCTAGCGGACCGCATCCGGGCAGGTCAGAGGCCCGGTCGGCGCGGCCGGACCGGGGTTGACGACGGTGTGCCCTTCCACCACCCTTCCACTAATCGAATAGTGAAAGGGTACTTTGCCGATGCGCCTGTTCCGCCCGCCGCGTCGACCCGCCGTCCTGGCCTGGGGCCTGGCTGCGGGGTTCGCCGCGCTCTACGCCTGCGTCGCCGTCAACCGCTACCGGCGCGGCCTGAGCAAGGCCTATGACCTGGGCATCTTCGAGCAGGCCGTCCGCGCGTACGCGCACGGCCAGGCGCCGATCGTGCCGCTCAAGGGGCCCGGGTACCACCTGCTCGGGGACCACTTCCACCCGCTGATCGCCGTGCTCGCCCCGGTCTACCGGCTGTTTCCGGGAGCCGTCACCCTGCTGGTCGCACAGGCGCTGCTGATGGCGCTGGCGGTCGTGCCGCTCACCCGGTGGGCGTACGAGACGGGCGGGCCGCGGGTCGCGCTGGTGATCGGGTGCGTGACCGGGGCGTCCTGGGGGATCGTCCGGGCCGTCTGCGACGACTTCCACGAGATCGCCTTCGCCGTCCCGCTGTTGGCCTTCGCGGCCACCGCGCTCGGCCGGCGCCGCCACCTGGCCGCGGCGCTGTGGTCGCTGCCGCTGCTGCTGGTCAAGGAGGACCTCGGCCTGACCGTGGCCGCCTTCGGCGTGCTGATCGCCTGGCAGGCCCGCCGGGACCGGCGCGGCCCGCTGCCGGGGCTCGTGCTCGCGGGCGTCGGCGTCGCGGCCACCGTGCTCACCGTCACGGTGGTGCTGCCCTCGTTCAACCCGCACGGCGGGTTCGACTACTGGCAGCAGTTGGGCAGTGGCGGGCAGCCCTCGCCCTGGTCGCTGGCGGCCCGGGTCGGCTGGCCCCCGATCAAGTGGCTGCTGCTGTTCCTGCTCGCCGCGACGGCGGGCTTCCTCGGGCTGCGCTCGCCGCTGGTCCTGCTCTGCGCGCCCACCCTGGGCTGGCGGCTGCTCTCGGCCAACCCGCACTACTGGGGCGTCAGTTACCACTACAGCGCGGTGCTGATGCCGCTGGTGATCGCGGCCCTGGTGGACGCCCTCACCCGCACCGACCCGCGCCGGGCGCGGCGCGCGCTCGCCGTCAGCGCCCTGGTGGCGGCCGTGACGGTGCCGGTCTATCCGCTGCACGAGGTGGTGATGCCCGAGGCGTGGCGCACCTCGCCCCGGCTCGTGCACACCCGGGCGCTGCTCGGCTCGATACCCGACGGCGCGACCGTCGCCGCCTCCAACCGCCTCGCCGCGCAGCTGACCGGCCGGGCCACCGTCACCCTGGTCTGCCGGGAGCCGACCGGGCCGGGGCCCGAGTGGGTGGTGGTGGACCGGACGGACCCGAGCGTGCAGTCCCCGTGCGCGACCGCCGACACCGCCCGGATGCTGGTCGAGTACGAGCGGCGCGGCTACCGGCGGGTCGTCGACCAGGACTCCCTCGTGCTGCTGCAACGGCCCTGATCGTCCGCACGGCCCGGGGCCGCCCCCCGGTCCGGCTTGACCCGGGCGCCCCGGTGGGCCACCATTCCACTATTGCACTAGTGAAAGGTCGAATCGCGTGTGATCGAGTACCGCATCGAGCGGCGCAGCGGCGTCTCCACGTACCAGCAGATCGTCCAGCAGACCAAGCAGGCGCTGCGGCTCGGGCTGCTCCAGCCCGGGGACAAGCTGCCGACCGCGCGGGAGGTGGTCGAGCTCACCGCGATCAATCCCAACACCGTGCTGAAGGCCTACCGCGAACTGGAACGCGAGGGCCTGGTCGAGCCCCGGCCGGGGCTCGGCACCTTCGTCCGGCGCTCGCTCGCCCGGCCGGAGGCCGCCGCCGACGGGCCGCTGCGCGCGGACCTGGTCGGCTGGGTGGACCAGGCCCGCGGGGCCGGGCTGGAGCGTGAGGACATCGCCGCGCTGATGGCCTCCGTCCTGGAGCAGCGATTCGACACCGGGGTCTCCCCGGCAACACCGAGTTAAGGACAGCGGGGGGACCGGGTGAACGACCCGATGAACACACCACCGGCACCAGCGGGACCACCGGCACCACCGGCGCCGTGCGGCCCGGCGGCGCTCGCGGCCGACGGCCTGGGCAAGCGGTACCGGGGCGAGTGGGCGCTGCGCGACTGCACGTTCGCCGTCCCGGCCGGGCGGATCTGCGGGGTGGCTGGCCCCAACGGTGCGGGCAAGAGCACCCTGCTCGGCATCGCCGCCCGTCTGCTCACCCCCACCGAGGGCGAGCTGCGGGTGTTCGGTGAGCCCGCCGCCACCGAGGACCTGCGCGCCCGGGTCGCGTACGTGGCCCAGGACAAGCCGCTCTACCCCGGCTTCACGGTGGCCGAGACCCTGCGGCTCGGCCGGGAGCTGAACCCGGCCTGGGACCAGGGCCTCGCCGAACAGGTCATCGACCAGGGCGAGTTGAGGCCGAGGGCGAAGGTCGGCTCGCTCTCCGGCGGCCAGCGCACCCGCGTCGCCCTCGCGCTCGCCCTCGGCAAGCGCCCCGACCTGCTGCTGCTCGACGAGCCGATGTCCGACCTCGACCCGCTCGCCCGGCACCAGCTGATGGGCACCCTGATGGCCGAGGCCGCCGAGCGCGGCACCACCATCGTGGTCTCCTCGCACATCATCCCCGAACTGGACGGCGTCATCGACTACCTGCTGCTGGTGCAGTCGGGGCGGATCCGGCTCTGCGGCGACGTCGAGGACCTGCTGGACGGACACCAGCTGCTCACCGGCCCGGCCGGCAGCGCGCTCCCCGAGGACGTCCTGGTCGAGCAGCGCTCCACCGGCCGCCGGATCGACGCGCTGGTCCGCACCGGGGATGGGGATCCGGTGGACGGCCCCTGGGAGGGCAGCCGGCCGAGTCTGGAGGAACTGCTGCTCGGCTACCTCCGGACCCCGGCCGGCACCGCCCGGGCCGCCACCGGGTCGGGCCGGCAGGAGCAGACGACCGAGAACGGGATCGCCGCATGAGCACCAACGTCCTGGCCGACCGCGCCACCACCGCGGCGCCACCGCGCGAGCAGCGGGCCGGGCGCCGCCCGGGCGGGCTGCTCTGGCTGAGCCGGCGCCAGAGCCGCACCGCGCTGTGGGCGATCGCCGCACTGCTCGTCGCCGGTTCGGCCGCCCTGCTCTGGCTGCACTTCTCCCTCCAGCCGCTGATGGCGGATCTGCGCCGGGCCGAGTGCTACAACCCGACCAGCTGGGCCGACGCCGGCTGCCGGGGCATGCTCTCGCCCGTCACCCGTCGCACCTACCTGTACACCGCGTGGGTCCAGCCGGTCTTCGTCGCCCTCCCCCTGCTGATCGGCATGTTCCTCGGCGCCCCGATGCTCGCCCAGGAGTACGAGCGCGGCACCGTCCGCCTCGTCTGGGCCCAGTCCGTCAGCCCGCTGCGCTGGCTCACCGCGCGGATCGCCCTGCCCGGGCTGGCGGTGCTGACCGCCAGTGGGGTGCTCGCCGTCCTGGCGACCTGGGTGTGGAGCGCGGACATCGTGCACCGCCCGTTCGCCTTCGATCCGCCGTTCCAGGGCCTCACCTACCCCGTCCTCGGGGTGGTGCCGGTCGCCTGGTCGCTGTTCGCGCTGGCGCTGGGCCTGCTGGTCGGGCAGGTGCTGCGGCGCACGGTGGCCTCGGTCCTGGTCACCGGCGTGCTGCTGGCGGTCACCCACGGCGTGCTCCGGTGGGGCCGCCCCTCCTTCTACCCGTCGGTCAGGGAGATGACCCCGCGCGGCACCTATTTCGGTCAGCCCGACAACGCGTGGCTGGTCGACCACGGGTACGTACTCCCGGACGGCCGGTGGGTCTCGAGCGAGTTCTGCTGGGACGGCGAGCGGACGCGGGGCTGCGAGAACGCCACGGGCAACTGGATCGAGTACCACCCCGTCGGGCACTTCGTGCCGATCCAGCTCGTCGAGACCGGGATCCTGGTGGCGCTCACCGCCGTGGCGCTGGCGGTGCTCTTCCTCCGGGTGCGGCGGGACGGCAACTCGCTGCGGGCGACCCGGCGGGTCTGACGTCCGGCGTCGTGGCCCCGGTCGGGCGTCAGTCGCGGCTCCAGCGGACCTCGATCTCCGGGAAGCGCGGCGACGGGCCGTCGAGGAGGGGTGCCGGGCGGCCGCGCAGGAAGTGGTCGACGAAGGCCAGGGTGTAGGCCCGGGTGACGGCGGTCGCCCGGGCGGGGTCGAGGGTGCCGAGCAGACGGGCGTAGGCGTCGGCGGGGATGCGGCCCGGCAGGTTGCCGGGGAGGGCGGTGTGCGGCAGGTCGGTGAAACTCAGGTGTCCGGCGCCGAGGGTCTGCAACTGGCGCCCCCAGGCGTGCTGGTGGCTGCGCCAGCGCTGCCAGGTCTCGTGGTCGGCGAGGGAGGTGAGCAGGAGGAAGGGCCGGTCCAGGCCGAGGTCCGCAACGGGCGAGCCGAACAGGCCGCCGTCCAGGTTGAGGCCGATCCGGAACCGCTCGTCCTGGCGCAGCGCCTCCGCGGCCGCCGAGCCGCCCATCGAGTGGCCGAGCGCGCCGATCCGGTCCTCGTCGATCCGGAAGCGATCTCGGCGGCGCGTCAGTTCGGTGGTGACGAAGCGGAGGTCGGCGACCCGGGCGGCGATCTCGGCGGCGCGTCAGTTCGGTGGTGACGAAGCGGAGGTCGGCGACCCGGGCGGCGATCTCGCGGCGCTCGGAGGCCTCCCAGTCGGCCGGCTCGTCCTCCAGCACGGTGCGCACCAGGCGGCCGTCCGGGAACTCGACGGCGAGGGCGTCGTAGGTGTGGTCGACCGACGCGACGAGGTAGCCGTGTGCGGCCAGCTCCTCGGCCAGCGCGGTGCAGTTGCTGCGCGCGCCGGTGCGGCCGTGGCCGAGCAACAGCAGCGGGAGCGGGCCGGGGAGCGCGGGCGCGTCGGTGCGGGCGGTGGCGCGGACGGCCGCGATGGTGCCCGGATCCAGCGACAGGCGCTGGTCGAGCACGGCGGCGACCCGGGGCGTGGTGTAGGGCGCGCGGGGGCGGCCGGCGGTGGTGCGGGCCGGGTACCAGAGCTGCACCATCAGTTCACGTGGGCCGGCGGCGGGCACGAACGGGTCCGCGCGGGCGTGGTCGATCAGGTGCAGGGTGGTGGTGCCGACCGGGCGCCCGGTGGTGGGGGCGGGTAGGTCGATGGTGCGCGGCCGGGTGGCCTGGGCGGGCCCGGCGGGCAGCAGGGCTGCGGCGCCGCCCAGGCCCGCGAGTGCCAGCAGTGAACGGCGCCTGATCATCCAGCATCCCTTGGTGGCGGGGTGGTTGAGGTGGGGTCAGCCTAGGTGGTCCGGACCGGCCGGGCCAGGGGTGGTGGTGGGCGTGGGGCGGTCGTCAGCGCAGGACGGCGAGGACGGCGCCCCACTGCGAGGTGGTCTGCCCGGTGGCGGCGCAGTGGTCCGGATCCGTCGCGATCCGGTGGGCGGTGGTGAGGCGGTAGGAGGAGAGCCGCAGCGCCGGGAGGCCGGTCCAGCCGGTGCCGAACTCGGGGGCACTGCCGCTGTTGCTGCCGACCGTGCCCACCAGGAGGTCGCCGGGGGCGCAGGCGGCGGCGTTGGCCGCGGTGGAGAAGGTGGTCCCGCCGGCGTCACCGGAGGCGCGGCCGACGGCCCGGACGGCGGAGACGCCGCGGAACTCGTCGACGGCGACGTGGTACTTGCTCGCCCGCGGGTGGGCGACGCGGATCGAGTCCTCCGTGGTCAGCGCGCCCGCCCCGAAGGCCGCGAGGAGGAGCACCCGGTGCCGGAGCGAGTCGGTGACGTCCCCGACGGTCCGGAACCGGTCGCCCTGGCTGTCGGTGACCGTGACCGCCCCGGGGCAGGTGCTGGTCAGCATCATCGTGACCACCAGGGCGTCACCCCGGGTGACGGGGGAGAGCACCGGAAGGACGACCTCGGTACCGGAGACGGCCTGCTGGTCGAAGGCGACCCGGGAGGCCCAGGACGGGCCGGAGTCGTCGCTGGCCGTGCGCTCCGTCGCCGGCCGGGGGCCCGGTGCGGGGCGGGCGGCCGCTTCGGCGGTCTCGGCCTCGGTGTCCCCGGACGGGCAGCCGTGCGCGGACGGGGGCTGGGCGTTCGGCGCGCGGAAGCCGACCACGCCGAGCGTGCTGCCGACGCCGAGCACCACGCCGAGGAGCAGGCAGAACGCGTGGGTCCAGATCCGGCGGCGGCTCCGGCCCGGTGCGGCCGGGGGCTCGGCGGCGGTGTCGACCCTGGTGTCGGCCGTGGTGTCGGCGGCGACCGGCGGCCCCGAGGGCTCGACCGGTGGTGCCGCCGGTGCCGGTGGTGCCGCCGGTGCCGGTGGTGCCGGTGGTACCGACCCCCCGTCGGCGGCGGCGCTCCACCGGCGGTGCCACTCGGCCTCGTCACCGCCGCAGGCCCGGACGTAGGCCCTGGTCGTGGTCCAGGACGGGAGGCGCGAGCCGGAGGCCGCCTCGTGGAGCGTGGTGTGGGAGATGGAGCCGGCCGTCTTCGCCATCGTGCGGAACGAGGGCTGGCCCGCCCCCAGGCGCAACCGGCGCAGGTCGGCGGCGAGGGCCTCCGCCGCGCTCGGGGCCTGTTCTCGCTCCGCGGGTTGCGACTCCTGTTCCGCCATGGCGTCCCCCTGTTGTCAGATGTCAGATCCAACGGCGACCGGCATGTGCTTGTCGCGTACGGATCATAGTGACGCGTGGCTGCGGCGTTACGTGATCGACGGACTCCGGTTGGCAGGACGGGGTGTTCGGGGCGGGCGTCGGCCGGTGTCAGGTGTTGTCAGTTTCCGTCAGGCGGTACCGAACACCGTGGGAAGTCGGGTCAGCTGTCCCAGTCGCCGCGGCCAACGGGGCGGCGCAACGGTCCGACCGAACAGGGGAATCGACATGGCCAAGGGCATCCTCAAGAAGATCGGCCGCCGTGGCGCGACCGCGGCGGCCGTGGTGGCGCTGGCCGCCGGCGCGGTGGGCGTCTCGGCGGGCAGCGCGTCCGCCGACGGCTGGTACGAGCTCCGCTACCACGCGAGCGGCCACGGTGTGGGCGTCTACGCGCAGCAGTACTCCTGGACGGCCAAGGTCGCCGGCGACCTGGGGTCGTACACGTGGTCGTCCGACGAGATCTACATCGAGTGCTGGACCAGGGGCGAGGACATCAACAGCCAGGGCAACGTCTGGTACCAGGTGGGCGGGACGAACGGCAACTTCTTCGGACCGGCCTACGTCTACGGCGCGTACGCCGACGGCAACTGGTACTTCCACAACGGCCTGCGGGCGTGCTGACGACCGGCTGAACCCGTCCGCCCCGCCCGCGCCCCGGGCGGGGCGGCGTGCCGTCAGCCGGACACCTGCCGGGCGGCCGCCTGCTTGATGGCCTCGCGGATCCGCGGGTAGCTGCCGCAGCGGCAGATGTTCTGGATCTGGTCGATGTCCGCGTCGGTCGGGTTCGGGGTGCGGCGCAGCAGGGCGACGGCGGTCATGATCTGGCCGGGCTGGCAGAAGCCGCACTGGGCGACGTCGCAGCCGAGCCAGGCCTCCTGGACGGGGTGCAGGGTGTCGCCGTCGGCCAGGCCCTCGATGGTGGTGACGCTGTGGCCCTCGCAGTCCTTGACGGAGCGGGTGCAGGGCTGGAACTCCTCGCCGTCCAGGTGGCTGGTGCAGGCGCGGCAGACGCCCACCCCGCAGCCGTACTTGGGGCCGGTGACGCCGAGCTTGTCGCGCAGCACCCAGAGCAGCGGCATGTCGTCCGGGGCCTCGACGGTGACGGGGTGCCCGTTGAGGACGAAGGTGTGGGTGGGCATGGGGTGGTGGGGTTCCTTGGCTGGGGGAGTCAGAAGTTGATCGGGAAGGAGCGCGGGCTGGTGCCGGTCGCGCGGGCGTAGGCGTTGGCGACCGCGGCGGAGGCCGCCGGGACGCCCAACTCGCCGGCGCCGCCGGGCGGTCCGCTCGGCGGCATGAGGTGGATCTCGACGACGGGCGGGGTGTGCCGCTGCCGGGCGTACCGGAAGTCGGCGTAGCTTCCTTCGCGCACGGCGCCGTTGTCGATGTGGTTGCCGGCTTGCAGGATCACCGAGATGCCGTCGATCAGGGCGCCGGTCAGCTGGGCCTCCAGGCCCCGGGGGTTGATGATCCGGCCGACGTCGGCGGCGATCACGGCCTTGGTGACCCGGGGGTCGGTCGGGTCGGTGGCGTCCAGCTCGACCAGGTAGGCGGCGCACCCGCTGTTCTCGTCGTGGTAGCCGATGCCCTGGGCCTGGCCGGGGGGCATCGGGCGGCCCCAGTCGCCGGCCTTGGCGACGGTGTCGAGGACGGCCCGGCCGGCGGCGCTGCGCAGCCGGGCGCGGCGGAACGCGACGGCGTCCTGGCCCATCCGGCGGGCGAGTTCGTCCATCATGATCTCGTCGGCGACCCGGACGGTGCCGGAGTAGACCGACCGCCAGCTGCCGGTGGGCACGTCCAGCGGTACTTCGGCGAGCAGCTGGGTGGGGATGCCGACGTTGTACGGGTTCTTCTCGCTGAGCAGGAAGAAGGCCTGGGCGAGGCTGAGCCCGGCGAGCGAGAGGTTGAAGCCGGCGCCGGTGAGCATCTCGCCGAGGCCGTGCCGGAAGTCGGTCTTGACGGTGGCGGCGCGGTGCTCGTAGCTGAGCACCTGGCCGAGCGCGTAGGTGGCCCGGATCCGGTGGTGGCTGGCCGGGCGCATCCGGCCGTGGCGCATGTCGTCGTTGCGCGTCCACATGAGTTTGACCGGCCGGCCCGCGGCCTTGGAGATCTGGGCGGCCTCCAGGGCGGCGTCGAAGAACAGCCGGCGGCCGAAGGAGCCGCCGCCGCGCACCACGTGGACGGTCACGGCGTTCTGCGGGAGGCCGAGTTCGGCGGCGATGGTCTGCTGGGCGACGATCGGCGTCTGCGAGGCGAACCACAGTTCGGCCCGGTTCGGCCGCACGTCGGCGACGGCGGTCAGCACCTCCATCGGCGCGTGGTTGACGAAGGCGAAGTCGAACTCGCCGTCCACGTACTGGGTGAGCAGCGGGGGGATGAGGAACGGCGCGTGGGCGGCGCGCAGTCGGGTGCGGATGTCGGGGGTGGACAGGTTGGCGACCGGGCCCGGGTTCCAGGAGGTGCGCAGCGCGTCGCGGGCCTTGAGCGCCTGGTCGAAGGTCTCGGCGAGGACGGCGACGCCGCTGGGGATCCGGACCACGCCGAGCACGCCGGGCATGGCGCGGGCGGCCGAGGCGTCCAGGGTCCTGAGCGTGCCGTTGATGGTGGTCGGGCGGGCGACCACGGTGGGGACGGCGCCCGGGATCGCGAGGTCCCCGGCGTACTTGGCACGGCCGGTGACGATGTCGCGGGCGTCGATCCGGCCGGTGGGCTTGCCGACCAGGCGCAACTGGTCGGCGGTCTTGGGGGAGCCGGACACGGCGGGCAGGGCGATGGCGGCGGCGTCGGCGGCGAGGTCGCCGTAGCCGGCGCGGCGGCCGTCGGGGGCGAGGACGGCGGAGTCGGCGGTGCGCAGGGTGTCTGCCGGAACGTTCCAGCGCCGCGCGGCGGCGGTCACCAGCCGGGCGCGGGCGGCGGCCGCCGCGGCGCGCACCGGGTCGTAGAGCGAGCGCACCGAGTTGGAGGCGCCGGTCAGCTGGTTGAAGAGCAGTTCGGGGCGCCCGTCGGAGAGCGGGACGTCCACGTCGCCGAGCCGGGCGTCGAGTTCCTCGGCGACGAGCATCGCGATGGCTGTGGTGAGGCCCTGGCCGACCTCCAGCCGGGGCAGGTGCAGCACGGCGCGCCCGGCGGCGGTGAGTTCCAGGACGAGCAGGTGCGAGGTCGGCAGGCCGGCGATGATCAGCGCGTCGCCCAGGTCGAGGATGTCCGGGATGCCGGGCAGACCGATCAACTGCGAGGGGGCGGCGGCGTCCTGGGTGGCCGCGGCGGCGCGGACGGCGGCCTGCGCGGTGGCGGGCGCGGCGGCGTCGAGGCCGAGCCGGGCGCCGACGGTGAGGGTCGGGGCGGCCAGCAGGTAGGTGAGGAACCGGCGGCGGCGAGTGCCGGCGCCGTCCCGTGCGTCGCCCGGGTGGTCGGTGTCGTCCGAGGGGGCGATGGAGGTGCTGATGGGAAGAGCCCTTCGAGCCGATGACGGCGGCGGATCGGGCGGGCACGACGGCGCCGGGCCCGGTGCCGGATCGCGAACGCCGTTGAGCATAGGAGGGCGTTACTGACCGGTCAATACGGCAAAACTTGGCCCTTCGACGGGGTCGTCGGCGTCCGACGGGCCCCGGGCGAGGCGGATTCGGAGCGGGTACGGACGGCGCGGCGGAGGTACGGGCGGGCCCGGTTCGGGGCCCGCGCGAGGAGCGATTCGCCGCCGTCGTACGGGGGTTCAGCGCTCGCCCGCCGGTGCGGTGGGGCCCGGAAGTGGACCAAGGAGTTCCGTGATCACTGGACCTTACCGCCGGTCCGCTCCCTCCCTGGGCTGGGCCGCGAACGGTTGCGAACACCCGGCCCGCGCGCCGCCCCCAGCCAGGAGACCCGTGTCGACCAGCAGCGCCCCGGCGCTCGCCCTCATCCCGCCCGCCGGGCCCCAACGGACCCTCACCGCAGCCCAGTTGGCCGGTGCGGGCGGTCGCCGCGCTGCTGGTGGCGGCCTCCGTCCTCCAGGTGATCGGCGAGATGCGGCAGTCGGCGGGCTCCTGGCAGATCAGCTTCGACCTCGCCCCGCCCGAGCGGATCGGCCAGTACCAGGGCTTCTTCGGCACCGGCGTGGCCGTCGCCCGCACCCTCGGGCCGCTGCTGCTGACCACCCTGCTGCTGGACGGCGGGCTCGCGGGCTGGCTGGTCCTGGGCGGCCTCTTCCTGGCGGCCGGGTACGCGATGGGGCCGGTCGTCCGCTGGGCCGAGCGCGACCGGGCCGGCGGCTGCCCGACGCCTGTCACCTCCGCCGTCGCGGTCCCGTAGCGGCCCTCCTCGCCGGCCCTCCCCGCAGGCCCTCCCCGCAGGGCCGACGCCCCTCGAGCCGGCCCTGCGCGCCGCCCCGACCCGGCTGCTCAGCCCCGGTCGGGGCCCGCGCCGGCCGCCGCCGCCGCGAACCCGCCCGAGAATGCTCCGACGGCTGACCGGAAACCGGTGGCCCGGGCCGCCGCCCGCTGGCATGCTGGCCGCGTGGACCGACCCCAGATCTGGCTCGACTTCGCCCCCGAGCTGCACCTCTTCGTCTCCGGGCCCCGGCGGGCCGGCCGCTCGGCGCTGCGCACCGACGGCACCTCGACGCTCGGCCACGTCGTCGAGTCCCTGGGCGTCCCGCTCACCGAGGTCGGCACCCTGCTGGTGGACGGCCGGCCGGTGCCCGGGTCGCACGTGCCGGTCGACGAGGAACACGTCACCGTCCGGGCCGTGGACCGGCCGCAGCCCTCGCCCGCCCCACCGCGCTTCCTGCTCGACGTCCACCTCGGCACCCTCACCCGCCGGCTGCGCCTGCTCGGCGTCGACGCCGCCTACGAGAACCCGGACATCGGCGACGCCGCGCTCGCCGCCCGCTCCGCCGCCGAGCAGCGCGTCCTGCTCTCGCGCGACCGGGGGCTGCTGCGCCGCCGCGAACTGTGGGCCGGCGCCTACGTCTACAGCCACCGCCCCAACGAGCAGCTGCGCGACGTGCTCTCCCGCTTCGCGCCCCCGCTCGTCCCGTGGAGCCGCTGCACCACCTGCAACGGCACGCTGCGCGAGGTCGACAAGACCTCGGTGCGCGAGCAGCTGCGGGACGGCACCGAGCGCTCCTACGACGTCTTCGCCCAGTGCGTCGACTGCGGCCAGGCCTACTGGCGCGGCGCCCACCACGCCCGGCTGGACGCGATCGTCACCGACGCCCTCCGCGAGTTCGGCACGCCCGCCGGCGGCTAGGGCGTGTCTGGGCCGCGCGTCGGACTCCGGGACATCTCAGGGTGGCGGCCGGGCGCCGGGGCGTGTTCTCATCGGCGGTGGGGGGCGGGACCAAGGTACTCCGTGACGCGAGAGAGGCCGGGTCGGATGAGCAGTCAGCCAGCGCAACAACCGTTCCAGACAGCGGACGTCGGTGACGTCCAGGTGGTGACCGCACCGGACGGAGCCGCGGTGTTCCCGCTGCTGGTCCTGGACGGGCAGGGGAGCCTCGCCGTGTTCGAGCTCGCCCCCGGGCAGGTGTCGCGCGCGGTGTCGCACGCCACCGTGCAGGAGCTGTGGCAGGTCGTCGAGGGCGCCGGGCGGCTGTGGCGCCGCCAGGGCGGGCGGGAGGAGACCGTCCGGCTCGCGCCCGGGACGGCGGCCTCGATCCCGCTCGGCACGGCGTTCCAGTTCCGGGCCGAGGAGGACGCCGACCGGCCGCTGCGGATCGTGGCCGTCACCATGCCGCCCTGGCCCGGCACCGACACCGAGGCCAGGCCCGAGGAAGGCCCCTGGAAGGCGACCTCCCGGTGAGCCGGGCAGGGGGGATCCCGCGCCGCCCGCTGGCGGCGCTGGTCGCGACCGCGGCCGTCCTCGGACTCGCGGCGGCGCCCGCCGCGGCCGCCCCGACCACCGAGCCGCACCTGCGGTCGCGCTACGTGACGATGCCCGACGGCGTCCGCCTCGCCGTCGACGTCTGGCTGCCCGAGGGCACCAGGGCCGGCGCGAACCTGCCCACCGTCCTGGTCACCCAGCGCTACTGGCGGGCCCGGGTCTACCCCGGGGCGCCCGGCAACGACGGCCGCAGCAACGACGCCGACGGCTGGAACGCCCGCGGCTACGCCTACGTGGTCGCCGACCTGCGCGGCACCGGCGCCTCCTTCGGCACCCTGAGCTCCGAACTCGGCGCCGACACCGTCGCCGACAGCGGCCCGCTCAGCGACTGGATCGCCGCCCAGCCCTGGTCCAACGGCCGGGTCGGCACCACCGGCGTCTCCTACGGCGGCGACACCGCGATGCTCGCCACCGCCCTGGGCAACCACCACATCACCGCCGCCGCCCCGATCTCCTACGACTTCGACCCGTACGAGGACCTGGTGCGCCCCGGCGGCCTGCTCATCGAGCCCCGGATCGCCCCGTACGCGCTGCTGCTGCGCATCCTCGACCAGGCCGGCGGCACCACCTGCGACACCGACGAACGGACCCGGCAGGTCTGCGCGGCCACCGGCCTCACCGGCGCCGTGCCCCGGCCGGTCGACGGCCCGGACGGACCGGCCCTGCTCGCCGCCGCACGCGCCGAGCACGCGGGCAACGCCAACCTGGTCGACATGGCCGAATCCGGTGTGTACCGCGACTACCAGGACGGCCCGAAGAGCTGGACCGTCGGCAGCGTCGGCGAGCGGGCCGCCGCCGTCGAAGCCGGCGGCGTCCCCGTGCTCACCGACGCCGGCTGGCTCGACGCGGGCACCGCGAACGGCGTGCTCTCCCAGTTCACCGGCCTCTCCAACACCCAGGACGCCTGGATCGGCCCGTGGAGCCACGGCCAGGGCTACCTCGCCGACCCCTTCCAGCCCGCCCGCCACCTCACCGACCAGGAACGCGCCCAGCTCGCCCAGCGGACGTTCGACTTCTTCGACCGCTACGTACGGGCCGACGGCCGCCCCGACGGCACCCGGCAACTGCACTACTACACCTTCAACGAGGGCGTCTGGCGCACCACCACCCGCTGGCCGCTGCCCGGCACCCGCCCGCAACGGCTCTACCTCGGCGAGGACGCCACGCTCAGCCGCCGACGGCCCGAGCCGGACGACCGCCCCGGCGCCGACCTGCTGCGCCTCGACCCCACCGCCGGCACCGGCCCGCTGGACCGCTGGAACACCAACCTCACCGGCAACCAGGTCAGTTACCCCGACCGTGCCGCCGTGGACGCCAAACTCCTCAGCTACACCACCCCGCCGCTGACCGGAGACACCCGGGTGGCCGGCAACGGCCGCGTCACGCTCGACGTCACCGGCCTCGACGGCACCGCCCGGGGCGCCCTGCACGTCTACCTGGAGGACGTCGCCCCCGACGGCCGGGTCACCTACCTGACCGAGGGCCAACTCGCCCTCGCTGACCGGGCCGTGGCCGACCGGGACGACAACCCCGACTGGCGCCGGCTGCGCACGCCCCGCAGCTACGCGGCCACCGACGCGGCGCCCTTCCCGCAGGGCCGGGCCCGGCAGGTCACCATCGACCTCCAGCCCGTCGCGGTGCTCTTCCGGGCCGGCGAGCGGATCCGGCTCACCGTCGCCGCCGCCAACCCGGACTCCTTCCAACTGCTCCCGGCCGACGGCCGGGCGAGCTACCGGATCGGGCACGGCGGAGCCGACCCGTCCTACCTGGAGCTGCCGGTGGTGCGGACTCCGTAGCCTTCGTGAACGCGCGCGGGCCCGGGAGGCCGCCGTGGTTCCGCGGGCCCGGGCCGCTCAGTCCCTGACCCCCGAGAGTGCGAGCGGCAGGTGCCGGGGCCCGCGCAGGACGGGGCTGCGCCGGTACTCGGGCGGGTCCTGGAGCAGCCGGGGGCCGTCCAGGCGGTGGATGAGCGCGGTGAGCGCGAGCTGCGCCTCGACCCTGGCGAGCGGTGCGCCGAAGCAGCTGTGCACGCCGCTGCCGAAGCCGAGGTGCTGGTTGTCCTGGCGGTTCGGGTCGAAGCGGTCGGGCTCCTGGAACCGCAGAGGGTCCCGGTTGCCCGAGGCGAGCACCAGGATCAGCGGCGCGCCCTTGGGGACGGTGACGCCGGCGACCTCGATGTCGGTCAGTGCGGTGCGCTGCGGCAACAGCTGGACCGGGGGTTCGTAGCGCAGCAGCTCCTCCACCGCGCGCGGCATCAACTCCGGCTTGTCCCGCAGCAGTTCCAGGGTCTCCGGGTGGCGCAGCAGGGTGAGCACGCCGTTGGTGATCAGGTTGACGGTCGTCTCGTGCCCGGCGATGAGCAGCAGGACCGCGGTGGCCATCAGCTCCGGCTGGGTGAAGCCGCCCGACGGGCCCGGGTCGTTGACGAAGGCGGAGAGCATGTCGCCGGACGGCTTGCCCCGGCGGCTCTCGGCGAGCTCGCCGAGGTACGTCCCCATCTCCATCCGGGCCTGCGTGGCCAGGCGCTGCCGCTCGGCCGGATCGCTGTCGGGAGTGGGGTCGAAGCCCGCGATCAGCGTCTCGGACCAGGCGTGGAACCGAGGCTCGTCCTCGCGCGGCACACCGAGCAGCCGGCAGATGACGGTGACCGGGAGCGGGTAGGCGAAGTCCTCGACCAGGTCGATCCGGTCGCGGCCCCGGAGCCCGTCGATCAGTTCCCGGGTGATCTGCGCGATCTCGTCGTGCATGGCGTCGACCCGCGCGGGCGCGTGGGGTGGGCCGAAGGGCCGCATGGCGATGTTGCGCAGCCGTTCGTGCTCGGGGTCGTCCCGGCCGATGAAGGCGACCGGGACGACCCCGGACGCCTCGTCCGGGACGGTGCGGTTGCGGCGGTCCGAGCTGATCCTCGGGTCGTGGAGCAGCGCGGCGACCTCGTGGTAGGTGCCGACCAGGTAGCTGCCGTCGTCCTGGCGGGCCACGCCGTGGTCGCGGAGCTCGGCGTAGAGGGGGTAGGGGTCGGCGCGGTTGGCGTAGTCGGTGATCCGGCGGAACAGGGTGTCGGCGGCGGCCATGCGCGGGGCTCCTCGGGGGTGGCGGCGGCGGGGGTGGCGGCGGTGGTCCTTGACGGGCGGCGCGTCCGGTGGGCGGGCGCCCGTCGAACGGCGGCGGGTGGCTCAGCCGCCCCAGTGCCTCAGGGTCAGCCGCCGGTCGGGCAGGTAGCCGGTGAGGGCGACGGTGGGGCCGTGCGAGAGGACCTTCGGGTCGGGCACGTCGGAGGGGACCGGAATGCGGGAGGCGGGCTGCTCCACGCCGTCCCAGTCGGGCGGGAACGGCGCGGCGGCCTCGATCAGCCGCTGGTAGTGCTCCAGCCACTTGGCCCGGTTCACGCTGACGGCGGCCGTGATCCGGCCCCGGTACCCGTAGACCGCGACGAGCCGGCGCTCCTCGACCGAGCCCTGGGCGAGGACCACGTGGTCGGAGAAGGTGGGCACGCCGACGGACTTGATGTTGAGCCCGAACTGGCTGGACCAGAAGGAGGGGACGCTCAGGTGCGGCCGCCGTTGCGGCCCCGGGCTGACCATGTTGTGCGCCGCCACCTCGGCCTGCGCGACCGCGTTGCCCCAGTGTTCGAGGGAGAGCAGCTGGTACTCGAAGAGGGGGTGCGGGAAGCGGGCGACGTCGCCCGCGACGAAGACGTCGTCGGTGACGATCCCGTACATGTTGAAGGCGCGGCAGCCCGCGTCGCAGGCCACGCCGCGCGGACCGGCGGCGAGCCCCGAGTCGGCCAGCCATTCGGTGTTGCGGACGGCGCCCAGGGCGACCACGGCGACGTCCGCGTCGATCCGGCTGCCGTCGGAGAGCTCGGCGCCGGTGAGCCGGCCCGCTCGGCCGGTCAGCGCGGAGACGGTCACCCCGCAGCGCAGGTCGACGCCGTGGGCGAGCTGGACCTTGGCCGCGAGGGCGCCGAAGGCCCCGCCGAGGGCCCCGACCAGCGGGGCGGGGCCGCGCTCCGCGACGGTCACCGCCAGACCGCGCTCCCGGCAGGCGGAGGCGATCTCGGAGCCGGTGAACCCGGCACCGATCACCAGCACCCGCCGGGGGCCGGCGTCCAGCCGCGCGGCCAGGCCGGCCGCGTCCTCGGCGGTGCGCAGGGTGAACACCCCGTCGAGTGCGGCCTGCTCGGCCTTCGGCCAGGGTCTGGCCCGGGTGCCGGTGGCGATCAGCAGCCGGTCGTAGGGCAGCCGCTCGCCGTTCGCGAGCAGGACCTGCCGGCCGGCCCCGTCCACCCCGGTGGCGCGGACGCCGAGCTTCCACTCCGCGTCCACCTCGCGGCGCCGGGGCAGCGCCGTCTCGTTGGCTCGCACCCGCCCGAGCAGCACCTGCTTGGACAGCGGCGGCCGGTCGTACGGGGGAGGGCGTTCCTCGCCGACGAGGGTCAGCTGCCCGGTGAAGCCCTCGTCCCGCAGCGTCTCGGCGGCGCGCAGACCGGCGAGCGAGGCGCCGACGATGACGATCCGGCCGCTCTTGAGGTCATCGGGCATCGGACTCGGCCTCCTCCTCGACCAGGATGGCCTGCACCGGGCAGGCCGCGACGGCCCGCCGGACGCGGTCACGCTGGTCCTCGGGGGCCTGCGGGGTGTACAGCAGGGCCTCTTCACCGTGCAGCTCGAACACTTCGGGGGCGAGGAATGCGCACTGTGCGTAGCCCTGACAGCGGTTGAGGTCGACGACGATCTTCACGGTCTCTCCTCCCGGCGTCTGTGTCCGTCCTACCGCCGCCGGAACGGCCGCGCGCCCGGTACTGCTCCGTGGGAGCGGTCGCGGAGAGTGGCCGCCGAGGAACGCAGGCGGCCCGGGACCAGCCGACGGGGCCGCCCGCGGAGGGCCGGAAGGCCCTTGGCGGCCCTGACGACACGCCGTCGTCAGACACGCCCCTAGTTCGGCGACTCCAGGCCGAGGGTCCAGCGGTGGGTGGTGTAGCCGCCCATCCGGGTCGGGTGGCGCTCCACGAGCGTCACGGCCAGGCCGTCGGCCGTGCGGCGCAGCGTGCCGGTGAACCGTTGCAGGTCGTCGCCGGACAGCGGGAGCAACTCGGCGAGCACGGTGGTGTCGAGGTCGCGCCCGACGGCGCGCAGCACCCCCGCGTCCAGCACCAGGACGGTGCCGTCGGCCAGTACCACCGGGGCGGGGGCCTGCGGGTCGGCGAGCAGCGGGCCGCTCTCGATCCCCCCGCCGGGCAGCAGCCGCACCACCCGGCTCCCGGTCGGCCGGCGGCGGTCGGTCTCGACGACGCGCAGGCCGCTGCCGACCACGTAGTGGCCGTAGCTGCGCCAGGAGTCGACCAGGGTGGCGTCCCGGTCGTAGGACCAGGTGTCGAAGGCGCCGTAGCCCTCCAGACCGAGCACGAAGCGGCCGCCGTCCAGGGCCGCGCCGCGCTCGCCGCGCAGTTCGGCGACCACGGCGCCGTCGTCGAGGTCCAGCAGCAGGGCCGGGCCGAGGTGGCCCCAGGCGGTGTACTCGAAGGAGTCGGTGGTGACCAGCGCCCGGCCGCCGGAGAGGTGGGCCGCGTTCGGGCGCCCCGCGCAGGGGCGGCGCCAGCGGACCAGGCCCTCGGTGTCGACACAGCTGATCTCGCCGTCCCGGCCGTACAGCGCCAGGCCGCTCTGGCGGGCCAGCGGCCCCTCCGGGCGCCCCTGCGGCCGCCCTCCGCTGCGCCGGTGGTGGTTCTGGACCGTGGCACGCCAACTCCCCATGATCCGGATGCTAACGGACGCCACCGGGCCGCGGAGGGCGTTTGCGGAGGGTGCCCGGACGGCCGGGACGGCGGACAATCTCCCCAGGAGCAGAGGAGGAGGCCGCGGTGGAGTTCGAGGTGTTGATCGAGACCCCGCAGGGTTCGCGGAACAAGTACGTGATGGACTTCGTGGCGGGCCGGATCCGCCTCGACCGGACCCTGTTCACCGCCACCCGCTACCCCGCGGACTACGGCTACGTCGAAGGCACCCTCGGCGGCGACGGGGAGCCGCTGGACGCGCTGGTGCTCGGCGGCGAACCGGCCGTGCCGGGGTGCGTGGTCACCTGCCGGGCGGTCGGCATGTGGGTGATGCGGGACGAGCGTGGGCCGGACCAGAAGGTGCTGTGCGTCCCCGCCCACGACCCGCGCTACGCCGACCTGCGCGACGTCGGCGACCTGCGCGAGTTCGACCTGCTGGAGATCACCCACTTCTTCCAGGTCTACAAGGACCTGGAGCGCGGCAAGGCGGTCGAGGGCTCGCACTGGGCGGGCCGGGAGGACGCGTACGCGCAGATCGCCGAGTCCCGGGCCCGCGCGGCGGGGACGCGCTTCGCCGGGCCGGTGTAGCCGGGCCCGCCGCGCGGGCCCCGGACTCAGAACCGGGCGTGACGCAGGATCTCGCGGACCTGGTCGGCGATGGCGGCCTCGTTCTGCTCGAACTCCGGGGCGGTGAGGCGGTCCTGCTGGGCGGGCAGGCCGGTGAGCACGGGGGTGTGCAGGTGGCCGCCGGGGAGGTCGGGGGCGAGGTCCAGGCGCAGCCGGTTGGAGCGGTAGGCGACCTCGTTGGACAGGTACCCGCCGCCGCCTCCGGCGACCGCGCGGGAGCCGGGGGTGGGCCCGTCCGCGCGGTCGACGGGGTCGACGCCGCCCTCGGGGATCTCGGTGACGGTGGTGTTGAGGCGGACGGGGTAGGGCTGTTGGACGGCCGTCATGGCGTCGGTGGGCAGGGTGGTGCGGATGAACTCCGGGCCGTCGGCCAGGCCCGGGGCGGTGACCGGGTGCTGCCGGGTGCCGCCGGAGAGGGTGCCGGTGTTGTCGGTGGCGGGATCGGCGGAGCGGGCCCGCCCGGCCCAGTCCTCCAGGGTGAACAGGCCCGGGTAGCCCTGGCTGATGCTGGTGATCAGGTCGGCGGCCTGCGGGCCGGGGACGAGGTGCGGGCCGAAGGCGCGCTCGACGACGCCGTCGTCGAAGTCGCCGTAGCGGACCGGCAGCAGGACGGCCCGGACCTCGGCGGGGCTGCCGTCGGCGAGGGTGATCCGCTGCCCGTGCAGTTGCAGGACGGCCGCGCCGGAGGGGTTGGCGCGGCGCGGCTCGGTGTCGAGGCCGTACGGGTCGAAGCCGCTGACGAAGATCCGCCGGACGCCGGGGGCGGCGGTGAAGCCGTCGTCGAGGCCTCGGGAGGCGTCCTCGAAGCGGGCCCGCAGGTCGGCCGGGTCGACCTCGAACCCGGGTTGCCAGCGGGCCAGTTGGACGGTCATGGCGAGCCTGGTCCAGTACAGCGGGCGGTCGTCGCGGGCGGGGAGTTCGCCGCTGGGCCGCCGGCCCTGGGCCCGGTCCACCCCGGCCTGCCAGAGCGCCCGGCCCCAGACGCCCGCCACCCGCTCCGCCTGCCGGGCGTTCCGGGCGGCGCACAGGGCGGCGGGGAAGCCCCGGAGCAGGTCGCGCAGGCCGGAGCGCTCGGTGAAGGCGGTCGTCCGCTGGTCCTGGAGCCGGGCCTGTTCGGCGTCCACCGGGGCCGTGCCGACGACCCGGCAGCCGGCCGGTGCCGCCTGGGCGGCGGCCGGGGCGAGCAGGGCGGCGAGGGTGCCGGTGAGGGCGGCGGCCAGGGTGGCGGCGCGGCGAAGGCGTGTCATGTTCCCTGACAATAGGTCGGGAGGTGGCGCCCCGCCAGAGCGCCCGGCCCGAGCGCCCCGGCCGGCAAGGCCGCGCTGCGGGCCCGTGGCCTGCTGGAACGTCCCGTCCGGTCCTGACGGGCGGTCGGGAACCGGCGCGAGTTCTACAGCGTTGTCGTGGTCGAACAGCGGAAACAGCGGTAATTCGAACGGTTGCGGAGGAGTCCCATGAGTGTGGCCCTGACGAAGGGCGGCAACGTCTCCCTGGGCAAGCAGGCCCCCGGGCTGCGGGTGGTGCGGGTCGGCCTCGGTTGGACGGCCGGCGCCGGGTACGACCTGGACGCCAGCGCCCTGCTCTGCGACGCCTCCGGGAAGGTCGTCTCGGACCAGCACTTCGTCTTCTTCAACAACCTGCAGAGCCCGGACGGCTCGGTCCGCCACCAGGGCGGCGCCGGTGGCGGCGACGACCGGGAGCGGATCGACGTCCGGCTCGCGGACGTCCCGGCCGGGGTGGAGAAGATCGTCTTCGCGGTCGCGGTCTACGACGCGACGCAGCGGCGCCAGAGCTTCGGCCAGGTCCGCGGCGCGTACATCCGGCTCACCGACCCGGAGGGCGGCGCCGAGACGGCCCGCTACGACGTGGCGGCCGAGGCGGGCAGCGAGACGGCGATGGTGTTCGGCGAGCTCTACCGGCACGGTGCGGACTGGAAGTTCCGGGCCGTCGGGCAGGGGTACGCGTCGGGGCTCGCGGGCATCGCCGCCGACTTCGGGGTGGACGTCCTGCAACCGGCGCCCGCCGCCCCCGCGCCCGCGCCCGCCGCGCCTCCGCCGGCTCCGGTCGTGCCCGCCGCGCCGGCCATGGCGCCCGCCGTACCCGCCGTGGCGCCCGCTGTCCCGATGACCCAGCCAGGACCAGGGAGTTCCCCCGTGACGTGTTTCTTCGACCCCTCGCACGGCCTCGGCTCGACGGCGGTGCTGTGGTCGCCGCAGTGGGGCGTGCCGCGCCAGATCGAGACCTGCGCCGCCTGCGCCCAGCGGGTGCAGACCACTGTGCCGCCGTTCTACACCCCGCAGCAGGGCTACCCGCAGCCGGTCCAGCAGGGCTACCCGCAGGTGCCGGGCCAGGGCCAGCCCGCTCAGGGCCAGCCGGGCCAGGGCGGGCGCCGCTTCGGCACCGGCGCGCTGATCGGCGCGGGCGCGGCCGGCCTGGTCGGCGGCGCGCTGCTCAACGAGGCGTTCAGCGACGACACGCCCGAGGTGGTCGTGAACAACTACTACGAGGGCGACGACGACAGCTTCTTCTAGGCCGTTCCCCAGGGCGCCCCTGGACCGTCCGCCTTCCCGCCGGCCGTGCAGTTCGTCGAACTGCACGGCCGGCGGCGTTCTCGGACGTTGTGAGGCACTGTCAGGCGTTGTCAGGCGCGCTCCCGCCGGTACGCCCCCGCCCGGGCGGCCGCCTCGGCGGCGGCCGCGGCACGGTCGGCGGCGGCCTCGTCGAGCGGCTCGGCGGTGGTGAGCATCCGGTAGTAGAGCGGCGCGGAGACGGCCCGGACCACCTCGAACGCGTCGGTGTCCGGCGGGAGTTCGCCGCGTTCGACGGCCTCGGTGACGCACAGCGCCCACTCCTCGACCCGGCGCAGGTAGAAGCGCCGCAGCGCCTCGGCGGCGCCCGGGTCACAGGTGGCGGCCACGATCACCGCGCGGAACAGCGCCCCCTGTCGGGGATCGGCCAGTGTGTGCTGGACCAGCCGGGCGTTGGCCCGCAGGTCCTCGGCGAGGGAGCCGCTGCGGGCGCGCGGCAGGGACTGCTCGGCCATCTCCGCGAGCAGGTCGGCGACCAGTGCGGTGGTGGTGCCCCAGCGGCGGTAGGCGGTGGTCCGGCCGACCCCGGCCCGCTGGGCGACGTTGCCGAGGTCGAGGCCGCTGAAGCCGTGCTCGACCAGGGCGTCCTCGGCGGCCCGCAGGACGGCGGCGCGGACCCGGGCGGTGCGCCCGCCGGGGCGCCGCGTCCCGGGGGTGGGGGTCTCCGGGGTGCCCGGGGTGCCTGGAGCGTCCGGCGCGGAGGACTCGGCAGTCATTAACGGGATTCCTGTTCCATTAGGTCGACGGGCTCTGTTAGGGTCGAGTCATCCTAACGGAATGGGAGTCCCGTTAAGGGCTCCGAGGGGAGAACTGCCATGGAAACCAGCACGGCAACCAGCGCCGGAACCGGCACGGCAACCGCCATGGAATACCGCCGACTCGGCTCGTCCGGCCTCAAGGTCCCGACGCTCAGCCTCGGCACCGGCACCTTCGGCGGCCGCGGACCGCTGTTCGGCGCCTGGGGCACCACCGACGTCCAGGAGGCCCGCCGCCTGCTCGACATCGCCATCGACGCCGGAGTCACCCTGTTCGACACCGCCGACATCTACTCTGACGGCGCCTCCGAAGAGGTCCTCGGCCAGGCCATCCGCGGCCGCCGCGACCAGGTGCTCGTCTCCACCAAGGCCGGCCTGCCGACCGGCGACGGCCCGCAGGACGCCGGCACCTCCCGAGCCCGCCTCACCAGGGCCGTGGACGACGCGCTGCGCCGCCTCGACACCGACTACCTCGACCTCTTCCAACTGCACGCCTACGACGCCGGCACCCCGATCGAGGAGGTGCTGGCCACCCTCGACGACCTCGTCCGGGCCGGCAAGATCCGCTATATCGGCGTCTCCAACTTCTCCGGCTGGCAGCTGATGAAGTCCCTCGCCGTCGCCGAGCGCTACGGCCGCCCCCGCTACGCCGCCCACCAGGTCTACTACTCGCTGGTCGGCCGCGACTACGAGTGGGAGTTGATGCCGCTCGCCCAGGAGGAGGGCGTCGGCGCCCTGGTGTGGAGCCCGCTCGGCTGGGGCCGCCTCACCGGCCGGATCCGGCGCGGCCAGCCGCTCCCGGCCAGCAGCCGGCTGCACGACACCGCCGACTACGGCCCGCCGGTCGAGGACGAACTGCTGTACCGGGTGGTCGACGCGCTCGACGGGATCGCCGCCGAGACCGGCCGCACCGTCCCGCAGGTCGCCATCAACTGGCTGCTGCGCCGCCCGACCGTCTCCTCGGTCATCATCGGCGCCCGCAACGAGGAGCAGTTGCGGCAGAACCTCGGCGCGGTCGGCTGGTCGCTGACCGACGAGCAGGCCGCCCGGCTCGACGCGGCCAGTGCCCGCACCGCGCCCTACCCGTACTTCCCCTACCGCCGGCAGGAGGCCTTCGCCCGTCTCAACCCGCCGCTCGCGGGCTGACCCGGGGTAATCGGCTTGCCCCGCCGTCCGGTCTGCGGCAAGGTCCGCACCATGTCCGAACTGCACGAACCCGAACTGCGCGAACCCGAACTGCGCCGGCTCACCTCCGACGACTGGGCGCTCTGGCGCGAACTGCGCCTGGCCGCGCTGACCGAGGCGCCGTACGCCTTCGGCTCCACCCTGGCCGACTGGCAGGGCGCCGGCGACCACGAGGCCCGCTGGCGCTCCCGCCTGGAGATCCCCGGTGCCCTCGACCTGGTCGCGGTGCTGGACGGCCGCCCGGCCGCGATGGCCAGTGGCGTCCCGGCCGACGAGGACGGGACCGCCGCCGAGCTGATCTCCCTGTGGGTCGGCCCGGCGGCGCGCGGCCGGGGCGTGGGGGACCGGCTGATCGGCGCGATCGCCCGCTGGGCCGCCGGGCAGGGGTTCACCACCCTCAAGCTGGCGGTGAACCCCGACAACGACGCGGCCATCGCCCTCTACCTCCGCAACGGCTTCACCGAGACCGACGAGCCCGGTGACCTGATGGCCGACGGCGTGCGGCGCGAACTGATCCTGGCGCGGAGGCTCTAGCTGGGGCGTGTCTGACAATCCCTAGGTTCTGGCGGTGACCTTCGAACGGGCGTGGGCCGGAAGGCCGTTGGCGAGGTCCTCGACCATCAGGCGCCAGGCGATGGCGGTCGCCGCGGTGCGCAGCTGGGGGCTGCGCGGGCGGCCGGCGTCGGCGTCCAGCCGGGCGTTGAGCCAGTCCGACCAGGCCTGGGCGAGGACGCGGACCTCCTGGGATCCGGCCTCGGTGGGGGAGAGCCGGTCGCCGTCGCGGGTGAGGTAGCCCTCGGCGGCCATCCGGTCGAAGACCGGCTCCAGGACCTCGGGCGGCACCCGCTTGCGGGCGGCGATGAGGTCCAGAGAGGCCTGGCCGACGGCCTTGGTGTGGCCGGCGACCTCCATCAGCGCCCAGGCCCCGGCCAGGTCGACCCGGGTGTCGGCGTCGTCGACGATCGAGCGGACGGTGTCGAGGTCCACGCCGCGGACGATCTTGCCGACGGCGTACTCCAGGTGCGGGTCGGAGTCGCTGGTGGTCGGCTGGGCGAAGCCCTCGCCCATGTCGGTGGAGCCGGCCCGGGCGGTGTCCCGCAGCTGCACCTGCTTGAGGAAGAGCGCGACCACGAACCCGACCAGGGCGACCGGCACCGTCCACAGGAACACGGTGTGCAGGGCGTCGGAGTAGGCCTGGACGATCGGGGCCGCCTGCGCGGCGGGCAGCCGGTGCAGGCCCTGCGGGCTCTCGGCGGCCCGGGCGAGCAGGGCCGGGTCCGCGCCGGTGAGGCGGGCGGAGGAGGCCACGCCCTCGGTGAGTTCGGTCTTGAGGCTGTTGGCGTAGATGGTGCCGAACACGGCGGTGCCGAAGGAACTGCCGATGGTGCGGAAGAAGGTCACCCCGGAGGTGGCGGTGCCGAGGTCCGCGTAGTCGACGGTGTTCTGCACGGCGATGGTGAGCACCTGCATGCTCAGCCCGATGCCGACGCCGAGCACGAACATGTAGAGGGAGGCGAGCGCGGTGCCCGTGCCGGGTTCGAGCCGGGAGAGCAGGTAGAGGCCGACGGCCATCACCAGGGTGCCGACGATCGGGAACACCCGGTACCTGCCGGTCTTGCTGACGACGTTGCCGCTGGCGATCGAGGCGAGCAGCAGCCCGATCACCATCGGCAGCGTCCGCACCCCGGAGACGGTCGCCGAGTCGCCGTCGACGTACTGCAGGAAGGTCGGCAGGAAGGTCAGCGCGCCGAGCATCGCGAAGCCGACGATGAAGCTGAGCACCGAGCAGACCGCGAACACCGGGTTCCGGAACAGCCGCATCGGCAGCATCGGTTCGACGGCCCTGCTCTCCACCCAGCAGAACAGCCCGAGCGCGACGGCGCCGCCGGCGAACAGGGCGATGATCACCCCGGAGCCCCAGGCGTACTCGTTGCCGCCCCAACTGGTCGCCAGGATCAGGGCGCTGGCGCCGACCGAGACCAGCGCGATCCCCAGGTAGTCGATCACCGGGCGCGCCGCGGAGCGCACCGAGGGGATCGTTCGGGCGGCCGCGATCACCACCAGGATCGCGATCGGCACGTTGACGTAGAACGCCCAGCGCCAGGACAGGTGGTCGGTGAACAGCCCGCCCAGCAGCGGCCCGATCACCGTCGCCACGCCGAACACCGCGCCGATCGCGCCCTGGTACTTGCCGCGCTCGCGCAGCGGGATGACGTCCGCGATCAGGGCCATGGCCGTCACCATCAGGCCGCCCGCGCCGATGCCCTGGAGCGCCCGCCAGGCGATCAGCAGCGTCATGTTGGTCGCCAGGCCGCAGAGGAACGAGCCGGTGATGAAGACGACCGCCGAGACCTGGAACAGCAGCTTGCGCCCGTACAGGTCGCCGAACTTGCCGGCCAGCACGGTGGCCACCGTCTCGGCCAGCAGGTAGGCCGTCACCACCCACGACATGTGCGCGGCCCCGCCGAGGTCCGCGACGATGGTGGGCAGCGCGGTGCCGACGATGGTCTGGTCGAGCGCGGCCAGCAGCATGCCGAGCACGATGGTGGCGAAGACGACGTTGCGCTGCCGGACGTCCAGCACCGGCGGGGCGGTCGGCGGGGTTTCGGTGGCGGCGTTCATGCGCCCGCCTCGCTGCGCTCGTCGGCGGCATCCACCCACGCGCGCCCCTTGACGACTCTCCCCCGGCCTCCGGCCGGGGGGACCCTCGTGCTTCGCTCGCTCATGTGCCCAGCCTCCGGGGCGCCGGGGAAGGCCGCGAACGGGTTCGGCCGTCCGGGTGAGCGGTGGCGCGGGCGGCGCAGCCCGGCTGGCGGCGCCGGGGCGGCGCCGTCCAGGATGGCCGTTCGGAGGGGGTCCGCGCGGCGGGCGGGAAGGCCGGACGACGGCCGGCCGCCGGACGCGAAGCCAGACGACCGCCGGACGCCCGGAAGGTGCTCCCATGACGGCCCAACCCCCGTGCAGCACCCCGGAACGGAAGCCCGGCGCGAGCGCCGCGGGCAGGCGGGCCGAGGCGAGGCGCTGGCGGGCGTTGACGGTCTGCCTGGTCGCCGGGTTCATGACGCTGCTGGACGTCAGCATCGTCAACGTCGCCCTGCCGACCGTGCGGGTCGGACTGCACATGTCCGACAGCGGCCTGCAGTGGGTGCTGAGCGGCTACGCGCTCGCCTTCGGCCTGGTGCTGGTCCCGTCCGGGCGGCTCGGCGACGCCCGCAGCCGACGGGCCGTCTTCCTCACCGGGCTCGCCCTGTTCACCGCGGCCAGCGCGCTGGCCGGGGCGGCGGAGAACCAGGAGTGGCTGGTGCTGGCCCGGCTGTTCCAGGGCGCGGCCGGCGGGGTGCTGGTGCCGCAGGTCTCCGGCTTCATCCAGGTCCTGTTCCAGGGTGCCGAACGCGGCCGGGCCTTCGGCGCGCTCGGCGCGACCATCGGACTGTCCACGGCCGTCGGCCCGCTGATGGGCGGCCTGCTGATCCACCTGTTCGGCCCGCAGAACGGCTGGCGCTGGGTGTTCCTGGTCAATCTGCCGATCGGCGTCGCCGCCCTGCCCATCGCCTACCGGCTGCTCCCGCCGCCCCCGCCGGCGGCCGAGCGGGCCGGGCACCGGGACTTCGACCCGGTCGGGGTGCTGCTGCTCGGCGCCGGGACGGTCTCGCTGCTGCTGCCGTTCGTCCAGGCGCAGCAGTGGCACGGCGCGGCGCGCTGGCTGCTGCTGCCGCTGGCCGCGGTGCTGCTGGGGGCCTTCGTCGGCTGGGAGCGGTACTACGCGCGGCGGCGGGAGCCGCTGGTGAGCATGGCCCTGTTCGCGGTGCGCCCGTACGCGGCGGGGGTGGGGCTGTCGCTGGTGTACTTCGCCGGGTTCACCGCGATCTTCTTCATCTTCACGCTGTACCTCCAGGCGGGCCTGCACTACTCGGCGCTGACGGCGGGCCTGGCGATCACGCCGTTCGCGGTCGGCTCGGGCGTGTCCGCGGCGATCGGCGGACGGCTGGTGCACCGGCTCGGCCGCCGGCTGGTGGTGCTCGGCCTGCTGCTGGTGCTGGTCGGTCTGCTGGCCTCGGCCCTGGCGGTGCAGCTGTGGGCGGGGGCGGCGATCGGCTGGGCGACGGTCGCGCCGCTGCTGGTCGCCGGGGTGGGCAGCGGGCTGGTGGTCGCCCCGAACCAGACCCTGACCCTCCAGTGGGTGCCGATCGCCCGCGCGGGCAGCGCGGGCGGCGTGATGCAGACCGCCCAGCGGGTCGGCTCGGCGGTCGGCATCGCCGTCGTCGGCTCGGTCTTCTTCGCCCACGCCCAGGGCCCGCACCCGGACTGGACGCTGGCCTTCCAACTGGGCGTCACGGTGGCGGCGGGCCTGGTCCTGGCGGCGCTGCTGGTGGCCTTGGCCGATGTCGTGGCGGACCGGCGCGACGGGTGAGCGCCGTTCCCGGCGGCGCCCGCCGGACGGCGGGTCAGTGGTCGCGGCGCTGGATGACGGTCGCGGCGACCACCACCGAGGCGAGCGCCCAGAGCGCGAAGGTGGCCCAGGAGCCGGCGACGGTGGCCGGGTGGGCCGAGGGGAGCGTGTGCGCCTGGTCGGCCTGGGCCAGGCGGCGCCAGGCCTGGAGCGGCATGGCGTGCAGGAGGTCGGCCGACCAGCGGTAGCGCTCGTTGAAGAACGCGGGCAGGAAGAACAGCACCAGGACGGTGCCCACCACGGCTCCGGCGGTGTGCCGGATCAGCGCGCCGAGGGCGAATCCGGCGAGGGCGCAGACCGGGGCGAACAGGACGGCGGCCGCGACGAAGCGCAGCGCGGCGGGGT
This sequence comes from Kitasatospora sp. NPDC086801, assembly GCF_044745805.1. Taxonomy (NCBI): domain Bacteria; kingdom Bacillati; phylum Actinomycetota; class Actinomycetes; order Kitasatosporales; family Streptomycetaceae; genus Kitasatospora; species Kitasatospora sp. NPDC086801. The sequence continues at coordinate 114,038 of NZ_JBIVAX010000006.1, forward strand.
CGGTGACGGAGACGCCGATGTGCGTGTCGGCGAGGACCGCCTGGCAGGCGCCGAAGGAGACGCCGGCGGTGACGGCGCCGTAGCCGAGCATGACCGCGGTCAGCACGCAGGCCTTGGCGGCGATCACGGCCCGGCGGTCCGGGACGGCCACCAGCGTGGTGCGGATCAGCCCGCTCGCGTACTCGCCCACCAGGACGAGCGCGCCGACGCTGCCCGCGACGATCATCACGACGTCGGCGGCGATCATGGTGAAGGAGTCGCCGAGCGCGACCTGCAGCATGGTCGCCGGATCGCCGTCGCCGACGGTGTAGTGGTCGTAGGTGTACCGGGCCGCCTTGAGGTTGGCGGCGATGATGAACAGGGCGCTCAGGCCCAGCACCCAGGTGGTCGAGCGCAGGGACCAGAACTTGATCCACTCGGCGGCCAGCAGATCGCGGAAGCGGGTGCGCGCGGTGGTGTCGGCGCCGGTCGAAGGAGCGGCCGGGGTCGGGGTCGGGGTCGGGGTGGTCATCGGGGCTCTCCGGCGAGGTAGTCGACGCTGTCGGCGGTCAGTTCCATGAACGCCTCCTCCAGGGAGGCGGAGCGGGTGGTCAGGGCGTGCAGCAACAGGCGTTGCTCCAGGGCGAGTTCGCCGATCCGGGTGGCGTCCAGGCCGGTCACGGCGAGGGTGCCGTCCGGGCCGGGCCGGACGCCGGCGCCCGCCGCGGTCAACACGGCCGCCAGCCGGTCGGGTTCGGCCGCCCGGACGGTGACTCCGCCGCGGCCGGCCCGGGCGGCGAACTCGGTGAGGCTCTCGTCGGCGATCAGCCGGCCCCGGCCGATCACCACCAGGCGGTCGGCGGTGTGCTCCATCTCGGCCATCATGTGGCTGGAGACGAAGACCGTCCGCCCCTCCTCGGCGAGGCGGCGGAACAGGCCGCGCACCCACAGCACGCCCTCCGGGTCGAGGCCGTTGAGCGGCTCGTCGAACAGCAGCACCGGCGGGTCGCCGAGCAGCGCGCCGGCGATGCCGAGCCGCTGCTTCATGCCCAGCGAGTAGCCGCCGATCCGGCGCCCGGCGGCCTTGCCGAGGCCGACCTCGGCGAGCACCTCGTCCACCCGCGCGGCCGGGATCGCGTTGGCGCGGGCCAGCGCCCGCAGGTGGGCCGCACCGGTGCGCCCGCCGTGGACGTCGCCCGCGTCGAGCAGCGCGCCGACGTGGCGCAGCCCGCGCGGCCGCGCCCGGAACGGGTGGCCGCCGACGGTGGCGGTGCCGCCGGTCGGGTCGTTGAGGCCGAGGATCAGCCGCAGGGTGGTGGACTTGCCCGCGCCGTTGGGGCCCAGGAAGCCGGTCACCCGGCCGGGCCGGACGGTGAAGGTGAGGCGTTCGACGGCGGTGGTGCGGCCGTAGCGCTTGGTCAGCTCGGTGACTTCGATCATGGGCTCAACGGTGCCGGGCGGGGCCGGGCCGCCGCATCGGACCGGCGCTGACACCGCGGGCCCCGGCTGTCACCCCCGGCCGTACAACCACGGTCCGATGACGGCGACTCGGCCCGTCGATACGATCTTCGTATGCTTGCGACGCCCTCTCCGCCCCTGTTCCGGCGCATCCCGCCCGAGGTCTGGGTCGGGCTCGCCTGGTGCGTAGCCGCGGCCTACCCCGCCGTCCTGCTCGGCGGCAACGCCCGGTACCACGGTGGGGCCGCCGCCCACGGCGGCCTGTCCTTCACCCTGGCCACCACGGTGGTGGCCTTCGCCGGCGCCGCGCTGGTGCGCCGCCTGCCGGTGCTCGCGGTCGCCCTGCTGTTCGTCGCCACCTTCACGGAGACCGACGGCTGGGCCGCCGGCACCCAGGTGCCGCCGGCCTCGCTGCTGGCCGTGGACGTCGCGCTCTGCCTGATCACCGCCACCCGGCCGCGCCGCAGCTCGCGGGCCGCGTTCGCGCTGGTGATGGGCCTGCTCGTGCTGCACATCGGCCTGGTGCGCGGCAACACCGTCGGCATCTTCACCGGCACCCACATCGGCTCCGCCGACGGCGCCGCGCTGCTCGCCCTGGTCGCCTGGCTGGTCGGCCGCTCGGTGCGGCAGAGCCGTGAGCACGCCCGGGCGTTGGGCGAGCGGGCGGCCGGCGAGGCGGTGACCGCCGAACGGCTGCGGATCGCCCGCGAGATGCACGACACCGTCGCCCACACCATCGGCATCGTCGCCCTTCAGGCCGGCGCCGCCCGCCGGGTCATCGACACCCGCCCCGACCGGGCCCGGGAGGCGCTGGCCGAGATCGAGAACGCCGGCCGGGAGACCCTGGCCGGGCTGCGCCGGATGCTCGTCGCGTTGCGCCGGGCCGACGGCGAGACGTCGGCGATCACCCCGCAGGGCCCCAGTCCCTGTCCGGCGGATCTCGCTGACCCGACAAGATCCACCGGACAGGGCCTGGCCGACCTCGACCGGCTGGCCGCCGCGACCACCGCCGCCGGCGTCCGGGTCGAGGTCCGGCGGCGGGGCGAACAGGGCCCGCTGCCACCGGAGATCGACCTCTCGGCGTTCCGCGTCATCCAGGAGTCCGTCACCAACGTGGTGCGGCACGCGGGCACCCGCTCCTGCCGGGTGCTGGTCGACCGCCGCACGGCGGGCGAGGTGGCCGTGGAGATCACCGACCGGGGCCGCGGTACCGGTACCGGCACCGGTACCAGCACCGCTCGGGGCGGCGGCTTCGGCCTGGCCGGGCTGCGCGAGCGGGTCGGCCTGCTGGACGGCGAGTTCGAGGCCGGGCCGCGCCCCGAGGGCGGCTTCCGGGTCGCCGCCCGACTGCCGATCCCCGTGGAGGTGAACGCATGACCCGCGTCCTGCTGGTCGACGACCAGCCGCTGGTCCGGGCCGCGCTGGAGATGGTCATCACCGAGACCGCCGACGTCGAGGTGGTCGGCGAGGCCGGCACCGGCGCCGAGGCCGTCCGGCTGGTCGGCGAACTGCGGCCCGACGTGGTCGTGATGGACCTGCGGATGCCCGGCATGGACGGCATCGAGGCCACCCGCCTGATCACCGGGGGCGGCGGGCCGACCAGGGTCGTCGTGCTCACCACCTTCGACGACGACGACCACGTGTACGCGGCGCTGCGCGCCGGGGCGTCCGGCTTCCTGGTCAAGGACATGGCGCTGGACGACATCCTCGCCGCCGTCCGGGTGGTGGCCGCCGGGGACGCCCTGATCGCCCCGAGCGTCACCCGCCGGCTGATCTCCTCCTTCGCGGACCAGCGGCCGGCGCCGGGCCCGGCCGTGCCGGCGGAGGCCGCGTCGGCGCCGACCCCGGCCGCCCGGAGGCTGGGCGCGATCACCGACCGGGAGCGGGAGATCCTCACCCTGGTCGGCCGGGGCCTGTCCAACACCGAGATCGCCGCGGACCTGGTCCTCAGCATCGCCACCGTGAAGACCTACATGACCAGGCTGCTCGCCAAGCTCGACGCCCGCGACCGGGTCCACCTCGTCATCCTGGCCTACGAGGCGGGCCTGGTCTCCGTCCCCGGCTGACGCCCGCCGGCTCAGCGCTTGATCGCCACGCCCGCGTACATCGCGATGTCCTGGTCGCGGATCGGCGCGGCCCCGGCGTCCGGGCGCCAGTGGTGGACCAGGCTGACGCCGGGGTCGAGGAGGTCGTAGCCGTCGAAGAAGGCCGCGGTCTCCTTCTGGTCGCGGATCTGCAGCGGGATGCCGCGCGCGTTGTACTCCCGGCCGACGCCGCCCACGCCCACCGGGTCGGTGTCCCCGGTGAACACGGTCAGGGCGAGGAAGCTGCCCGGCGCCAGGGCGTCCATGAATCGGCGCACGATGCCCTGCGGGTCGTCCTCGTCGAGCACGAAGTGGACGATGGCGATCAGCGACAGCGCCACCGGCTGGGAGAGGTCGAGGACCTCGCGCAGCCGGGGGTTCTGGATGATCGAATCCGGGTCGCGGAAGTCGGCGTCCACGTAACAGGTGCGGCCCTGCGACGTGCTGGACATCAGGGCCCGCGCGTGGGTGAGCACGATCGGGTCGTTGTCGACGTAGGCGACCCGCGCGTCCGGGGTGATCGCCTGGGCGATCTCGTGGACGTTGGGCGAGGTGGGGATGCCGGTGCCGATGTCCAGGAACTGCCGGACGCCGTACTCCTCGGTGAGGTGGCGGACGGCGCGCTGCATGAAGTCGCGGGTGGTGCGCATGGAGATCGGCAGCGACGGCCAGGCCTGCACCGAGGCGTGCGCGGCGACGCGGTCCGCCTCGAAGTTGGTCTTGCCGCCGATGAGGTAGTCGTAGACCCGCGCCGAGTGCGGTACGTCCATCCGCAGATCCACCGACGGGTACTCCTCCTGCGGACCGCGCCCTGCCCGGACCTCGTTCGACATGCTTGTCCTCCCGTTGCTGGGGTTCCGTCACCGGCCGCCCCGATGGCGGGCCTTGGTGCGCATGGTAACGGTGTTCTGGTACGACAAGATGACGATTGCTCAGGGTTCGGGCTTCCCGCTGCGCCGGCGACCGGGCGGAGCCTAGGGTTGGGCGGCCGGGCTGCCGGCGGCGGGGGAGCCGGACTGCCCCGGGAGAACGGGGTGGTGTCCGTACGATCGACCGGCGGCGGCGAGTTCGAGTGCGGCGCCGGTCCAGGCGGCACCGAAGGCCCAGGTCGAGAACCACTCGCAGAGGTACAGCGGGTGGACGGCCCAGTCCTTGCCGAGGCCGGCCGCCCCGGCGACGACGGCGAGCAGCAGGAGCACCAGGGTCAGCACCCCGGCCGCCAGGTAGGCCCGGCTGACCCAGGGCGGCTGCGCGGAGCGCGGGTTCCGGAAGGAGTGGACGCAGAACATCGCCAGGACGAACAGCAGCAGTCCGGCGAAGGCGTAGTGCAGCAGGCCGACCGCGCTCTGGAACGCGGTGGCGCCCTGCGGGGCGGTCGGGCACAGGGCGACCCCGAGCGCGAACACGCCGGCGGCGGTGCTCCAGCGGTCGTCCCGGCGGTCGAAGCGGTAGCAGATCAGGAACACCCCGAGCGCGCACAGGCCGCCGACGAAGAGGTTCCGGGTGCTGGTGTAGTACGAGCCGCTCATCGAGGCCGGCCAGAACCCCGCCGTGCTCTGGCCCCTGAGCTCGGCGAACAGCCAGTTCCCCAGGGGGAGTGCGAGCGGCAGCAGAATGCCGATCAGCCCGACGCCGAGTCGTAGGAAGGTGATGGTCCGTTCGTCCTGGTTGGTGTCTCCCCGGGCGTCGACCGCGTCGCGCCCCGGGGTTCCTGCCGTCCGCCGTTCGTCGGTCACGGACGCCTCCTTGCCCTCTGCACAATGAGCAGCTGTCAGCTGGTGTACCCACGCCGCGGCCCCTGCCCACACCACCGGAACGGGCGGTTTGAAGACGGACCCCAGGGATGGGCCCCGGGCGCGGGACGGGGGTCAGCTGATGGGGCTGGCGGCCTTGGCGATGAGGGAGTTGAGCAGGGCCGCGCCGCGCTCGGCGTCGTCGACGCTCACGGCGAACTCGCGGCCGCGCCGGGTGCGGACCACCAGGCAGACGCCGCGGCGCAGCATCACGGTGGTGCCCAGGCCGTTGACGCGGTAGCCCCAGCCGCCGGCCTGGGCGGGGGTGCGCAACTCGGCGCGGGCCGAGTCCAGGTCGGCGGGGTGCCAGCGCCGGGCGGGCCGGCCGAACGGGCCGAAGCCGACGGACAGGCCGTCGGCGGTCACCCGGGCCGTGACCGAGGAGCAGCCGAGGACGATGACGGAGGTGGAGGCGAACGGCACGATCAGCGACCAGTTGAGCGCGATCAGCCCGCTGGCCGGGGCCAGCACGCCGACCAGCCCACCCAGGGCGAGGACGGCCGAGGTCAGTTGCAGCCACGGGTTGGCGGCCCGGGAGAGCCAGACCAGTTGCTCGCCCGGCGCGGCCGCCAGCGTCGGCGCCCCGGTCGCCGGGCGCGCCCCGGCGGGGGAGTCGCCGCGCGGGCGGACAGCCAGCCAGGTCAGCAGGCCGGCCAGGCCCGCCGCCACGATCAGGGCGACCACCTCGAAGCCCATCGGCGCGGCCTCCTGCCAGCGGGCGCGGTCCAGGTTGGCGTGCACGACGGAGGTCTGCGCCCCCGTCAGGAGCACGCCGCCGGCGGCCAGCGTCGCCCCGGTGGCGCCGCGCGCCGAGAAGGCCGGGAACCGGCGGGCGACCGCGGTCGCCAGCACCAGCACCAGCCAGACCGCCGCCGGGAACAGCGCGGCCGCCGTCAGCGACATGGAGCCGTCCGGATCCTGCCCGCTCCAGTGGGTGGCGAGCGGGTCCGGCAGCCGGTTGCGCGCGGCCCACGGCAGCGTGATCAGCAGGGCCAGGACGCCGGCCGACCAGGCCACCGCGCCCCAGAGCGCGCCGCGCCCCGCCCCGGGCTCCCGGCGCTCCTTCGCTATGAGTCCCTCGTCCGTCACGACATCCCCCTGATCATGTCCACGAGATCGTTCCTGCTGTAGCCAGACCGGGCCGCGTCGGCGACCAACTGTCGTACTCGCTCGGCCAGTTCGGAGCGCGTGTCGGCCTCCGCGGCGACCGTGACGCCCCGGCCCCGGCGGAACTCCAGCACGCCCTCGTCGCGCAGCGTGCGCAGCCCGCGCAGGACGGTGTTGGTGTTCACCCCCAGCGCCCGGGAGAGCTCCCGGGCCGGCGGCAGTCTGTCCCCGGGGGCGCACTCGCCCTCGGCGACGGCCCGTCTGATCGCGCCCGCCACCTGCTCGTGCAGGGGGCGGGCGTCGCCGGTGTCCAGCTTCAGCAACATGGTGCTAATGACGATAGCACCATCCGGATCTTACGGTGGTTCCCCTCTCGCGCGCCCCCGCCTCCGGGCGCAGCATGGACACCGAGGAGGTGGCGGCACGGCGGTGAGCGGACGACTGCGGGTGTTCCTGGGGGCGGCGCCGGGGGTCGGCAAGACGTGCGCCATGCTCGCCGAGGGCCGCCGGCTGCGCGACGACGAAGGCCTGGACGTCGTCGTCGGACTGGTCGAGACCTACGCCCGCCGGGGCACCGAACACCAGCTCGGCGACCTGCCCGTGCTGCCCCGCCGCACCGTCGGCCACCGCGGCACCACCCTCACCGAACTCGACGTCGACGCCCTGCTCGCCCGCTGCCCGCAGCTCGCGCTCGTCGACGAACTCGCCCACACCAACGCCCCCGGCAGCCGCCACGCCAAACGCTGGCAGGACGTCCGGGAACTCCTCGACGCCGGCGTCGACGTGGCCACCACCGTCAACATCCAGCACCTGGAGAGCCTCAACGACGTCGTCGAGCAGATCACCGGCGTCGCCCAGCGCGAGCGGATCCCCGACGAGGTGGTCCGCGCCGCCGACCGGATCGAACTCGTCGACCTCAGCCCGCAGGCCCTGCGCACCCGGATGGCCCAGGGCGCGATCTACCCGCCCGACCGGATCGACATCGCCCTCGACCACTACTTCCGGGCCGGCAACCTCGGCGCCCTGCGCGAACTCGCCCTGCTCTGGCTGGCCGACCGGGTCGAGGAGGAACTCGCCGACTACCGCGCCCGGCACGGCATCCGGGCACCCTGGGAGACCAAGGAACGCATCGTCGTCGCCCTCAACGGGGCCCCGCAGGGCGAGCACCTGATCCGCCGCGGCGCCCGCACCGCCACCCGGGTGCACGGGGACCTGATCGGCGTGCACGTCCGGCCCGACGACGGCACCACCGTCCACGAGCCGCCCGCCCTCGCCGGACAGCGCGCCCTGCTGCACGAGCTCCACGGCGGCTACATCGAGGTCGACGGCAACGACGCCGCCCGCGCCCTGGTGGACTTCGCCCACGCCGAGAGCGCCACCCAGATCCTGCTCGGCCCGACCAGCCGCAGCCGCCTGCGCGAACTGGTCTCCGGCTCGGTGATCAACCGCGTCATCCGGCTGGCCGGCCCGATCGACGTCCGGGTCGTCCCCCCGCCCCAGCCCGGCCTGCTGGCCGTCCCGCCCGCACCCCGGCGCCGCCGCCCGGCCGCCGTCCCGGTGCGCCGCCGACGCCTGGCCTGGCTCACCGGCCCGGCCGCGACGGCCGCCCTGGCCTGGGCGCTCTCCCCGCTGCGCGACTCGCTCGCCCTCCCCGGCGCCCTGCTCTGCCTGCTGCTCGCCGTCGCCGCCACCGCCCGGCTCGGCGGCCTGCTGCCCGCCGCCGCCAGCACCGCCGCCGGGGCGCTCGCCGCCGACTACTTCTTCACCGTGCCCTGGCACAGCCTCGCCGTCACCCACGGCGCCGACCTCGCCGCGCTGCTGCTCTTCCTCGCCGTCGCCGGGATCATCTCCCACCTCATCGACGTCCTCACCCGCCGCTCCCAGCAGGCCGACCGGGCCCGCGCCGAGGCGGCGGTGCTGGCCCGGCTGGCCGGCGCGGCGGTCGAGTCCGGTGCCCGCGCACTGCCCGACCTGGTCGCCGACCTGCGCCAGGTGTTCGGCCTGGAGGGCGCCGTCGTCCTGGTCCGCACCGGCCAGGCCTGGCGCCCCGTCGCAGCCTCCGGCACCGCCCTCCCGCAACGCCCCGAGGAGGCCTCGCTCGCCGTCGACCTCGGCCCGGACGCCGTCCTGGCGCTGCGCGGACCGGCGCTCACCGAGGAGGACACCCGGCTGCTCGGCCCCTACGTCACCCAGCTGCGACTGGCCCGGGAGCGCGAACGGCTGGCCGCCCAGGCCGCGGCCGCCGAGACCCTCGCCCACACCGACGCCCTGCACACCGCGCTGCTGGAGGCCGTCGGACAGGACCTGCGTGCCCCGCTCGCCGTGCTGCGCCGCGAGGCCGCCGACCTGCCGGGGCCGCCGGGGCGGCGGATCGCCGCCGAGGTGCGGCGGATGGAACGCCTGGTCGCCGACCTGCTGGACCTCGACCGGCTGCGGGCCGGCGAGCAACCGGTGCTGCTGCGCCCCACGGCGCTGGCCCCGGTGCTCGCCGCCGCGCTGGCCGCCCTGCCGGGCGAGCGGGGCGGTGTGCGCCTCGCGCTCCCGGACGGCCTGCCGCCCGTGCTCGCCGACGCCGGCCTGCTGGAACGCGCCCTCGCGGACATCCTGGCGGGGGCCGCCCGGCCCGCCCTGGTGGACGCGGGCACGGTGGCCGGGCGGGTCCGCCTCCGGGTGACGGCCCCCGGCCCGGCTGCCGACGGCACCGGCCTCACCGTGGCGCGGGGCTTCGTCGAGGCGATGAACGGCGAGCTCACCGCCGAACCGTCCCCCGCCGGCGGGACCGCCTACACCCTCGACCTCGCCCGCGCCCCGCACCCGGCGTAGGGCGCGTCGTCCTCGACCAGGCCGGACTCCTGGAGCGGCGCGCCGATCGCGGTGGCCTCCTCCTCCCGGCGCAGCAGTCGGCGGCGCCGGGACTCCGGCCCCGGCGGGTCCGGTTCGGCGCCGTCGCGCAGCCGGGTGGTCGGTCGGGAGGTCGGGAGGTCGGGAGGTCGGGCGGTCGGCGCGCGGTTGGTGGACGGGAGGTGGGCGGGCGGTCCGCGTATGGACCGCGTTGGGAAGGCGGCCCGGGGCGTCAGGAAGGCGTCAAGGACGGGCGGCGGGCGGTCGGCGCGGCGGTTGGGTGGAGGACGAGACACCAGGCGACACGCCAGGTACGGAACGACGACGCGAGGACGGACCATGCACGGCAACGGGCGGCACGAGGGCAGCGGCACCGGCAGGGTGGTGGTCGGGGTCAGCGGATCGCTGGGCAGCCTGGCCGCCCTGCACCGCGGCGTGGCGGAGGCCCGCCGCCGTGGCGCCGAACTCGTCCCGGCACTGGCCTGGGAGCCGCCCGGCGGCGAACTCGGCTACCGTCGCTCGCCGTGCCCGCCGCTGCTCGCGGCGGTGCGGGAGGCCGCCGAGCAGCGACTGCGGGACGCCCTCGATGCGGCGTTCGGCGGCGCCGACCCCGGCGTGCCGCTGCGCCCGCTGGTGATCCGCGGCGAGACCGGGCCGGCCCTCGTCCGGGCCGCCGACCGGCCGGACGACCTGCTGGTCCTCGGCCAGAGCGGCGGCCTGCTGCGCCGCCGGCTGCGGCGCTCGGTCACGGCGCACTGCGCGCGCGAGGCGGGCTGCCCGGTGCTGACCGTCCCGGTGCCCGAGCTGCTGCACGACCTGGAGGCGCTGCACCGGCGCACCCGGTGGCACCTGCCGGTCGGCCCGGCGCCCGAACTCGTCGTCGCGAAGGGCTAGTTCGTGCGGATGTACGCGACCCGGCCCGGCGGGCGGCGCTACCACCCGGTCCTGGAACGGCTCTCCACCCCGACCTCGGGCACGGTGGCCCTGCTCGCCGGCGGCGTCCTGTCGATGGCACTCGGCGGGCTCGGTGAACTGCACTCCGGCTGGCTCGCCTTCGCCGCCTACCTCGCCCTGTGCGGAATCCTCGGGGGCTTCTCCCGGCCCCGGGCGGCGCCGCTGATCGGGCTGGCGGCCTGGCTGTGCTGCAACGCCTTCGCCGAGCACCGGCGCGGCGAACTGGGCTGGTCCGGGCTCTGGCCGGAGGGCTCGCACTTCGCGATGTTCACCGTCACCGCCCTGCTGGTGGCCCTGCCCACCGCCCTGCCGCGCCGGACGGTCCGGGTGGCGCGGCTGCGCCTCGACCAGCTCGGGTGAAACCCCAGAGACGGTCCCTCACCGGCCTTCGGGCCGGCGGGCGGACCACACCGAAACCAGGGCTCCGGCCGGTACTCCGGAGCCCTCGGCAACCGGTGGAAAACAGGTAGGAGGCGCGCGGCGCCGTGGCGGCGGAGCGGTCGCCGTTCGGACAGCGGGTCCGCCGAGCCAGGCGGGCACCGCCGTGACCGCACCACCGTCCGCGCCGCGTGTCGTCCGTTCACCCTGGAAGCCCCGCCGCCCCCGGGCCGCCCGCCGCCCCGGGCCGCCCGCTGCGGGCGGCGTTACGCTGAGACGACCAGATCGGTCCTCGCGGCCCCCGCTGCGCACTCAAGGGGGTGGGGCCAGTGTCGGTCTCTCCGACCAACCCCCCAATCGGTGTTCCGGCCGGTGCTCCGACCGGTTCCGGTGCGGGTGAGAAGGGCCTGAAGAGCGGCGCCCTGGGCCTGCTGTCCTCGGTGTGCATCGGCCTCGCCTCCACCGCCCCCGCCTACAGCCTGGCCGCGACCCTCGGCATCGTCGTGGTCGGGGTCGGCCTCCAGGCGCCGGTGGTCACCGTCCTGGCGTTCATCCCGATGCTGCTGATCGCCTACGCCTACAAGGAGCTCAACGCCGCCGACCCGGACTGCGGCACCACCTTCACCTGGGCCGCCCGGGCGTTCGGTCCGCGCACCGGCTGGATGGGCGGCTGGGGCATCGTCGTCGCCGACGTCATCGTGATGGCCAACCTGGCACAGATCGCCGGGGTGTACGGCTTCCGGCTGGTCGGCCTGGACTCGCTCGCGGGCAGCCGGGCGTGGACGACCACCGCCGGGGTGGTGTGGATCGTCCTGATGACCGCGATCTGCTACGTCGGCATCGAGCTGTCCGCCACCCTGCAGCGCCGCCTGCTGGCCGTCGAGGTGGTGATGCTGGTCGTCTTCTCGGTCACCGCGCTCGTCAAGGTGTACGGCTCCGCCGCGCCCCCGACGGCCGTCCCGGTCGACGCGTCCTGGTTCAACCCGTTCAACGTGCCCTCGACCTCGGCGTTCACCGCCGGCATGCTGGCCGCGGTCTTCATCTACTGGGGCTGGGACACCGCCGTGTCCGTCAACGAGGAGACCGCCGACTCCGCGCGCACGCCCGGCCGCGCGGCGGTCATCTCGACCGTGCTGCTGCTCTTCATCTACGCCCTGGTGGCCACCTCGGCGCAGTCCTTCGCCGGGGTCGGCGCGGACGGCATCGGGCTCGGCAACCCGGCCCACTCGGGGGACGTGCTGTCCGGCCTCGGCGACGCGGTGTTCGGCACCACCGGGATCGGCGTCGTGCTCAGCCGGCTGCTGATCCTGATGGTGCTGACCTCGGCCGCCGCCTCCACCCAGACGACGATCCTGCCCACCGCCCGCACCACCTTCTCGATGGCCACCCACCGGGCCATCCCGACCGGCTTCGCCCGGGTGCACCCGCGCCACCGCACCCCGACCTGGTCGACGGTCGCGATGGGCCTGGCGTCGATCGCCTTCTACGTGCTGCTGACCGCGATCAGCGGCAACGTGCTGGCCGACTCGATCGCCTCGGTCGGCCTCGGCATCGCCTTCTACTACGGCCTGACCGGCTTCGCCTGCGTCTGGTACTACCGCCGGGCGCTCACCCGCAGCGTCCGGGACTTCGTCTTCAAGGGCGTGCTCCCGCTGGCCGGCGGCCTGATGCTGCTGTACTTCTTCGCCTACGGCGCCTTCGACGTCTACGCCGACCCGGGCTACGGCGCCACCTCGATCGACCTGCCGGGCATCGGCCGGGTCGGCGGGGTGACGGTGATCGGGCTGGGCGCGCTGCTGCTGGGCGCGGTGCTGATGCTGGTGCAGCGGGTGGTGCAGGGGTCCTGGTTCCGCCACCCGGACGTCCCGGTGAGCGCCGCCGACCCGGCCTCCGCGCCCTGAGTTGCCGGTGCCCCGAACCGGCTGGTTCTGACGTTTCCTTGACGCGCGGTCACGTGTAAAGGGCGAGCAAAGCAGGCATATAGTTCGGGCAAAGCATCGTGGTGGGAGGGGCCGGATGGAGACGACGTTGGAACCGGACTGGCGCACGCTCGGCGTCCTGGGCGCGGCCCGGGGCGCGCGCGGCGGGGGCGACGGCCGCCTCGGGACGGAACACCTGCTGGCCGCTGTCGCCGGGGCGAAGGGCCCGGCCGGCGAGGCCCTGGCGGCCGCCGGGGCGACCGCGACCGCCCTGCTCGCCGTCCTGCGCGACCGCCAGGGCGGGGCCGACGCGACACGCTGGGACTCGGACGACGGGGCCGGTGCGAGCGTGCCGGCCCGCGACGCGCTCGGCCCGACCGGGGAGCGCGGCGTGCTGCTCAGCGGCGCCGCCGCCCGTGCCCTGACCGGTGCCATGGAGCGGGCCGGGCAGGACGGCGAGCGGAAGTTCAGCGCCGAACACCTGTTGCGCGCCCTGCTCGCCGATCCGCACGCCCGGGCCGCCGAACTGCTGCGCGCGGCGGGCGTCGCGCCGGGAGCGGTGCTGGAGCGACTGGCGGCGCCCGCCGGCCCCGACGCGCCGGACGGTCCCGGTGCCCCGGGCGCCCCCGACGACCTCGACGACCTCGACCCGCTGCTGCGGCCCACCCGGGACGCGCTGCTCGGCCGCACGCCGTACCGGTTGCCGCGCTGGAAGCGGCTGCTGGTACCCGGCTTCGCCAAGGTGAACATCGCGGCCGCGCCGATGGCCTGGGTCCGGCTGGAGGCCGACGGGCAGGCGCAGCGCCTCGGCCGCCGTGCGCCCGGCACCGAGCACGTGCTGCTGGCCGTTCTCGCCGTGCACGAAGTCGCCTGCCGGCACCCGCAGTTGGCCGGCGAGGGCGGCGTCGACCCGGCCGAGCGGCACGCGGGCGGGGTGCGGCTGGCCCGGCTCGGCCTGGACTACGTCCGGGCCCACGCCGCGCTCACCGCCGGGCGGGTGCCGCTCGCGGCCGACCCGCGGGCGGTCGAGGCCTACCTGTCCGGCGCGGCGGACAGGCAGGGAACCGGGCCGTTGGTGGAGGCGCTGCTCTCGGAGGAGACCCGGGCCCGGCGGCTGGTCGAGGCCCTGTGCGGCGACCGGCCCGATCGCCCCTGATTGCTGTAACTGAACGGCGTTGGGACTAGGGCGTGTTTCATAATTCGCGTCGGATCAGCGCGCGGCGTTGGGCGCCCGGCTGGGCGTGCCGGCGAAGCGTCCTCGTACTGGGCCGTACTTGGACGTTTCGCCGGTGCGTCCAGGCGGGATGCCCGGCGTCGCGCGCCCGGCGGGAATTATGAAACACGCCCTAGACCGCGGGGACCATCCCGAGCAGCTCGCTCAGGCGGCGGACCGTGGCGGGCGACTCGCGGTGCAGGCCGGCGACGTCGAGGCCCTCGTCTCCCAGGATCATCAGCAGCGCCTGCTCCCCGATCGCCAGCACCACGACGTAGCCGCTGTTGCAGCGGGTGACCACGTCGCGCAGGCCGCCCACGCCGACCTCGGCCGCGGTGCGCCGGCCGAGGCCGAGCATGGCGGCCGACAGGGCGGCGGCCGACTCGGGGTGGACGGCAGCCGTGTCGGCGGCCACCAACAGGCCGTCGGCGGTGGAGACGACACTCTCCGAGATGCCCATGACCCGGTCGCGGAGGGACTTCAACTCGTCGACCAGTACGGCGGTCGGTGTCTGGCTGCTCATGGTGCGCTCTTCTCACTCTGCTCGGTCGTCTCGGTACGCGCGGTGTGCTCGGCGCGGTGTGCGTTCGGCGGACCGTCGGAAGCTGCCGCCGCTCCCTCGGATCGGGCGGGCGGGCCGCCGGGGCCGCCCGGACCACCCGCGCCGCGTCCGCTGCGGACGCGGCGCGGCAGCGGCCCGGTATCGGCCGGCGGCGGTTCGCTCGTCGGCATGCGCGGGGCCACGCTCGGTGCCAGGGGAGCCGGGTGCGCCGGTTCCCGGTGGAGCAGGTGCCGGGCGTCCATCCGTACGACGTCGAGGAGCACCGCGAACACACCGCGCCCCAGGGCGAAGCCGAGGTCGCGCGCGGTGCGGCGGCCGGTGGCGGCGGCCAGGATCTCCCGGTAGCGGACCGGGATCCGCAGCGCGCCGGATTCGGCCCGGGCGGCAGGACGGATCCGGATGCGGGCCAGTTCGCCGGGCGGTCCCCAGAGGCGGGTCAGCAGGGCCGTCCGCCGGGCGGTCTCCGCGAAGAGCCGCTCCGGCTCGATGCCCGGGCGCAGCGCGATCCTGGCAGGCGGCGCCGCCTCGGCCGTCTCCCAACTGCCGGGCGGGCTCAGCACCAGGGCGAAGGCCCCGTCGAAGGCGGCGGCGGCGCAGACGGCTTCGAGCTCGGCGGCGCCGATCGACCCCTGAGCCACCAGGGCCGCGCCGAGGTCGCCGCCCCAGGTCGGGGGAGCGCCGGTCGGCCGGCCGACCGACGCGGCCACCTCGGCGGACGCCCACTCCTCCTCGCCGACGCGCCGGGACTTCAGCAGCAGGGTCGCGGCGGTCGGGGCCCCGGGGGTCTCGATCGCGGTGACCAGACCCTGCTCCAGGTGGATCGTGCCGCCCGGTGCGCTGGAGACGGTGACCGAGCCGGTGAACTCCGTCCGGCGCAGCGCGAGCAGCAGCGCGGGCACGTTGCGTGCGGTGGGCGGAGCCGGCGTCGTGGGAGCTGCGGGGATGGCGGGCGGCGCCGTGTCGTGGGACGGGTCGGTCATGCCAGCAAGTCCTGCGCGCGGTCGGCGGTCTGGCGGACGGCCAGCGCCAGGTTGGTCCGTTCCCGGTCCAGCACGGTGGCCAGCAGCAGGGGGTCGCCCTTCCGGGACACCACCTGGACGACCTGGTGATGGCGGGTGCTGGTGACCACCAGGCTCTCCAACTCGCTCTCCGCCCCTGCCTCGTACAGCCGCTCGCCGATCAGGTTGGTCAGCTCGGCGAGTTCGGCCCCGGTCCCGAGCAGCCGGTGGTCCCCGGCGGACTGGTAGCTGAGACCTGTGACGGCGTCGACGAGCGCGGCGCCGACCACTCCGGGGGAGCCGAGCACATCGGAGAGGGAAGCTTCGAGTGCGCGCACCAGTACCCCTTCACGTTCTGAACCCCGGTAGCGTACTTTATTCCATCATTTTCACGAGGCGACCACAACCGGTGACTTCTTGCTATTTTGTTCCTGCACACGGGAGTTCTGCCCGGAAGTCACGCAAAGGACGAACAGCGCATGAACATTGACGACGCACTCAAGGACGCGATGGCCATCGAGGGGGCCATCGGAGTGGCTGTGGCCGACTACGATAGCGGCATGTCGCTCGGGTTCCTCGGCGGGGGGCAGCAGCTCGACCTGGAGATTGCGGCCGCCGCCAACACCGAGGTCGTTCGTGCGAAGATACGCGCCTTGGCCGCGCTGTCGATCGACGATGTCATCGAGGACATCCTGATCACCCTCGGCACCCAGTACCACCTGATCCGCCCGCTGACCCGCAGTCACGGCTCGCTCTTCCTCTACCTGGCGCTGGACCGCTCGCGCGCCAACCTCGCGCTCGCCCGGCACGGTCTCAAGCGCATCGAGGCCGCTCTCGACGTCTAGCCGAGGTCGGGCCGACGGCCCGGGTGTCCGCGCCCCGTCCGGAAGGCCTGCGCGGAAGCCCTGCCTGAAGCCCTGCCTGAAGGACTGCCCGAAGGCCCACCCGGAAGGCCCGCGCGGGCCGCGTGTCGCGCGTGGAATTCCGGGCGGAGCGAATGCGGGACGTGACGAACCGGCTACGGAGATCCGTCCGTGGGAATCGGGCCGCGAATATCGCGGGTGTGCGCCGACCATGAAAATGCGTGACTTTCCGATGACTGGGCGTCATATTCGCCTCGGCTGTTCCGGCCGGCGCCGGAGCGCCGGAATACCGTGGTCGAACCGCCGGAGCGCCGGTGTTTCGGCGGTGCCGCGGAATCGGCTCGACCACGCCGCGCGCGGCACGAAGGCGCGCCGCCGAGATCCGGCGGCGGGAGCGTCCCCGGACGCGGACGACGGGTGTGTGTGTCCGCGCTGGCCCCAGGTGCGGGCGCGCGGCGGCGTCATCGCGAACCCGGCCTCGTTCTCGAAGACGATCCAGGCGGGCAGCCTCACGGGACGGCGACCGCCAGTGTGATCGCGGCCAGCACCATCAGCAGCCCGAGCGCCACGAAGCCGTACTCCAGGGGTCTGCGCTCGCGGCCTTCCACCAGGACCTGCCGGGGGTCGGCCGGGTCGTAGCGGACCTGCACGTGGCCGCCGTCCGGCAGCGGGTGGCGCGGGGTGGACGGGACGGGGGAGAAGACCTCCACCACCCGGCCGTCCTCGGTCTCGAACTGCAGCAGCGGGCGCGGCGGCAGCGCGCGGTCCTCCGGGGCGGGGACGCGGGCGCGCACCAGGGCCAGGGCCGGGACGCCGACCCGGCGCAGCCGCCGGAGGTCGCGCAGGCCGACCACCCCGGCGAGGTAGGCGACCACGCCGCCCAGGCCGCCGAACACCACCACGGCGAATCCGGCCGTCCCGCCCACCGCGCCTCCCTGTCCGAATCGCCCCCGGACACCCCAGTATTGCCGACCGCAGGGACTCCTGACGCCTGGAACCCGCCCAGTTCACGGCGGAGCCCCGCCACTCCGGAAAAAGGGGTGACGGGGCCCTCAGGGCACCGCGCGTACGTCAGACGTCGCCGAACTCGCCGGTACGGACGGCGGCAACGAAGGCCGCGAAGCCATCGGGGGAGAAGACGAGGGCCGGGCCCTCGGGGTCCTTCGAGTCGCGGACGGGGACAACACCGGGGACGTTGGCGGCCACCTCTGCGCAAGCGCCGCCGTTGTCGCTGTACGAAGACTTGAACCACGGAGGCTCGGTGGTCACGGTAGGTCCTCTCTTGGTTTCCTGCCTGTGTTGAAACACCAGGATGAGACCAGGGTGGCCTACGACGGGATCGTCGAGCTCTATGCGTTGATGTTCACTGGCCGACGGTCCAGAAGAAGTTGATCAGCGTGACGGCCGCTCCGCACAGGATCGCGGCACCGTACGGTCTTGCCCGGGACGCACTGTTGGGGTCAGTATCGCTCACGGCTTGGTCCTCCTGTCGGCGTGTGGACGTGGCTCGTCCGACAGACAGGTGCACCGACCGAGTCCGTCCGCGACCGCAGACGGCGACCCCATCGGGACGGGGCGATGCGCCGGAGGTCGGGAATGGCCGCGACATACCATCGCAGTGAATACGAAGCGCCAGGCCGAGATTCCGGCACCGGTGTGAGGGAGGGCCAGGATGTTCGGTTCGCAGAAGAAGCTCAACGATCTGATGGCGCAGCTCAGGCCCGACCTGAGTCGGGAATCGCTCGGTGTCGGGCCCGACTTCCCGGGCGTCGCCCCGAACCCGTTCCTGAGCAGTGATGCACGGAAGCGCAACGCGGAACTGCGTACGGGGGCGCTTGCGCTCGGCGTTCTCGTCGACTGGCGGGAGGTCAACAGCAGTCCACGCGTGGTCCTGATGCTCGACGTGGAGACCGCCGGCGGCATCTCGTTCCGCGGTATCGCGGACGAAGGCCTCACGATCACCGAGCTCACCCGACTCGCCCCAGGACAGACGTTCCCCGTGCGCTACCGGCCGGCCGTCATGGACCACTACGTCGCCCTTGCCCGGGACGCGGACCCCGCCCACGTGCAGCAGCTCGCTGACGAGATCGCGAGCCGCAAGCGGACCTGACCCGAAGCCATTGGCCGGATCCCTGGAAGCCTCTTGAAGATCTTGCTCTGACTGCCCGACTCACCCCGGATTGCCGGTAAGTGTCGATCAGGTCGAACTGGTACAGGCCGGGCGTGCTTTCAACAGCTTCATCAGGGAGCGGTCGGCCAGGAGACCCCGCCATCTGGGGGGGGCGGGGCTGTTCCTCCCTGTGTCAGACCTCGCCGAGCGGGGTGTCCGGGTCGGCCAGCGCCTTCGGGTCCACCACCCGCCTGGAGCGCACCAGTTCGCGGATCGGGTCGGTGACGTCCCAGACGTTGACGTTCATCCCCGCCAGCACCCGGCCGTCGGCCAGCCAGAACGCGATGAACTCGCGGGTGGCCGGGTCGCCCCGGAACACCACCTGGTCGTAGCCGTCCGGTTCGACGTAGCCGACGTACTCCAGACCGAGGTCGTACTGGTCGCTGAAGAAGTACGGGATCCGGTCGTACACCGCGTCCGGGTGCCCGAGCATCGCGCGGGCGGCGGTCTGCGGCTGGTTGACGGCGTTGGCCCAGTGCTCGACCCGCAGGTGCGTGTCGAACAGCGGGTGGTAGGCGTTGGCGACGTCGCCGGCCGCGTAGACGTCCGGGTCGGAAGTGCGCAGCTGCTGGTCGGTCTTGACGCCGTTGTCGATCTCCAGCCCGGCGGCCTCGGCCAGGCCGGTCGCCGGGGTGATGCCGATGCCGACCACCACCGCGTCGGCCGGCACCGTCGTGCCGTCGGCCAGCCGCACGCCGCTCACCGCGCCGCCGGAGCCGGTCAGTTCGGTGACCTCGACGCCGAACCGCAGCTGGACGCCGTGGTCGCGGTGCAGATCGGCGAAGACCTGCGCCACCTCCCGGCCCAGCACCCGCAGCAGCGGCAGTTCGGCGGCCTCCAGCACCGTCACCTCGGCGCCGGCCTCCCGGGCGGCAGCCGCCACCTCCAGGCCGATCCAGCCCGCGCCGATCACCGCCACCCGCGCGCCCGGGTGCAGCGCGGCCTTGATCCGGTCGCTGTCCTCGACCCGGCGCAGGTAGAGCACGCCGTCCTGGTCCGCGCCCGGCACCGGCAGCCGGCGCGGGGTCGAGCCGGTGGTGAGCAGCAGCTTGGCGTACTCGATCCGGCCGTCGTCGGTGAGCGTCACGGTGTGCCCGGCCGGGTCGATCGCGGCCACCGCCGTGCCCAGCCGCAGCGTGACGTCCTGCTCCCCGTACCACTGCGGCGGGTGGACGTAGATCTTCTCCCGGGGCGTCTTGCCGAGCAGGTACCCCTTCGACAGCGGCGGCCGCTCGTACGGGCGCTCGTGTTCGTCGCCGATCAGGACGATGCCGCCCCGGTACCCGGCCTCGCGCAGCGCCTGTGCGGCCTTCGCGCCGCCCAGGGACGCCCCGACGATCACGATCGGCCGCTCGCGCCCGCCGCCCTCCGCCGTTCCCGCCGTTCCCGCCGTGCCCGTGCCCATGCTGAACTCCTCGCTCTCCGGCCGGAATCAGGGGCCAGCCTGCCGCCGTCCGGGTGGCGTGTCGAGGGCGTGCCGGGCGCGCCGCGCCATGCTCCCCCGTACGGGTGAACGCGACGAACCGCTGCGCAGTGGAGCCACGGGGTCCGCTACGGGGTCATCGCCTCCCGGACCAGCGCGGTGTCGGTGAACTGCTCGAAGCGGACGATCCGGCCGCCGCGCACCGTGAAGTGGTGGGCGACCCGCACCGCGAGCGGCTTCCCGGTGGCCTTGTGCACGGCCGTGTAGCGGGCCAGCACCACCACGTTCTCGCCGTCGACCACGTAGGTGTCGTCGTGCGCCGTCCAGTTCTCCCACACGGCGGCCAGGCGCTCCATCACGTTGGCGGTGACGCCCTTCGGGGTGCGGTAGGTGCCGGCCAGGGGGAAGCCGGCCATCTCGGTCCACTCCACGTCGTCGGCGAGCGTGGCGCGCAGCTGGGCCAGGTCGCCGCGGGCGGAGGCCAGGTACTGGCGGCGGACCACGTCGGCCGGGGCGGCGGACTCGGCGAACGAGGCGGTGTCCCTCGGGATCTCGATCATCGTCGCTCAGCCCCAGGCCATCTCGCCCATGGCGACCTTGGTGCCGAGGTCGACGGCGATCCGCAGCCCCAGGTCGGGGAAGCGCCGTTCCAGCGCGTCCTTCGCGGCGGCCGCGTCCGGGGCCCGGCCGATCTCGGTCTCGAAGGCGCGCAGGTAGTCCCGGGTGCGGCGGACGGAGGTGAGGTCGGTGGCCGTGTCGGCGGTGCGGTGGCCGGCCGCGACGAACTGCGGTTCGAGCGCCTCGATCCCGTCCAGCAGGTCGATCCAGGCGGCCCGTTGGGCCGGCGCGGGGGTGTCGGCCGTCCACACGTGCAGGCCCTCGAAGAGCAGCACCCCGCCGAGCACGGCGCGGTGGTGGTGCTGCCAGAGGTAGTGCCGGTCGGGCAGGTGGAAGTCGGCGCCGCGCAGCTCGAACCGGTGCCCCTCGAAGACGAGTTCGTCCCCGTGCAGCACCTCGGGCCGGACCAGCCGGGTGGGCAGTTCGGGGCCGAGGTGGGCCCAGGCCTTGAGCTTGTCCTCGAACGTCTCCTGGATGTGTTCGACGGTGGAGGCGGTGGCCAGGAACCGCGCCTGCGGGAAGGCGTCCTGGACCTCCTGGGCGCCGAAGTAGAAGTCCGGGTCCCCGTGGCTGACGAAGACCGCGGCCAGCCGCTTGCCGCCGGCGCGGATCCGCTCCACCAGTCGGCGGCCGTCGGAGCGGGTGAACCCGGCGTCCACCAGCAGGGCGTCCTGCGGGCCGGTGACCAGGACGGAGGTCTTGTTGAGCGAGCTGTCGGGGCCGTCGATGATCTCGAAGTCGAGAGCACTCATGGGTCTGCTGTCCTTCCTCCTGCCGGGCACGCCTCGCCGCCAGCATCGGCCTTGCGGGTGCGCTCCGCATCCGGAGGAGGGGCGGGGCCGGGCCCGATCCGACCCGCGCCGTGGGCGTCACGTCGTCGGGGCCAGTCGCAGCACCGCCAGCGCCCCCAGCAGGGTCGCCCCGGCCAGCACCGGCCACAGCACCCCCGGACCGGCCGCGAGCAGCGCCATCAGCGCCGCCGGCGCCGCCGCCCGGCCCACGCCCGAGGACAGCTCCCAGCGCGCCAGCGCCCGCCCCAGCAGGTGCGGCGGGGCGGCGGCCGTCACCAGGGCCGTCCCCGCACCGGTGTAGAGGATCTCGCCCAGCGTCAACACCACCGAGACCGCCGCGACGCCCGCCGCGCCCGCGGTGCCGCCCAGCGACCCGGCCGCCCAGTACCCCAGGTAGGCCAGCGCCAGCGTCACCCCCGAGGCGGCCAGCACGGCCCGCCGCGAACGGTCCGCGAGCCGCAGCACCAGCACCAGCTGCAGCGCGATCACCAGCACCGTGTTGCCCACGAACACGCCCGACGACCACGCCGGGGAAGCGTGCAGGTGCAGCACCAGCAGCGCCGGCAGCGCCACCTCCAGCACGTCGAAGCAGAACGCGTACGGCAGGTTGGCGAGGCTCAGCAGGCTGATCCGCCGCAGCGACTCGCCCTGCTCCTGCTCCTGCTCCTGCACCGCACGGTCGGCGGCCCGCTGCGGCGCGCGCACCCGCAGCGACAGCACCAGCGCGGCGGCGGCCAGGCAGGCCGCGCCCGTCACCCCGGCCAGCACCCGGATCGCGCCCGCCCCGCCGGTCACCACCAGCGTGGCCAGCAGCGCCCCCGCGCCCAGTCCCGCGTTGCGCAGCGACCGCCCGGCCGCCAGCGCGGCGTCCCGCAGCCGGCCCTCGGTCAGCGTGCTGACCACCGCCGCGTGCGTGGTCGGCCAGGACTGGCTGCCCACCCCGATCAGCACCGACGCCGCCACGAACCCCGGCAGGCCGTCCGAGACCAGCAGCGCCAGCGCGCCCGCCGCCCGCACCGCCAACGTGGCCGCCGCCGGCAGGGTCCGGGCGCCGCGGTCGATCCACCGGCCGGTCAGCGGCACCACCAGCAGGCCCGCCACCATCCCCGCCGACATCGTCAGCCCCGCCGCCGCCGTGCCCAGGTGCAGCACCCCGATCCCGTACAGCAGCAGGAACGGCCGCAGCAGGCCGGAGCCCACCGCGTCCACCACCAGCGCGGCCGCGTACCGGGGCCCGCCCGCGGCGGTCAGCAGCCGCAGCAGCGTGGACGGGCCCCCGCGGCTCGCACCGATCGGCGGGGCCGGCGGCACGCCGTCGCGGACGGCGGCGTGGTCATGGACGGACTTCTCCTGGATCAGGCTCATGGCCGGTACCGTCCGCCCTGCCCGGCCCGCCGGGCACGTCGATTGACACTAACCGTCAATCGACGCGGGAGCGGATCCGGGCGGGTGGCAGGATCGCCGTCGTGAGCGAACCGATCATCGAGAGGCGCGGGTGGGCGAGCGCCCCTGCCGGGAGGAGCACGGCGGGCGCATGAGCGTGACCATCGACATCACCGGCCTGCCGGACGAGCGCCTGCTCTTCACACCGTCCCCGCTGGGCGAGCTGACCGCGATGCTGGATGTCCTCGCCGAGCCCGCGCACCACCCCGCGCTGCACGGCTGGGCGTCCAGCACCGCCGCGACGATCCCGCCGGAGCTGTCCGAGCGGCTGCTGGAGGCCGACTTCCTCTGGCGCTCCTCCCGCGCCGACTTCCTCGTCCCCGGCCTGCCCGGCGCCACCCTGGCCGCCGAGCTCGACGCCGTCGACCGGATGGACGACGAGCTGTACGTCGCCGCCGCCCTCGTCACCACCTGCGGCTCCTCCCGGTCGGCCCGCCGGGCGCCCTCCCCGCTCACCGACCTGGTGGCCAATGAGCGGGCCCGCGAACTCGCGCTCGCCCGGGGCCCCCGGCAGGCCGCCTTCGCGGACCGGCTGCTCGCCGACCCGCCCGCCGTGCGGGCCCTCGTCCGGCGGATGCTGGAGGACTGCGAGTCCGCGTTCTTCGCCGACGCCTGGCAGCGCGTCCTGCCCGCCCTCGCCGCCGACGCCCGGCGCAAGGCCGACCTGCTGGCCCGGCGCGGCTCGGCCGAGGCGCTGGCCGCGATCTCACCCTCCGTCACCTTCGACCAGGGCGCCGACGGGCGGCGGCGGATCGTCATCGACAAGCTCCAGGACAACGCCACCAGCGGCACCGACGGCGGCGGCGTCACCTTCATCCCCACCGCCTTCGGCCGGCCCCACCTCGTGGTGGTGTACACCCCCGGCTGGCGTCCCGTCCTCCAGTACCCCGTCGCCGAGGCGGGCATCCCCGAACCCGTCTCGCTGGCCCTCGTCCAGCAGCGGCTGGAAGCCCTCGCCCACCCCGTCCGGCTGCGCCTGGCCCGCACCATGGCCCGCGGCGCGCACACCACCGGCGAACTCGCCACCACCTGGCAGCTCAGCGCCCCCGAGGTGTCCCGGCACCTGGCCGTCCTGCGCAAGGCGGGGCTGCTCACCACCCAGCGGCGCGGGCGGTACATGCTCTACCAGCTCGATCTGTCCGGCAGCGCCCGGCTCGGTTCGGACTTCCTGGAGGCGGTGCTGCGGTGACCGGGAGCAGGTGACCGGGAACAGCGGGGGAGCGGAACGCGTTCGTCCGGGCATGACCGACGACGCCTCACCCCGCATCCTGCGCTACGCCGCCTTCACCACCCGCCCCGAGGGCGGCAACCCGGCGGGCGTCGTCCTCGACGCCGCCGGCCTGACCGACGAGCGGATGCTCGCCATCGCCGCCGAGCTCGGCTACTCCGAGACGGCCTTCCTCACCGCCGGAGCGGCCGAAGGCGCCTACGGCGTCCGGTACTTCAGCCCGCTCACCGAGGTGCCGTTCTGCGGCCACGCCACGGTCGCCTCCGCCGTCGCGCTCGCCGCCCGCACCGGCCCCGGGCAGTACGTCTTCACGACGGCCGCGGGCGAGGTCCCCGTCCAGGTCGACCAGGACGCGGAGGGCGTGCTGCGCGCCACCCTCACCAGCGTCGAGCCGCGGGTGGAGGGCGTGACCGACGCCGACGTCGACGAGGTCCTCGCCCTGCTCGGCTGGGCCCGCACCGACCTCGACCCGGCCCTGCCGGCCCGGATCGCCTACGCCGGCGCCCGCCACCTCGTCCTGGCCGCCGCCACCCGCGACCGGCTGGCCCGCCTCGACTACGACTTCGACGGCCTCGCCGCCTACACCCGGGCCCGCGACCTGGTGACCCTCCAACTCGTCTGGCGCGAGGCCCAGGACGTCTTCCACGTCCGCGACCCCTTCCCGGTCGGCGGCGTCGTCGAGGACCCGGCCACCGGCGCCGCCGCGGCCGCCTTCGGCGCCTACCTGCGGGAGCAGGGCGCGGTGGCGGCCCCGGCGCTGCTGACCCTCCACCAGGGCGAGGACCTGGGCCGCCCGGGCGTGCTGCACGTCGAACTGCGGGCGGAGGACACCCGGATCCGGGTGTCCGGTGCGGCGGTGGCGATCCCTTAGCGCGAGCCCACGCGGCGCGGCCCCGGCCCGAGGCGTCCGGAAATTCGCTCGCATACCGGGCCCGGGTGGGCGAAGCTGCCCGGATGCAGCGAGCGAGCGAACGCACCGTCACGGTCCATCTCACCCACGGGGGCGAGTACTTCGGTCCGGTGGGCCCGTTCGAGGCGGCGGGCGGGTGGTGGTCGTCGGTGGACGGGGTGGTGGCGCGGGCGGCCGAACTCGCCGGGGTGCCGATGCTGCTGCTGCGGCTGGTGGAGGGCCGGAGCGAGCACGGCGGGCACGGCGGACACGGCGGGCAGGTGTGCTACCACGCCGAGGCGCTGGAGCGGCCGACGGCCGTCGAGGCCCGGCCGCTGGACGCCGGGACCGCCGCGCTGCTCGGCCCCGCCGAGCGCCGCGCGGCCTGGGCCACGCCGGCCGGGCTGGCGGACGCCCTGGCCTGGGCGCAGGCGGAGCTGGCCGGGGCCGGCCGTCCGGCCACCGGCCCCGCGCGGCAGATCCGCACCTGGAACCTCTCGGGCCTCTTCCGCCTCCCGACGGCCACCGGCCGCGACGCCTGGCTGAAGACCACGACGCCCGCCTTCAACGCCCGGGAGGGCGAGGTGATCGCGCTGCTCGGCGGCGTCGACCCGGGCCTCGTGCCGCCGGTGCTGGCCGCCGACCCGGCGGGCGGGCGGCTGCTGCTGGACCACGTGCCCGGCGAGGACTGCTGGTCGCCGTCCCTCGACACCGTCGAGGAGGTGGTGCCCCGGCTGGTCGCCGCCCAGGCGGCGCTGGCCGCCGACGGGCGCGCGGCGACGGCCGGGCTGCGCGACCGGACGCCCCGCACCCTGCTCGCCCAGGCGGAGGCGCTGCTGGAGCGGCTCCCCGGCGAGACCGACCTGACACCCGGAGAACTGGCCGGCGTCCGCCGACTGGTCGCCGAACTTCCGGCGCTGCTGGAGGAGTTGGCGGCCTGCGGCCTCCCCGAGACCCTGGTGCACGGCGACTTCCACCCCGGCAACTGGCGCTCCGACGGCGAGCGTTCGGTGGTCGTCGACTACGCCGACTCCTGCCTCGGCCACCCCGCCCTGGACGGGCTGCGCCCGCGCGCCTACCTCGCGCCGGAGCGCTGGCAGCACCTCGTCGAGGTCTGGCTGAAGGCCTGGAGCAAGCACGCGCCCGGCTCCCGGCCGTGGCGCGCGCTGCAACTGGTCGAGCCGCTGTACCACCTGTCCTACGCGCTCCGGTACCAGGAGTTCCTGGACCACATCGAGGCGAGCGAACGCCCGTACCACACGGGCGACCCGGCCGCCGAGCTGCGCGCGGCGCTGGCCTGCGGCGTCCCCGACCTCACGGGGCGGAACGTCTGGCCAGGGCGGGCCTAGACTGCCGGAGTGAATCGGACGACGACGCCAGGCCCCGTGCTCCCGGAGCTGCCGCTCCAGGAACTGGAGTGCTTCTCCGTCCTGGTGCGCCAGTTGCACTTCGGGCGGACGGCGCAGCTGCTGGGCGTCTCGCAGGGCCGGGTCTCCCAGCTGATCAAGCGGCTGGAGGGCCGGGTCGGCGCCCCGGTGTTCGAACGCACCAGCCGGCGGGTCGAGTTGACCGAGCTGGGGCGCGGACTGGCCGAGCAGGTGGTGCCCGCCGTCGACCGGCTCCGGGAGGGCTTCGAGGCGGCCCGCGCCCGGGCCGCCTCGACGGACCGGCCGCTGCGCCTGGGGTTCCAGTGCGCCGTGTACGAGCCGGTCGCCAGGGCGATCGCGGGCCTTGCGGAGGGGGCGGCCCAGCTCGTCGAACTGTCCTGGGGGGATCCGTTCTCGCACCTGGGCCGGGGCGAGATCGACCTGGCCATCGTGCTCGCCCCGTGCCGGGAGGACGGCCTGCGGGTGCTGCTGGAGTTCTCGCGGCAGCCGATGTACGTCGCCCTCTCGGCCGGGCACCGCCTGGCCGGGGCGTCGAGCGTCTCCGCGGGCGAGTTGGCCGGGCTGGGGCTGATCGAACCGCGCGGGCCCGCCCCGGACTACTGGCGCCGGGCGAACGCCCCGCGGCGGACGCCGGACGGGCGGGAGCTGGCCTACCCGGCGGGTGCGGCCACGCTCCAGGAGGGGCTGTCGACGGTGGCCAGCACCCGCCTGGGACTGCTGCTGTGCGAGGCGAGCACGGCGTACGTCCAGCGGCCGGACATCCGCTACCTGCCGGTGCCGGTCCTGGAGCCGTCCACGCTGCTGGTGGTGCAGGGCGAGCGGCGGCCGCACCCGCTGGCCGGGGCCTTCGTGCGGGCGCTCACCGCCGTGGGCGCGTGACGGCGGCGAGCAGCAGTCCGGCCGCCGTGATCAGCGCCGCGGTGAGCAGGACGGCGTGGTTCCCGGCCCGGTCGATGACCAGCCCGCCGGCGAGCGAGCCCAGCGCGATGCTCGCGTTGAACACGCCTGCCCACAGCGCCGCCGAGGCCTCGATCCGGGCGGGGTCGGCGATCCGGACCCAGGTCTGGGTGGAGATCGAGACCCCGCCGTACGAGGCGCCCCAGACGACGAGCGCGAGCAGCACCGCCACCACGCTCCCGGTGAGGAGCGGCAGGAGGGCGGTGGCGAGCGTGACGCCCGCGAGGGCGGTGGTCACGGCCGCCCCGGGGCGCCGGCCGGCCAGTGGGCCGAGGGTGAAGTTCCCGGCCACGCCCGCCAGTCCGTAGACCAGCAGGCAGGCGGCGATGACGTCGCTGCTCAGGCCCGCGTCGAGTTCGAGCACCGGCCGTACGTACGTGTAGCCGGTGAAGTGCCCGAGCACGACCAGCGCCGTGACGGCGAGCCCGGCGGCGACTCCCCGGTTGCGCAGCGCGTCGGCGATCCCGTCGAGCCGGCCGCGCTCGTGGACGGGGAGGGCGGGGAGCGTGCGGGCGAGGACGGCGGCGGACACCGCGCCGAGCAGGGCGAGGGCCCAGAACGCGGAGCGCCAGCCGAGCAGGGCCGCGAGGTAGGTGCCGAGGGGGACGCCGAGCACCGAGGCGATGGACACGCCGGAGAAGATCAGCGTGGTGGCGAGCGCGATCCGCGGCCCGTCGGCGAGGCGTGGGCCCAGCCCGGCCGTGATGCCCCACACGATGCCCATCGCGACGCCGAGCAGGACGCGGCCGGCCGCCAGGACGGGGTAGTCGGGCGCGAGTGCGGTGAGCGCGTTGGCCAGGGACAGCAGCAGCATGAAGGCGATCAGGACGCGCTTGCGGTCCCGGAGCCCGATGAGCGCGGGGACGAACGGGGAGAGCACGGCGGCGAGGAGCCCGGTGATGGTCAGGGAGAGGCCGGTGACGCCGTCGGAGACGCCGAGGGTCTTCGAGACGGGGGTCAGCAGCCCCACGGGCATCATCTCGGCGGAGACCACGGTGAAGGTGGCGAGGGCGACGGCGGTGATCGGCGCCCAGCGGGGCGGGCTGCCGTGGGCGGCCGGGGGCGCGAGGGTGTCGGCGTTGGTCATGGGGCCAGCCCATCAGCCGCGCCGAGGGCCGAACAAGATCGCTGAGCTCATCCGTCGATGAGCGTGGCTCATCCATCCGGGGGCCCCGGCGCCGCCCGCCGTGGTGCGGGAGGCGCCGGGGCGCGGTCACTCCGGCGGGGCGATCCGGTAGCCGCCCGCGGCCGAGTAGAGGGTCAGCGCCTCGACCGGGCAGAAGTCGACCGCGTCGGCCAGCGCCTGCGTCAACTCGGCCCCGCCGGCCGCGTAGTCGGCCACCGGCTCGGCCAGCCCGTCGCCGCCGAGCACCAGCGAGCCGGGGGCGCTCAGGGCGCACATCCCGGAGCCGATGCAGCGGTCCCGGTCGACCCGGACGACCACCGAGTCGGCACCCGTCCCCGGACGGGCCGTCACCAGGCGACCTGGAGGGTCTCGGGGCTGCGGGTGAGCAGGCCCTTCCGCCAGTCGATCTCCTCGATGGGCCCGGTCAGGCGCAGCGAGGGCAGCCGGCGGGCCAGGCGGTGCAGGGCGAGTTCGAGCTCCATCCGGGCCAGCCAGGCGCCCAGGCAGTGGTGCGGCCCGGCCCCGAAGGTCAGCATCGGCGCGGCCAGCGGGGAGAACAGCTCGGTGAGCAGGTCCCCGGTGAAGACCGACGGGTCGTGGTTGGCGGCGCCGGTGTCGGCGGCGACGACGCTGCCGGCCGGGATGACCACCCCGCCGATCTCGACGTCCTCGATGGTGCGGCGCAGCAGGCCGGGCAGGTGCTTGGCGTCGCCGAGCGGGACGGCGCGCAGGATCTGCTCCGTCGCGGCGGTCGCGCTGGCCTCGTCGGCGGCGAGCCGCTGCCAGGCCTCGCGGCCGTCGGCGAGCAGGTAGACGAGCGCGTTGCCGAGGCTGGTCATGGTGGTCTCGTGGCCGGCCACGACGAGGCCGATGACCAGCGTGACCAACTGCCGCTCGGTGATCGAGCCGTCCTCGGCGGCGGCCGCGAGCAGGCTGCTGACCAGGTCCTCGCCGGGGTCGGCGCGGCGCTCGGCGATCACGGCGGCGCCGAAGTCGGAGAACTCGGCCATGGCGGTGCCGATCGCCTCGGCCGTGTAGGCGGTGGCGGAGAGCGCGTGGTCGCTCCAGTGCGCGAGCTTCTTGCCGTCCAGGTTGTTCAGCCCCATCAGCCGGCTGATCACGTGGACCGGCAGCGGGCGGGTGTAGCCGGCGACGATGTCGGCGGGGGAGCCGTGGTCGATCAGCTCGTCGATCAGGCCCTCGACCACCGAGGCGACCCAGGGCCGCCAGCGGGCGATCGCGCGCGGGGTGAACGCCCGCTGCACGGTGCGGCGCAGCCGCTGGTGCTCGGTGCCGTCGATGTTCAGCAGGCCCTGCGGGTCGTCGAGGATGTTGGGGATGGCGGTGATCGGCGGCGCGTCCGGCTCGTACAGCGGGGCGCGGCCCAGGCGCGGGTCGGTCAGCACCTGCCGCACGTCCGCGTGGCGGCTGACCAGCCAGACGGGCGTGCCGGTGGGCAGCGCGGCGAGCCGGGGCGGGCCGGGCTCCAGGCGGCGCAGGCAGTGCAGCGGGATGAGCGGGACGGTGCCGGTTCCGGCACCGGTCGCACTGTTCTCGGCGGACATCCGTACTCCAGACTCCAGGGCGGGGGGCCGCGCGTGACGGCCCGACGGGGGGTGGAACCGGGATGGTGCGGGGACGGGTGGGGCGGGCCGGCGGGCGGTTCGGCCCGGGCCGGTTCGGCGGACCGGGACGAACGGCGGATCGGTGGGACGAACGGAGGATCGAAGGGGAAAGCGGAGGTGCGGGCGGAACGGAACGGGGGATGGCGCGAATCGTGCGACGGCGTACGGTCGGTACGCCTCGGCACGGACGGCGCGCGGTAGCGCACCGTCGGGTGGGGCGGATGTGCTGAGCGTGGTCGCGTGGACCGCTTCTGCTACGACCGTACGTGGGCGGCGGTGCGCGCGTCAGCGGCACTTCCAGCCAACGGCGCTCCTTTCCGGGCACTTCGAGGCACGTTGACGGGCGCTCGGCGCCGCCCGTGCGCCCTGCCCGCCGGGTCGCGCCGGGTGGTCCGGCGGATATCTCGACGGCATATGACGGCTTCGCGGCCGGTGCGGTGAGCCGGATCACCGGGCCCGTCCCGTCGGCGCCCGTCGCCATGGGCGCTACGCTTCGTGGGCAGTCGTTTGTCGCAGGTCACGCCGGTGCAGAGCCGCATCGGCCGACGGAGGTGGAATCGGATGGCCCAGCAGGTCAAGGCAGTCATCGCGCGCGCCAAGGGCGCGCCCGTGGAGGTGACCACGATCGTGGTGCCGGACCCGGGTCCGGGCGAGGCGGTGGTCAGGATCCAGGCCTGCGGGGTCTGCCACACCGACCTGCACTACCGGGAGGGCGGCATCAACGACGAGTTCCCGTTCCTGCTCGGGCACGAGGCGGCGGGCGTCGTCGAGTCGGTCGGCGAGGGCGTCACCGAGGTCGCTCCCGGCGACTTCGTGGTCCTCAACTGGCGTGCGGTGTGCGGCCAGTGTCGCGCCTGCCGGCGCGGCCGCCCGCAGTACTGCT
This sequence comes from Kitasatospora sp. NPDC086801, assembly GCF_044745805.1. Taxonomy (NCBI): domain Bacteria; kingdom Bacillati; phylum Actinomycetota; class Actinomycetes; order Kitasatosporales; family Streptomycetaceae; genus Kitasatospora; species Kitasatospora sp. NPDC086801. The sequence continues at coordinate 144,728 of NZ_JBIVAX010000006.1, forward strand.
TCAACACCCACAACGCCAAGCAGCGGATGACGCTGCTGGACGGCACCGAGCTGTCCCCGGCACTGGGGATCGGCGCGTTCGCCGAGAAGACCCTGGTCGCGGCCGGCCAGTGCACCAAGGTGGACCCGGCGGCCTCGCCGGCCGTCGCCGGCCTGCTGGGCTGCGGTGTGATGGCGGGCATCGGCGCCGCCATCAACACCGGGGGAGTCGGCCGGGGCGACTCGGTCGCGGTGATCGGCTGCGGCGGCGTCGGCGGCGCGGCCGTGATGGGCTCCCGGCTGGCGGGCGCGGCGAAGATCATCGCCGTCGACATCGACGACCGCAAGCTGGAGACGGCCCGCCGGCTCGGCGCCACCCACACCGTCAACTCCCGCACCACCGACCCGGTCGAGGCGATCCGGGAGCTGACCGGCGGCAACGGCGCGGACGTGGTGGTCGAGGCGGTCGGCCGCCCGGAGACCTACCGGCAGGCCTTCTACGCCCGCGACCTCGCCGGCACCGTCGTCCTGGTCGGCGTGCCCACGCCGGAGATGACGCTGGAGCTGCCGCTGCTGGACGTGTTCGGCCGCGGCGGCGCGCTGAAGTCCTCCTGGTACGGCGACTGCCTGCCCTCGCGGGACTTCCCGATGCTGATCGACCTCTACCTCCAGGGCCGCCTGGACCTCGGCGCGTTCGTCACCGAGACCATCGAACTCGACGCGGTGGAGCAGGCGTTCGAGCGCATGCACCAGGGCGACGTGCTCCGTTCGGTGGTGGTCCTGTGACCTCGGCCCCGCGCATCGACCGGCTGGTGACGGCCGGGACGTTCGAACTCGACGGTGGCAGCTGGGAGGTGGAGAACAACGTCTGGATCGTCGGCGACGACGAACAGGCGGTGGTGATCGACGCCGCGCACGACGCCGACGCGATCGAGGCCGCGCTCGGCGGGCGCCGGCTGCTGGCGATCGTCTCCACCCACGCGCACAACGACCACATCGACGCCGCCCCGGCCCTCGCCGCCCGCACCGGCGCGCCGATCCTGCTGCACCCGGACGACCTGCCGCTGTGGAAGCTCACCCACCCCGAGCGCCTCCCGGACGGCGAACTCGCCGACGGGCAGCGGATCGAGGTGGCCGGCACCGAGCTGACCGTCCTGCACACCCCGGGCCACGCCCCGGGCGCGGTCTGCCTGTACGCGCCGGAACTCGGCACCGTCTTCACCGGCGACACCCTGTTCCACGGCGGCCCGGGCGCGACCGGCCGGTCGTTCTCGCACTTCCCGACGATCATCGACTCGATCCGCGAGCGGCTGCTGTCGCTCCCGGCCGAGACGGTGGTCCGCACCGGCCACGGCGACCCGACCACCATCGGCGCCGAGGCCCCGGCCCTGCCGGACTGGATCGCCCGCGGGCACTGACCGCGGACGGCCCCCGGAGCACGCGGCGCGCTCCGGGGGCCGTACGATCGCGGCCATGGCCCATGATCCCCGCGACCTCGACGACGCCTTCCTCGCCTTCTGGCGCGAGCGTCACATCGCCACCCTGACCACCGCCCGCCCGGACGGCTCGCCGCACGTGGTGCCGGTCGGCGTGACGTACCAGCCGGAGACCGGGACGGCCCGGGTGATCACCAGCCGCACCAGCCGCAAGGCGCGCAACGTGGCGGCGGCCGGCCCGCAGGGCCTGCGGGTCGCGCTCTGCCAGGTGGACCGGGCGCGCTGGTCGACCCTGGAGGGCGTGGCCGTCGTCCGGGACGAGCCGGAGCAGGTCTCCGACGCCGAGCGGCGCTACACCGAGCGCTACCGCGAACCCCGGGTGAACCCGGACCGGGTGGTCATCGAGATCGCCGTCGACCGCGTCCTCGGCCGGGCCTGAGCGCCGTACTCCCGGGCTTCGCTACGGGTGGCCGGCGCCCATCCTGAGCGCGAGCTCCCGGGCGTGGTCGGCCGCCGCCGGGCCACGGCTGGGGTCGGGCGCCTCGGAGAGGAAGACGAGGGCCAGCATCAGCGCGGCGTCCAGCCGGCCCACGACCAGGCACGGATCGTCGTCGGGCGGGACGGTCGCCGTCCTCGCGTACCCGCTGCGGACGGCCGCCAGGTCGAGGTCGTTCTCCGGGTACCGGGCGTACTCGACGAGCCGGCCGAACTCCACCGCCGGGGGCCCGAGCAGGGCGTTCGACCAGTCCAGCAGGGCGACGGTCCGGCCCTGGTGGCGGCGGATGTTGGCGCTGCGGACGTCGAGGTGCAGCAGGCCGTCCTCGGTGAGGCCGGCGAGGTGGTCGGCGACCAGGGAGTCGGCCGGCGGCTCGGGCCAGTCGTCGACGAGGCGGCCGATCTCGGCCCAGCGGCGCCCGATGCGGGCGGCGATCGCCCCCGCCGTGGTGGTCCCCTCCGCCGCGACGGGCCTCAGCTGCGGTGGCGGTACCCGGTGGAGCCGCGCGAGGAGGTGACCCAGCTCGAAGGAGTCGAGGTCCGACCCGTCGTCGGGGACGTAGGCGGACAGCAGCACGTCGGGGGACGCCGGGTCGTCCGCCAGGACGAGCTCCCTCGCCTGCGCGACCGGCAGGCCGCGGGCGGCCAGGTGCTTGGCGATGGCGTACTCCTGCCGGAGCAGGGTCCGGGTGTCCACGTGGGGGTCGTTGGCGTTCGAGTCGAACCGTTGGCGCGCGAGCCGCACCGCGACGGGCTGCCCGTCCCGCGCCTGCGCCCGGAACACGGAGAACTCCAGGCCCTGGCCGACGAGTTCCAGGCCGCTCAGGCCCCACCGCTCGGCCAGGTCGTCCAACGCGGCGAATCGCTCACTCATGTGCACCTTCGGGGTTTCGCGGTCGCAGGTCGGCCTGCGTCTTTCACCACCAGTGTGAAGGCGCCGGGCGGGCACGTCAGGCGTTCACCGGAGACAGCGCGGGATGGCGCGGGTGCGGCTCCTGCCCGGCTCAGCCCAGGTTGTGGTCGCCGGCCGCGCCGTCGAGGAGTTCGCGCAGGATGTCCATGTGGCCCGCGTGCCGCGTGGTCTCCGTCACCATGTGGATGAGCACCCAGCGCAGCGACACGGCGTCGCCGAACCAGGCCTTGCCCAGGTCGTCGAGGTCGAGCTCGCCGATCACCTGGTCGGCGGCGGCGCGGGCGCGGGCGTAGAACGCCAGGACGTCCTCGGTGGACTCGTGCGGCTCCACCCTCATGTCGGAGGTCTCGCCGGCCTCCAGGTCGAAGGGCAGGGGCCCCGTCCCGCGGCCGAACGCCTCGCAGAACCAGCCCAGCTCGGCACCCCCCAGGTGCTTGACCAGGCCCAGCAGGTTCGTCCCCGACGGGGTCATCGGTCGCCGCAGCTGCTCGTCGTCCAGGCCGTCCGCCCGGGGTGGCGCCGCGTCAGGCGGAGCGGTGGTAGGAGGTGAGCGAGATCCGGACCGGGCCGTCGTCGGCCGTGGCGAGGATGCGGACGATGGCGATGTCCTGGCCACCCTGGGCGCGGACGCAGAAGCTGCGGTCGGTGCGCAGGGCGTTGAAGGGCAGGGAGGAGACCGGCTGGGTCTCGACGCCCTTGACGCAGTCGGGGAGGGTGAGCCGGCCGGTCGGCGCGACGTAGGCGTCGCTGTCCTCGGGGATGGAGAACTCGCCGGCGTGGCGGCCCAGGTACCAGGTGGAGGCGTCCTGCGCGGTGACCTTCCCGGCCTTGAGGTCGAACTCGTAGGTGGGGTCGGGGGAGGTGAGTTCGAGGTTGGTGTGGACGGCGGTGTACCCGGTGGCCGTCGTGGCGGCGGCGGCGGCGGCGGTGGTGGTGGCCTGGCCGGGGGCCGGGGCGGTGGTGGCGGCGCCGGCGGACGGGGCGAGGCCGGCGGCGACGTTCTGGTCGTCGAGGTCGTCGAGGTCGTCGAGGTACTCGGGGTCGAGCAGGACGAACGCGGCCGCGGCGCCGACGAGGAGGGCGGCGGTGGTCAGGAGCACGGTGCGGGTGCGGGTGTGCCGGCGGGCCGGGGCGGCGGGCTCGGGTCTGTCGGGGGCCGGTTGCAGCCGGGTGGGCGGCGGGGCGGGGAGGCCGAGCGTGGTCGGGGCGTCGGCCGCGGCCCGGGCCGGGGAGAGGGCGGTGGCGGGCGGGGCGGGTGCGCCGGGCGTGGTCGGCAGGTCGCTGTGGCGGCGGATCGCGCTGCTGACCCGCTGGGGTAGCCAGTCGTCGGAGAAGCGGAGTTCGCCGCCGGTGGCGGGGTGCCGGCGGGCGGCCTCGATCAGCTGGGCGGTGCCCGGCCGGTCCTCGGGGCGCTTGGCCAGGCAGAGCCGGACCAGTGCGTGCAGTCCGGGCGGCAGCTGGGAGAGGTCGGGCTCCTCGTGCACCGCCCGGTACAGCGAGGCGGGCTCGGGCCCGTCGCCGAAGGGGGGAGTGCCGGAGCCGACGTAGGCGATCAGGGCGCCCACCGCGAAGACGTCGGTGGCCGGGGCGGCGGACAGGCCGAGGGCCTGTTCGGGGGCCATGAAGCCGGGCGAGCCGATCCGCAGACCGGTGCCGGTGAGCGGGCTGGCGTCGGCGGCCCGGGCGATGCCGAAGTCGATGACGCGGGGGCCGTCGGCGGCGACGAGGACGTTGCCGGGCTTGAGGTCGCGGTGGACGACGCCCGCCGCGTGGATCGCCTGGAGGGCCTCGGCGATGCCAGCGAGGAGCAGCAGGACGCTCCGTTCGGGCAGCGGTCCGTAGTGCTGGACGACCTGCTGGAGGGAGGGGCCGGGCACGAAGGTGGTGGCCAGCCAGGGAGTGGCGGCGTCGGTGCCCGCGTCGACCACCTGGGCGGTGTAGAGGCCGTGGATGCGCCGGGCGCTGGCGACCTCCTGGGCGAAGCGGTGCCGGAACTCGGGGTCCTCGGCGAGTTCGGGCCGGACGACCTTGAGCGCGACCGGCCGCCCGCCGGGGGTGTAGGCCAGGTAGACGAGGCCCATGCCGCCCGCGCCGAGCCGCGCGCAGAGGCGGTAGCCGCCGACCTCGCGGGGGTCGTCCGGGGACAGCGCCTGGAACGCCGTGGGCGACGGGGCGCCGAAGGGCTCTGCGGTCATGCTGGCTCCCAGCGGGTCGTGCGGGTGGGACGGGGGAGTGGCGGAGCGGGGGGCAAGGCGGGGCGGGGCAAGGCGAGGGTGCGGCGGGCGGGCGGGCGGGCCGGGGCCCGGGTGGACGCCGGCGTCGTGAAGCGCACCGGATCATACCCCGACTGGGATTTCAGTCAGGAATGGGGTCCTCCGGTCGGTCGGTGCCCCCTCCGGGTAAGGTGATTCCTTGTGGCTGACCGTCGAACCTTGATCATGGAAGCGGCTGCGCGGGTCATCGCCCGGCGCGGCGTCCGCGGGCTGCGCGTGGAGGAGCTGGCGGCGGAGGCGGGTGTGTCCACCGCGCTGATCTACTACCACTTCAAGGACCGCGCGGGGATCCTCCGCGCGACGCTGGAGTTCATCAACGACCGGGCCGAGCGCTACACGACGGAGCGCGCGGCGGACGCGCCGCCGCTGGATGCTTGGGGCGAGCTGGAGCAGACGCTGCTGCTGGAGCTCCAGGACACCCCCGAGGTGCGGGAGAACAGCACGGCCTGGGGCGAGCTGCGGGCGAGTGCGGTGTTCGACCCCGAGCTGCGGGAGGACCTGGCCCGGGCCACCCTCGTCTGGGTCCAGGAGGTCGCGGAGCTGCTCGGACAGGTGCGGCCGATGAACGGGGCCGCCGCCCTGGCGGCCTCGGCCGAGCGGCTGACCGCGCTGCTGGAGGGGCTGAGCGTCCGTTGGCTCAGCGGCAGCCTGCCGGTGGCGCACGCGCGCGAGCTGATGGCCGGCGCGATCGAGGCCGAAGTGGAGCGACTGCGCGGGTAGCGCGCGTCGCGTTCCGGCCCCGGGCGAGGCGGCCCGGGGCCTTCTCGCGTGCCGGGTCCCTTTCCGGGCCGGGCCTTTTCCCGTGTCGGGCCTTTTCCCGTGTCGGGGTCGGCTGGGCAGTTCCATGATCTGGAGCTTGACTGAAAATTCAGTCAATGTCAGAGTTGCGGCTGCGGGGCCACCGGTCACTCGGTGGGCAATACTTGATTTGGAGATCGTCATGAGCAACACCCACGGTGACAACCGCTCCCTGTTCGACCGCCTCTTCGGGGCCCCGCCGCCGCCCCCGCCCCAACACCAGGCGGAGCACGGGCTGCCGTACGCCGGCGAGGCCGGGCTTCCGCAGTGGTGGGTGGACCGCGACGACGTCCCGCACGCCCGCACCTGGATGTCCTGGCCGTCCCGCAAGTCCGTCTGGGGCCGGCAGCTGGTGGGTGTCCAGCAGGACATCGCGCTCATCGCCCGGACCATCGCCCGATTCGAGCCGGTGGTCCTGTGCGCCCCGGACGACTACAGCGTCCGGGAGGCCCGGTCCCTGTGCGGATCCGCCGTCACCGTGACGGACGCCGTCCCCACCGATGACCTCTGGATGCGGGACACCGCCCCGGTGTTCCGGCGCGACGGCTACGGGCGGCTCGACGCCGTCGGCCTCAACTTCAACGGCTGGGGCGGCAAGCAGACCCACCGCGACGACGCCGAGGTCGCGCGCGGCATCGCCGAGATGCTCCGACTCCCCTTCTCCTACGCGGAGTTCGTCGGCGAGGGCGGCTCGGTCGAGACCGACGGCGACGGCACCCTGATGGCCACCGAGAGCAGCCTGGTCAACAAGAACCGCAACCGGGGCATGAGCCGGGACGAGATCGAGGAGGCTGTCCTGGAGGTGTACGGCGCGGACAAGATGATCTGGGTCCCCGGGATCAAGGGCAAGGACATCACCGACGACCACATCGACGTCACCTCCCGGTTCGTCCGGCCGGGCGTCGTCCTGGTGCAACTGCCCCCGGCGGACCGCCACGACGTCTGGGCCCGGGACGCCCGCGAGCAGTTCGACATCCTCTCCCGGGCCACCGATGCCAGGGGCCGTCGGCTCCAGGTGATCCGGGTGGACGGCCCCGACACCGTCCGCTCGCGCGACGCGAAGTTCGTCGACTCGTACCTGAACTTCCACGTCGTCAACGGGGGCGTGATCGCCGCCCAGTTCGGCGACGCGTCCAAGGACGAGGCCGCCCGGCGCACCCTCGCGGAGGCCTTCCCCGGGCGCGAGGTCGTCCAGCTCGACGTCGACCGCCTGATGGCCGGGGGTGGCGGCATCCACTGCTCCACGATGCAGGAACCGCTGCCTTAGGGCGTGCCCCCAGGGCCTGGCGGCCCCACCCCGCCCGTGCGGCCCCGCACCCCCACCCCGCCGGAGCGTTCCCCGCGTCGGTCGGTCCGGGAGGCCGCAGGACCGGGCTGGTCCGATTCGCCCGATCGGCACCGCGCGGGCTCGCCGGTGGACCCTGCGGCCGCCCCTACTGTCGGATATCGCCCGTTTCGGGATGGAATCCGTGTCGACGAGGGGACCTGCCATGAGAGAACCCGCCCTGTCCCGCCGGGCCGTGCTGCGCTCCGGGGCGGCCGTGGCCGTGGTCGCGATGGTGGAAGGCTGCGGTTCGTCGGGGGCCTCGTCCCCGAAGGACGAGCCGACCACGGCCGCCGGCACGGGCACGGGCGGAGCCGCGAGCGCCGCGGCGTCGTACGCCATGCCGGCCGAATGGCACCCCCACACCAGGACGTTCATGGCCTGGCCGGCCCTCGCCGAGGTGTGGGGCGAGCAACTGCCCGCCGTCCGCCAGGACATCGCGCACCTCGCGCAGGCCGTCGCCCGGTTCGAGCCGGTCGTGCTGATGGCCCGCCCGGACCAGAGCGCCGCGGCCCGGCAACTGTGCGGCTCCGGCGTCGAGGTCCTCGACCTGGCGGTGGACGACCTGTGGGCCCGCGACACCGGCCCGACCTTCGTCACCGGCCCGGGCGGACTGGCCGGCGTCGACCTCAACTTCAACGGCTGGGGCGGCAAGCAGACCCACGACAACGACACCCGGGTCGCCCGGAACCTCCTCGACCACTACGGGATCCGGCGCATCCAGGCGCCGATCACCGGCGAGGGCGGCGCGATCGAGGTCGACGGCGAGGGCACTCTGATGGCCACCGAGAGCTCGTGGGTCAACTCGAACCGCAACCCGGGCACGAGCCGCGACCAGATCGAGGGGGCCCTGAAGGACCTGTTCGGCGTCCAGAAGGTCATCTGGTTCGCCGGCGTGGCCGGGCAGGACATCACCGACTGCCACATCGACGCCCTGGCCCGGTTCGCCGAGCCGGGCGTGGTCGTCATCCACCGCCCGGGCCCCGGCACCCCGCCGGACATCTGGTCCCGCGCCTCCGACCAGGCCTTGCAGGTGCTCGGCTCCACCACCGACGCCAGGGGCCGCAAGCCGCGGATCGTGGAACTCGTCGAACCCGACCTCAGCGGGCAGCCGGACCGGGGCAAGGACTTCCTGGCCACCTACCTCAACTACTACGTCGTCAACGGGGCCGTGATCATGCCCCGGTTCGGGGACAAGGCCTCCGACGACCGGGCGGCGGGCGTGCTGGCCGACCTCCACCCCGGGCGCGAGGTCGTCCCGGTGAGCATCGACGCCATCGCCGCCGGCGGTGGCGGCATCCACTGCGCCACCCAGCAGCAGCCCGAGGCCGCCGGGGGCGCCGGGGCCTCCGGCGGCTCCTCGGGCTCCGCTTCGGGCCCGGCCTGAGCGACCGGGCCGCGCTGAGCAGGTGCTCGGTGCGGCCCGGCCGCTCAGGCGGGCTGCGGCCGGTCAGCCCGCGATCGGCCGGCTGTCCAGGCGGATGTGGTCGACCGCCCAGTACCAGTTGTTGCCCGCGTCGTACATCCGGAACTTCAGCGTCACCGCCTGCGCCCCGGCCGGGACGGTGAGGCGGCGGGTGACGAGGGTGTTCTGGACGTCCTTGCCAGCGTTGTCGTTGCCGGTGGCGTCGGCGCTGTAGAAGACCAGGCGGGTCTCCGTGCCGTTGTCGAACACGGCGGTGACGGAGGCCTTCTGCGGGGCCTCCTGCCGGTAGTGCGAGTCGAAGGCCAGGTACAGGGTGTCGGCGCCGGCCGGGAGGCGGACGGCGGGGGAGACGAGCGTGGAGTCGAAGACGCCCTTGCGGGAGGGGGAACCGGTGTCGTCCCAGTCGTCCGGGTCGGCGACGGCGAGGACGCCCAGGCCGCGGGTGAAGTTGCCGCGGTCCTGCCCGGCCGGGGTGGACCACTCCCGCTTGGTGTGGAAGGTCCAGCCCTGGAGGCGGACGGTGCCCTGTGGCATGCCGGGGGCGTTGACCACCGACCAGCCCTGCGGCGCCCGGGCCGTCCAGCCGAGCACGCCGTCCTGCGGCTGGAGCGCGCCGGCCAGCGACTCGAAGTCCTCGCCCAGCAGGTGGCCGGCCATCACGGGGGCGGGGCGGGCGGCGAGTTCGCCGTCGGCGATCGCGAAGCGGTCCCCGGCCAGGGCCCGGGCGGTGACCAGGATCCGGTGGGTGGCGCCGTCCGGCAGCTGGGCGGGCGGGGTGACCTCCCAGACGGCGGTGGCGGTGGCGCCGGCGGCGAGTGAGGCGGGCGGCGCGGTGACGGCGGTGACCGTCCAGCCCGGCGGGACGACCGGCTGCGCCTCGACGGCGGTGAGCGCGGCGGTGGCGGTGAGGACGGCCGAGACCCGGGCCGGGCGGCCGGGCAGCAGGACGGGTTCGTCGATGGTGGTGGAGGCGGCCCCGAGGGCGACGTCCACGGCGAGCGGGTCGGCCAGGCCCAGGGCCGGGTCGGTGACCGTCCGGTCGTCCCAGGGGAAGCGGCCGGCGATCCGACGGCGGAAGGTGAGGTCCCCGCGGACGGCCACCGCGACGTCGTACCAGCCTTCGGGCCGCACCGCGATGTTGACGGTCCGGTCGTCGCCGGCCGCGACCCGCACCTCGCGCAGCCCGTCACCGTAGGCGAGGTCGCCGACCAGGAAGGTCTGGGCGGTGCGCGAGCGGTTGATCACGTCGACTTCGAGGACCTTGCCGTTCCGCTCCTCCGACAGCGACACCTCGTACGTGGCGGCGGCGTCGCCGCGCAGGTGCCACAGCGCGCCGTTGGGGCCGTGGACGCGCAGGTCGTAGCCCTCCGGGCCGACCGTCCAGGCGTCGGAGAGCCGGCTCTTCGCGCCGACGGTGTAGTGCCGGGGCGCGCCGCCCGTCGCCGGGTAGACGGCGAACACCGCGCCCTGGCGGCCCTGGTTGACCAGGTCGAGGGTGAGCTCGCCGCCCTTCAGCCGGGGCTTGACCAGCAGGTCGTAGGGTGCGGGGCGGGCGGAGCGGGTGCCGCGCTGCTGCTGCGGGAAGGCCTGCGGGCTGGGCACGGTGGGGGCGGGGAGCTTGCCGGTGTCGACCACCTTCTGCCGGTTCCCGCTGGTGTCGGGCAGCTGCGGCCAGGCCGGGTTGCGGCCGGAGAAGTCGAAGACGTTGGTGAGGTCGCCGCAGACGGCGCGCCGCCACGGGCTGATGTTGGACTCCTGGACGCCGAAGCGCTGCTCCAGGAAGCGCAGCACCGAGGTGTGGTCGTAGACGGTGGAGTCGACGACCCCGCCGCGGGTCCACGGCGAGACCACGACCATCGGCACCCGCACGCCCAGGCCCATCGGGTACGGGCCGGAGACCAGGGTCTCCCCGGCCGGCAGGGTGTCGGACCAGGTGAGCGAGCCGTCGGCGGCCTTGACCCGGTACCTGCCGTCCTGGCTGACGACCCGGTGGTAGGTGGAGGAGCCCTTGCTGACGCGGACGACGACCTCGCCGTCCACCGGCACGGTCGACTTGCCGCGCCCGGCGGCCAGCGGCGGGACGGGCGGCAGCTGGTGGTCGAAGAAGCCGCCGTGCTCGTCGTAGTTGAGGATGAAGACGGTCTTCTGCCACACCTCGGGCTTCGCCGCCAGGGCGGCGAGCAGCCGGGCGGTGAGGTGCTCGCCGTTCGGCGGCGCGTAGTTGGCGTGCTCGGAGAGCGCGGCGGGGGCGACGATCCAGGAGACCTGCGGCAGCTGGTCGGCCTGGACGTCGGCGGCGAAGGCGTCGACCAGCGCGTCACCCATCGCGAACGGGTCGCTCTTCTTCGCCGGGTCGCCGACGGCCCGCATGCCGCGCTCGTACAGCGGCTCGCCGGGCTTGGCCTTGACGAAGGGGGTGAACCAGGCGAGCGCGTTGTCGTCGAAGTTGTCCAGCGCCTGGTAGGTCTTCCAGCTGACGCCGGCCCGCTCCAGGCGCTCGGCGTAGGTGGTCCACTCGTAGCCGCCGGGGATCTCGGTGTTGTCGGTCACCGGGGTGTCCCGGACGGTGCCGCCGCTGGTCCCGGTCATCAGGTGGTCGCGGTTGGTGTTGGTGTTGCACTGGACGGACGCGTAGTAGGCGTCGCAGGTGGTGAACACCGAGGCGAGCGCGTGGTAGAAGGGCATGTCGGCGCTCTCGTAGTAGCCCTGGCCGAGCCAGCCGCCGGAGCGGCGGGTGACCGAGCCGTCGGCGAGGCCGTCGTTCCAGGCCTTCATGGAGTCGACGAAGCCGAAGGCGGGCGCGCCCTGCTGGTAGGCGCTGGTGTGCGCGGCGTTCATCGCGAAGGGCAGCAGGTAGCCCTCCTTGCGGCCCGGGTCGGGCTGGTGGAACACCGAGCGCCCGTTGACCCCGCGCACCGCCGTCCGGTCGCCGAAGCCGCGGACGCCCGCCAGGGTGCCGAAGTAGTGGTCGAACGCGCGGTTCTCCTGCATCAGCACCACGACGTGCTGGATGTCCGCCAGCCGCCCGGGCTTGGCCGGCGCGGCGAGCGCCTGCTGGACGCTGATCGGGAGGGCGGACAGCACGGCGGCCGCCGCCGCGCCGCCGAGCAGGCTGCGGCGCGACAGTTCGGGCATCGGACTCATCGGGTGGGGCTCCTCGCTGACGGGCGCCGGACCATCGGTTCGACCCGGACCAGCCATGTTCTAAGGGACCGAGGTGACCGGGGCCGGGGAGTTCGATGACGATCCGATGGCCGCCAAGGGGCCCGGAGCTGTACAGACAACTTGACTTGACGCCGCGCCACGGAGAACCGCGGTCGACGAGGCCGGGTGAACTCCCACGCCCCTTCGGGCCGTAGCACCGGGGTGGGGGCGCGGAAGCGGCGCGCCCGGAGACCCGGGAGGAACTGGATGCAGTCCCGACGCGACCAGGTGCAGGCCCACCTGTTCGTGATGAGCAGGCTGGCCTCCGGCATGCTGCGGGCCGAGCCCGACGCGCCGGACACCCCTACCGGGCGGACCACCCGGGGCACCACGACCGGACTCGCCGTGGCGGTCCTGATCGGGCTCGGCGTCGTGGTGTACGGGGTCATCAAGCCCGGCGGCGACGCTGGATGGGCCAAGCCCGGCACGCTCGTGGTGGTGAAGGAGACGGGTGCCCGCTACCTGTTCGTGGGCGGGCAGCTGCACCCGGTGCTGAACGACACCAGCGCCCGGCTGGTGGCCGGCGACCAGATGGCGGTGGCCCAGGTCGGCCGGGAATCGCTCGCGGACGCGCCGCGCGGCGGGCCGGTCGGGATCGTCGGCGCCCCCGACGGGCTGCCGCCGGCCGCCGAACTCGCGGGCGGCACCTGGCTGGTGTGCGGGACCGTCCAGCCCGGCCCGACCGGCGCCCCCGCGCCCCGGCTGGGCCTGATGATGGACCCGGTCAAGGAGGGCAAGGCGCTGACCCCGGGCCAGGCCGTGCTGGTCTCCCTCCCGGACGGGACGGTGCACCTGCTCTGGCAGGGCCAGCGACTGCGCGTCGACACCGCCAACCAGGCCCTGCAGGCGCTCGGCTACGGCGGGGCGACGCCCTTCCCCGTCCCGGCCGGGGTGCTGAACGCGCTGCCCGCCGGCCCGGACCTCGCCTCCCCCGCCGTCCCCGGGCGCGGCGGCGACGGCCCGGTGCTCTCCGGGAAGCCGACCCGCATCGGCCAGCTCTTCGACGTCGCCGGCGGTGCGCACTACCTGCTCACCAAGGACGGCCTGGTCCCGCTCACCGCGACCCTGTACGAGCTGCTGCGCGGCGATCCGCGCACCCAGAAGGAGGCGTACGCGAACAACGCCCCGGCGCCCGCGCTGATCGGCCCGGTCGACCTGGCCGCCCACACCGCGCCGGGCGGGGCCCCGGCCACGGGACTGCCCGAGACGCCGCCGACCCTGGTCACCCCGCTGCACGGCGAGGGGGTCTGCGCCGACCTGCACACCGGCGCCGGCTCCCCGGTCACCGCGATCACCCTCCTGGACGCGGCCGCGGCGGACACCGGCCGCCCGCCGACGGTCCCGTCGGGTGCGGCGGGCGGCACCTGCGCGGTGGCCGACCGGATCTCCGTCCGGCCCGGGCGCGGGGCCCTGGTCAAGGCGGTCTCCGGCGCGGGCACGGGCAGCACCGAGTACCTGGTCACCGAGGCCGGGGTGCGGTACCCGCTGCCCTCGACGGCCGTCGCCAAACAGCTCGGCTACGGGGGCGCCACGCCGGTCTCGGTGCCCGCCCCGGTGGTCGGGCTGCTCCCCGCCGGGCCGCTCCTCGACCCGGCGGCGGTGGCCGACGGGGCCGCCGCCACGCCGACGGCCGCCTCGACGGCCGCCGCCGCGGCCGCCGCGCCCGGTTCGGCCCCGTGCAGCTGAACCACCCGGTCTCGCGGGCCCGTTGAGTCGGTCAGGAACGTGTGCGGGGTCGCAGTCGCGCCCCCGCTCGTGCAGGGAAGGGAGCATGCCGTGGGCACACCGTCCATGTTGACGAAGGAAGACGAGGCGATCCGCCAGGTTCTTTCGAGCCTGGAGCAGCAGATCGAGAACATGGTGACCGCCGGCCGCACGGTCGAGCGGATCAAGGAGGAGCTCGCCGCCGGCTACATCTCCGGGGCGAGCAGCATGTTCCAGTCGAGGGTCGACGACTGGATGCAGCGCTACCAGCAGGTCATCGGTGCCTTCGAGCACTTCGTCCAGTCCACCCAGGGCGCCAACCAGATCCTCACCCAGGCCGAGGACGACGCCCGGGCACACGCCGCGGACGGCATCTACAACGGGCTCCAGGGCGCCTGAGGGCGCGTCGGAAGAGCAGGAAGACTAGGGAAAGCGAACCGATGGACTTCGGAAACATCCAGCTCCACCACGAGACGGTCGAGCAGTCGGCGGCCGAGCTCCGGCAGGCCGGCAACCTGATGCGCAGCAACCTGGACGAGCTCATGGGCAAGCTGAGGGGCGTGATCGACGGCGGGCACTTCCAGGGTGTCGCCGCCACCGCCTTCGAGGAGCTCTCCCGGGTCGTCGCGGCCAACGAGTCGAAGATGGACGAGGACATCGAGGGCGCGGCGGGCACGCTCACCAAGATGCACGACATCATGATCGAATCGGACTACAACGCCGGCAAGCAGTTCTAGTCCGGGCGGGGGCACGCGACCATGGGTGAATCGACGATCAAGGTGACGGTCGAGGGTCTTGAGACCTTCGTGAAGGACCTGAACGCCTTCGAGCAGGACGTCAACGGCCAGAAGACGTCCTGGAGCGAGGTGCCGGCCCTGAAGCCGGGGCGGGAATCGTTCCCCGCGACGAAGGCCTTGAAGGCCAACTTCGACGCCTTCTCCAAGAGCGTGGGCGAATCGATCGAGGCCATCCGGGGCGACGTCGACAAGATCGTGCTCGACCTGATCAAGGCGCGGGAGAAGCTTCACCTCGGAGACGGTGAAGCCCTGACGGAGGCCCAGATGATGGACGTCCTCAAGGACGTTCTCGGCGGAGTCACCGGAGCTCCCGCCCCGCCCAAGTGAGGGCCGTCGTCGGATCGGACGGTTGTGGGGCCGCCCGATCCGACGGCACACCGATGTCCTGACCCGTGTCACCGCGTTCGGAGGAAACCATGGCGGACGAGCCGCCCAAGACAGAGCCGCCCAAGGTCACGTACACCTGGGAACAGATGCTGGAGGCGTTCGCGGGGTCGGACCACAGCGCCATCGTGAAGCGGGGGGACGTCACGGGGCAGCCGTGGATCACCGGGCAGGAGCTGGTGACGGACTCCCGGTACAACAACAACCTGCGCAAGAAGAAGGACGGCCTGTCCACCCACAACGCCGGCTACGACATGTGGGCGGAGTGGGACTACGGTGACGGCAACGCCACCACCGCGTTCACCACGATCCTGGGTGTGACCTACAACTGGCCCTTCTTCGACGACAAGCCCTCCGGTAAGACGGGGAGCGTGCTGAACCTGTTCCATACCGACCCCGGAGAGATCCTCGGCGGGGCCATCTTCCAGGGGGGCCCGGGGAACGACAACACGAACTACAAGACGCTGACCGAGGCGGCGCGGATCCTCGCCCTGGTGGACACGTTCTTCGCGGACAACCGGGCGAAGATCCACCAGTGGGCCGAGTCCGTGGACGGCGCGGGCAGCGATTTCCAGGGCAGTGCGGCCGGCCGGTTCAAGGAGGTCCTGGTCGGGCTGCAGAACGAGTTCAAGACGCTGCACTACCGACTCAGCGGCGACCTCGACGCGTTCAAGGACGACGCCCCCGCGCCGGCCGCGGGCAGCAGCATCGCCGACAAGCTGAAGGCGGCAGGCGATGCGCTGGTCAAGGTCCAGCAGGACATGTACAACAACGGGTACAACCCCTGGCGCGGGTACAGCGCCTTGACGGACCCCACGGGCTCGTGGGCGTACAAGAAGAACGACGACCCGGACAAGCACGCCACGTACGCCTGGCCGGACCTGTGCATCCACTACGCGTTCACGCAGGAAGTCCAGAAGCTGACGGCGACCCGCTACCCGACGAACGACGCCTCAGGGGATTCGTACGAGGCCACGGTCACCGGCGGCTCTACGACCATGACGAGCGGTTCCACCGGAACCGCGTCGGTCGCCGCCTTCGCCACGGTCCTGAACAACGCGGCGACCAAGCAGTGGACGGACGAGGTCGTCAGGGTGCTCGACAAGGCGGCCACCGACGCCGGGACCGCCCTGGCGACCGCCTACGAGGCCGCGGCCAGGGTCCTGATGTCGTTCGCGGCCCCGGGCATGGACCTGGCGCCGGACAAGGTGGACCCCCCGAAGGACGGCCCCGACAAGGGGCCCGGCGGTCCTGACGGCCCGAAGGACGACACCAAGGGCCCGCCGAAGGGCGGCGCCGGTGCTCCGCCGCCGGGCATCGCGCCGCCCCCGCCGCCGAAGCCCGGCGGGATCGGCGGCGGGGGCGGTGGCAAGGGCGGCGGCACCGGGACCGGTGGCATCGGCGGAATCGGTGGCATCGGGGGGATCGGCGGAGGCAACGGCCAGGCGCCGCTGCTCGACAAGAACGGCAAGCCGGTCCTCGACAAGGACGGCAAGCCGATGTACGTCCCGCCGGGGACGACGGTCAACGGCAAGGGCGAACTCATCGGCCCCGACGGCAAGCCGCTGCTCGGCCCCGACGGCAAGCCCCGGCACGTGCCGGTGGGCACCGTCGTGGGCCAGCCGACCACGGGGTCGGGCGGCTCGGGCGGCTCGGGCGGTTCGGGCGGGTCGACGTCCAATACGCCGTTCAAGGTGCCGCCGGGCTCGAAGATCAACGACGACGGCACGGTCACCACCCCCGAGGGCAACCTGCTGAAGGACTCCAACGGCAACCCGGTGGTGCTCCGCAAGGACGACAAGATCGACGCGGACGGCACCGTCCGCACCGCGAGCGGTCGGCCCGTCTCGCAGTTCGAGCAGCTGCTGTCCGACGAGGAGCACGCGCTCTCCGGGCGGGGCGGCGGGCTCGTCGTCGGTGGGGGAGGTGGCAGCGGCGGCAGCGGCAGCAGCTGGACCGGCCTGCCGAGCTCGCTCGGCGGCGGCGGAATCTCCTTCGGCGGTTCCGGCGGTTCGAGCTCCCTCAAGAGCGGCACCGACCTGTTCGGCGAGCCCTTCAGCGGCCAGGGCTCCGGCCCCAAGACCATGGGCGGCATCGCCGCTCAGGGGCCGCCGCGCATCGGCGTCAGCGACCGCCTGGCCTCCGCCCTGGGCATCGACAAGGGGGCGACGGCCGCCGAGGAGGCCATGGCCTCCCGCACCATGGCGGCCGAGCGGGCGTCAGCGGCCGGGCTGGCCGGCGAGGAGGCCCAGCTGATGGGCCGGGGGGTCTCCACCACCGGTGGCGGCGGCCCCATGATGCCGCCTATGGGCGCCGGTGCCGGCGCGGGCGCGGGCGGTCAGGGGGAGAAGGAACGGCAGCGCACCACCTGGCTGGCCGAGGACGAGGAGGTCTGGGGCACCGACTCGGGCGCCGTGACGGGCGTCATCGGCCGCTGACCGGGCGATTCGCGTCGGCGGTCGAACCGCAGGACCCCGCCCATCCGTAGAGAGAACCGTACGACCCCACGAGCCGGCGCGTCCCGGGCCTCACCCCCGTAGGCCCGGGACGCGTCATCGGGATTCGGGACGAGACGGAAGTGCGGGTGAAGGCGTTGTCGTACGCCGAGCAGATCGAACAGGCCATGGCCGCTCTGGAGGAGCAGCAGGCCAAGATGGCGGTGGCCGCCAAGGAGTTGCAGGCGGCCACCGCCTCGGTGACGTCCAAGGACCGGATGGTCACCGCGACGGTCGGGGCGCAGGGGCAGGTGGTGTCCCTGGTCTTCCACACCACCGCGTACCGGTCGATGGCACCGGCCCAGCTGGGGCAGGTCCTGGCCGACGTGCTGAACACCGCGCGGGCCGACATCGGCGAGCGGGTCGCGGAGACCATGGGCGCGTTCAGCGGCCTGGGCGAGGCCCTGCGGGCCTCGATGACCGGCGGGACCGAACTCGACGACCTCTTCGCGCCGCTGCGGGACATGCGGCCCGGCTACGCCGACGAGGCCGCCGCGGCGGACCGCCGCAAGCGCGACCGGCAGGAGGAGTTCCGTGGCTAAGCCCCAGCTGACCGCGATGGCGGACCTGAAGGACAAGTTCGCCAAGTTCGGCCCGCTCTCGGACACCATCGAGGAAGTCCGCCGGTGGACCGACGAGATCAACGAGTTCAACAAGAGCTCGGCGGGCAACGACGACATCGGCAAGGAGTACCACAAGAACGTGGACGGGCCGACCGCCGATCTCGACGACCTGTTCAAGAAGGTGCGCGACCAGGTCGAGGGCGCCGGAACCAAGGGTCAGAAGACCTCCGAGATGCTGAAGAACGCCGACGAGGAAGCCAAGAACCAGAACTGACGATCCGTCAGATTCTCGGTCCGGCCCGCTTCGCCCAACCCTCGACGAACGCCAGGAGTACGCCCCCGTGTCGATCATGCTTCCCCCGGCCCTGGCCAAGCTGTTCGGGTTCGTGACCGGCATGAAGTGGCCCGAGGCCAACGAGGACCGGCTGCGCACGGCCGGTGACGACTACCTGGAGATCTACAAGAAGGTCCCCGAACTCCGCTCCTACCTGCTGGAGTTGGTGAACTACGTCAAGGAGGAGTTCGAGGGCGAGGCGGCCGACCGGTTCGTCCAGCAGATGGGGCAGCTGATCGGCGCCGACGGCGGCACCGACTACGTGACGGCCTCCGGGGATTCGGCGAAGGAACTCGGCGACTACGCCCACAAGACCGCCAACCAGGTCGAGTACGCCAAGTGGATGATCATCGCCCAGCTGGTCCAGCTGGCCGCGCAGATCGCCTGGGCCATCGCCAACATCCCGCTCACCTTCGGGGCTTCGCTGGCCACCATCTTCGCCGCCGAGGTGGCGACCAGGGAGCTGGTGAAGCAGGTCTTCATCTGGCTGTTCAAGCAGATCGCCCTGCACGAGTTCCTGAACATCACCACCTCCATGATCATGGACGGGATCATCCAGGGCATCCAGATCGGCCAGGGCCACAAGGACCACTGGGAGAAGGACACCTTCCTCCAGGCGATCGAGTTCGGCGCGATCAACGGCCTGCTCACCGGCCCGCTGGAACTGTTCACCTTCGGCTTCGGCAAGCTCTTCGGGAAGATGTTCGGCGGCGGCATCGGCAAGGAGCTGCAGAACAACCTCAAGAACCTGGCCGGCGCCGAGCTGAAGACCGCGGCCGACCTCGCCAAGGGCGCGGGCCGCTCGCTGGAGAACGCGGGGCTCAACACCCTCAAGAAGACCGGTGAGGGCGGGCTGGCGGGCCTCGGCAAGACCGGGGTGAAGGACGGCCTCAAGGGCGCGGCGGAGGGTGCGGCCAAGACCACGGCGAAGGACGCGGTCGAGGGCGCGACGAAGACCACGGCCAAGGGTGCGGCGGAGGGTGCGGCCAAGACCACGGCGAAGGACGCCGTGGAGGGTGCGACGAAGACGACGGCCAAGGGCGCGGCCAAGGACGCGGCGGAGGGTGCGGCCAAGACCGCGGGCAAGGACGCGGCCAAGGGCGCGGCGGAGGGTGCGGCGGGGGGCGCGGCCAAGACCACGGCCAAGGACGCGGCGGAGGGTGCGGCCAAGACCGCAGGCAAGGACGCGGCGGAGGACGCGGTCAAGGCCGCCGAGAAGAAGCTGTCCAACGTCGAGAAGTTCACCCAGGAGATGGGCAAGTCCTTCGAGGAGCAGCTCGGGAGCCTGGGCATCTCCAAGGACCTGGCGAACGAGGCCGGGCGGAAGGTCGCCGAGACGATCGCCGGCAGCGGCGCCCGCTACGCCGTGGACCTCGGGACCGTCCGCAAGCTCCTGGACGCGGCGGTCAAGGACGCCGGCAAGGGCGGTGAGCACCAGGCCGTCAAGGACCTCGCGGACCGGACGCTCCACCTGATGGACGGTCTGCGGCCGCAGACCGGACTGCAGATGCTCTACAAGTTCGGCGAGGGCATCGGCGGCTACCTCAAGGGCGGCGTCCAGAACATCCTGACCGAGGGCACCTACAACTCGATCTTCGGCGACGGCTCGTTCTCGGTCACCGCCGAGACCTTCTTCGCCGGCGTCGCCATGGGCGCGATCGGCCACGCCGGGCACACCCTCACCGGCCCGGCCCGGCTCCGCTTCCAGGACAAGATCCGCGCGTGGGACGAGGAGTCCAGGAACAGCAGCGACGACAAGTACTACGGCCTGGGGCACCCGCGAACCCTGCTGGCCATCGCGTCCACCCTGATGGGGCACCCGACCTCGCTGCTGATCCCCCGGCCGGAGGGGCCCAAGGCCCGCGAGGCGCGGCTGGCGGCGGAGGGGAACTTCGAGCACGCCACCCAACCGAAGGACTTGCCCACCAGTTCCGACGGCTCCAAGTCGCAGCCGTCCACGACGGGGGAGCGGCAGACCAAGGACGCTCCGGCCAAGACGGAGGCCAAGGCCCCCGAGGAGACGTCGAACAAGCCCGAGCCGCCGGCCAAGGTACCGACGTCCGGCGGCGGCTCGCACGAGCAGGGGCAGAAGTCGACGCAGCAACCCCCGGCGCACGAGACGGTGCCCGCGCCCGCCACGACGTCCGAATCCAACGTCCCTGCCCCCGCCCACGTCCCGGTGACCGGCGGGCACGAGCAGCCGAACCCCCGGGAGCAGCAGAACCCCCGGGGGAACGAGAACACTCGCGACAACGAGAACCCCCGGGGGAACGAGAACCCCCGGGGGAACGAGAACACCCGGGAGAACCCGAAGACCCCCGAGCAGCAGAACCCCCGGGGGAACGAGAACACCCGCGACAACCCGAAGACCCCCGAGCAGCAGAACCCCCGGGGGAGCCAGAACTCCCACGAGAACCAGAAGACCCCCGAGCAGCAGAACACCCCCGAGAACCAGAGCACCCACGAGAACCAGAACACCCACGCCCGCAACGAGGAACTGCAGTACCTGGAGGTCGACGAGTCCAACGCCCCGAAGGAGCACGGCCACCACCTGCCGTCCGCCAGCCCGGAGCGGCAGCCCGGCTGGGTGCTCGGTGACAGGCCGTCCCAGGAGACGTTGAAGGCCCTGGAGCGCCTGCCCCTCGACCCGTCCCGCTTCGCCCTGGTGATCCACACCAACGAGCACGGGATGCCGATGCACAACGGCCGCGAGCTGTCGGTGGAGAAGCTGGCCTCCGTCGTGCGCGGGCTCGCCCAGACCGGGCACCTCGGCGGGGACCGGCGCACGATCGAGTTCGTCGCCTGCGACCTGAACGGGCCGCTCAACTCCCGGTACGTCCAGGAGGTGATGGAGCACGTCTGGGCGGACCCGAAGCTCGCCGACGTCAAGGCGGTGGCGGCCGACGGTCCGGTCTGGGTGGTGCCGGGGTTCGACTCCCCGACCGCGATGAAGGAGGGCCCCGGTACGGGTCACGTCGTGGTCGCCGCGAAGGTCGGCTTCGGCCGGGACGGCAAGCCGGTCGTCGAGGGCGGCGGGAACTGGTACGAGTACGTCAACCCCGCGTCCGAGGAGGGCCGGGCGCGCGTCGAGGCCGGCGAGCCGCTGGTGCGCTCGTACCCCTCGCCGCTGCCGGAGCACTACACGTCGGGCCCCAAGCACACGGACATGGCGGAGGCCGCGGTCTTCGGCGACGCGGCGAAATCCGCGCAGGAGCACGGACAGCCGGCCCCAGGACAGGAACCGCCACCGGCCTACCACTACACCGACGCGCCCGAACACGTCCGCGCCGACGAGGACGGCCGGCGCGAGGAGCAGTGGCGCCAGGCCCAGCGGGACCTCCAGGACGCCTACGACGCCAAGCTCGCCGAGGCGGCCGACAAGCTGCGCCAGGACCCGGACGGCAGCGGCCACGTCCATGACGCGCAGGCCGAGGAACTGCTCCGCGAGGCCTTCACCGAGGGGCCCGTCCGCTTCCCCGACGACGCGCCGCCGGGCCTGCCCACGGCGGTGTGGAAGCGCGCCAAGGACCTGATGTACCAGGAGCTGACGGCCCGGCCGCAGGACCGCGAGCAGATCCTCGCCGGCCTCGACGGCCTCACCCACCTCGCCGCGGTCCGCGAGGCGGCCGTCCGGGTGGCGATGGAGCGCTTCGACCGGACGGTGACCGAGTGGAGCGCCCCGCCGCGCGCCCTCGGCGACGGCCCCGCCACCGTTTCGCACGCCGACCTCCCGGCGGTGACCCGGGACCTGATCCGCAGCGAGGCGCGGGGCGGCTTCAGCGCCCGGGCCGAGGCCGAGGTGGCCCGGATCTACGCCCGCCCGGAGGACCTCACCGGCGCGGGCAACGCGCAGGCCCAGCACGCCCTGAACCGGCTCACCGAGCACCTGCGCGGCGAGCTCGACTTCCGCGCCGACCACGAGACCGCGCTCGCCCAGGCGGAGCACCTGGTCGAGCGGGCCACCGCCGACTGGTACGACCGCCTCTCCCCGGCCGACCGGGAGCTGCTCGCCGCCGCCGGGGTGACGGAGCGCCCCGAGCTGTCACCCGACAGCGTGACCCTGATCAGGGAACAGCTGCGGGACCGCCTCGGCACCGACTTCGAGGAGGTCGCCGGCCCCGTCGACACGGCCGCCGGACCGCGCCGCGAGCGCACCCAGGCCGCGGACCTCTTCGGCCTGGCGCTGGCCGGCCGCGCCCAGGGCCTGCCGCACGAGTTCGCCGTCCAGGCGGTCCGCGAGGCGGCGATCCGGCGCGCCGCCACGGAGGCGGAGAAGGCGACCGAATCCTGGAACGCGGACGCCGGCGCCGAGCGCAAGGACCGGGCCACCGCCTTCGGGGCGACCGAGCACGACGTCCAGCAGGCCCGTGGCACCGTCACCCGCGAACTGGCCCGGGACGTCGACCGGCTGGTCGCCGACCACCTCAACCGGAACACCGAGGACACCGAGGCGTTCGGGCGGGAGCTCGACGAGCTCACCGGCACCGGCGCCGTCCACGACCGGCTCACCCACCAGGCCGCCCGCCTCGCGGCCCGCCGCGCCGCCGAGGAGGCCGCCGAGAAGGCCGCCCAGGAGCACGGCGGCCTCACCGGGCACGGCATCGGCCGCCTGAAGGAGGGGCACAGCGACCGGATCGCCGCGGCCTTCGACGAGGTGTTCGGCAAGCCCGAGGACCTGAAGGTCCGGCAGGAGGAGTGGGAGGGACGGCACCGGGAGCTCACCGAGGAGCTGGCCGAGCACGCCGCCTTCGAGGCCGAGGCCGCGCCCGCCCTGCACGACGCCGCGGCGGGGTTCGAGGACCGGGCGGCGCCGCACGTCCTCACCGACGACGTGATCGCCTTCCTCAAGCGCGAGTACGGCGACGAGTTCTTCGAGCGGTACCGCGAACTGTGGAAGCTCGCCCACCTGGACGCGGCCGGCTGGCGCGCCCACGAACGCGGCCACGAGGACGCCTTCGCCCGCCGCCGGGAGGAGGAGGCCGCGGCCGCCGAGGAGCAGCTCGCGCTGGTCCGGACGACCGCTCGCCCCGACACCCCGGAGGGCTCGGGTGACCGCACGGATTCGCACGAACGCCCCCGGCAGGACGACCTCCCCGAGTCCATCGAGACGGCGCTGACCGGCGCCACCACCCGGACCGACCGGACCGAGGAGCAGCCCGCACCGCCGCCGCGCACCGAGGCCCCGTCCGACCTCACGCTGCGGCCCCGGCCCGACGACGAGGCGGTCGTCCACGAGCCCGACCAGACGGTGGTCGTCCACGAGTCCGTGGAGCCGCTCGTTCCGGCGCCGCGGATGGTGCTGGATCGGACGCCGCGTTTCGTCGTGCATTCCTCGTTCGAGGCGCGTCGGTTCGATCACGAGGGTCCGGTCACTGATCTGACGGTGCGGATCGACTTCGTCGAGGGTGGTCGGGGGCACAACACCGCTCTGGTGTGGGATAAGGTCGTTCAGGGTGTGGAGGAGTACCTCAACGCGCCCGGTTACCGGTTGGCCAACGGCGACCGGATGCATGTGACGGTGATGCCCGCCAGGCTGGGTGAGCAGGCACACCTGACGGTGGATCTCGTGCCGCGGAGCCGGGAGATGGACCAGAAGTCCTGGTGGCTGGACGCGGATCCGATCGACTACGCGCACGAGTTGGGCCACCAGCTGGGTCTGCGGGACGAGTACCGGACTGCGGGTCTGCCGCACCGTCCGGCCGTTGAGGGCAGCCTGTTCGGCGACCACCGGGCCCCCGCCCCGGATGGTCTGCGGCAGGGCGGGTTGCGGGAGCGGCATCTTCAGCTGATCTCGTCGGTCGTGGGGCACCTCGATGTGCCGACCGGAGGCGGTTCGCACGGTCGGACCTGGGACGAGGCGCGGGAGTTGGCGTCGCCGCATGACCGTGAGCATGTCTGGGTGGACCCGGTTTCGGCCCCGCACGGGACCGGCTCGCACGAGGGTGGCCCGTTGGACGTCGCTCCGAGGGCGAACATCCACGAGGACAACCTGCCGCCGGAACACCCGCGGCTCATCAAGCAGCCGGGTTACTCCTCCGGTGACCAGTTCGGCATCTCGGTGGCGCTGCTGAACGACCCGAACCTGCACGTCCTGATCGCGCGGGGGCCGCGCACGGCGGAGGGTCGCGCCGTCAACCCCAAGGACAAGTCCCAAGAGATCGAGGCCTTCTACCACTCCATAGGGATCTCCGCGGACCGCATCCACACCGTGGACGTATCGACCATGGAGACGGGCCGCCTCTACGACGAGATGGACGCGGAGGCCCGCCGCATCGTGGCCGAGGACTGGGCAGTTCTCTCCGAGCAGGACCAGGAAGCGGCGGTCAAGAGCGTCACGTTCGGTACCGACAAGGTCGCCAAGGTGTTCTCGGACGAACTGCGCCAGACCGTCCGCGACGCCTGGAAGATGACCCCCGCGCACGATCAGCGGATCGCCGACTGGCTGACGGGCCGTGGGATCACGCTGCCTGCCCCGGGTTCGAAGGTCTTGGTGCTCTGGTCCCGTTTCACCGGCAAGGCCACGCAGTGGGCCGACTTGGGCGGCCGGATGGAGCACGACACCAGTTTCCAAGGCGTGCGGCAGATCCTGCGGGAGGTCGCCCGTGAGCAGGGCATGGTGCTCATCACCGGCGATCCCCATCCTTCTCGGCAGAACAAGTGGAACGAGCTGGTCGCGCAGATGCGCGAGGAGCTCGGGATCGGCACCATCCACCACGTCACCGGCTTCTGGAGGGACGGTGGATCGGACCCGTCCGTCTGGACGGAGAACCTCAGGACCGGGCAGCTGAGGCTGTACGACTTCCTCAACCGCCAGTACGACATGAACCACCTCGGGGCCCGCTCCGGCAACCTGGAAGCCGCCGCACTGCTCGGCCACAAGGTCACGTACCTGGAGGAGAAGGGCTCCAGCGGACGGGAGCGGATGGAGAAGTGGCACGCGAACGACGCTGACAAGACCAGACTCGGAGGCAAGGCGCCGGGCTACGAGCGGGTGGTGATCCCGACCCCGCCCACGGCGTCCGGCCGGTTCACCGTCCCGTTCGACCAGAAGCACGGCGGCCACCTGTCGGCGGGCGAGCGAGGCAACGGTCTCGCGCCGGTCGGCAAGGGCAAGGGCAAGGGCTTCCAGCCGCCGGGCATGGTCGACCACGGTTTCCAGCCGCCGGGCGGGACCCTCCTGTGGCGCAAGCCGGCGGCGGTCTACGGCAAGGAACGGGGTTTCGGGTACGAGGCGCTGGCCAAGCTCCGGGAGCAGCTGGGGCTTTCGGGTGACCGGCCGCTCGACGCCGGGCAGTTCGCCACCGACCGCGTCCAGCACCTGCGGAACCGGTACGAGAAGCTGCGCCGCGACGTCGTGACGTACTCGGGCGGCGGACCGGAGGTGGAGAAGTACCTGGGCACGTTCGACGAGGTCTTCTTCGCGGACAGGCCGCGGTACGCCGACAACACCCCTTGGCAGGTGTACCGGAGGATGGCCGCGGACGGGCTGCCCCTGTTGCCCGACCTGCAGTCGTACCACCGCAGCCTCCGCGACCGCTCTGACCTGTACCGGCTGGGCTACCAGACCCACGAGGTGCCCCGCGACGGCGACTGTCTCTACCACTCCGTCAACCATCAGCTGGGGAATGCCGTCAGCCCGCAGGGTGTGACGACGCTGCGCAACCGCGTAACGAGGTGGATCGGCGAGAACCGCGACCTGGTCACCGCGTTCGCGCAGACGCACGGGGCGAAGCCCGATGATCTCGGCTGGATGGTCAAGACGAGGGGGTGGTGGGCCGGGTCCAACGGGGACCTGATCCCGTCGATCGTCGCCTCGGCCCTGGGGGTGCGGCTGCACATCTTCGACGGGGTCAACTGGCACTCCTTGGCGCCGGTACCCGGTGCCCCCGAGGGCAACAGGGATGTGTCCCTGTTCCTCTCCGAGAGCCACTACTCCCCGCTGAGTCCTGTCCCCGCTCCGGAAGAGGCACCGGCTGCCGCCAGCACCCAGGAGGGCGATGGGGCCCCGAAGCGGCCGCTTGAGCACAACAGTGACTCGGAGCCGGAGGATTCGGCGGAGAAGAGGCTTCGGCCGGCGCCTTCGGGGGTGTCGGAGGGTTCCGTCATGGTGAATCCGCTGGCGGTGGAGCACGGTGGTGGTATGCCGGTTCCGGGGCCGTTGCATGAGCGGGTGCAGGCGTTGGAGCACCTTGGTCCGGAGGCCCGGCGGGAGCTCGCGGCGGACACGGTGTTCGTGGCGAGTCTGCGGTCGGAGTTGTCGGCGGAGGACTTTGCGCAGGCGGCGGCGCGGTTGGTGATCGACATCGATCCCCGTGTGCATCAGCCGGTTGCTTCGCGGCGTGAGGCTGAGTTGCAGGTCGCGCGGATGTTGCAGGACAAGGAGGTTGCGGCCAGGCTGGTGGCGGCTGGTCTGCGCGTGGTGGTGGTGCCGCGTGATGTGCCGTTGACCGGTGTTGCGGGTTTCGAGCGGCTTCGCGGGCTGGTGGCCGGCGGTGAGGCGGGCAACGGGCGTGGGTTTGACGAGCTGCGGGGGGCGAACGACGAGCTTGTGGTGGCGATCCCCGAGGAGAACCTGCTCGGCGAGCGGACGTCGGTGGGGCCGCATGCCACGCAGCCTGAGGGGTATTCCTCGGCGACTCATGAACTCGCGCACGCGATCCTGGAGTTCGGGCTGAGTCGTGAGAAGAGGGCGCTGGTCGAGGAGGCGTACCGGGGGAAGCGTCTCGCGGACGGTCTGGCTGATCTGTTCGGTGACGAGTCCGTGACGGTCTGGCCCGATGGATCGCGGCGCAATGCTGCGGGTGAGCTGGTCGGCAACTACTCGTCGGCCGATGTCCACGAGTTCTTCGCTCAGTTGAGCAACACGTATCTCGGGACGAACCACGGGAACGATCCGCAGACCGGGAAGCCCCGCAACAACGGTTCCGACTGGGTCCGTGAGAACGAGCCCGAACTGCTGCCGCTGCTGGAGCAGCTCTACGGCACCGACCCGCAGTCCGTCCAGGCGCGGCCTTCGAACCAGGTCAGCAGGGCCCGGGCCGAGGAGGAGATGTACGAGGGTTTCCGTGAGTTCATGGAAGCGACCGGAGAGGAGCGGCACACCGTCTCCCACGAGGAGTCCATGCCGCAGGAATCGGTGGTCGTCCACGAGTCCGTGGAGTCGCCCGTTCCGGCGCCGCGGATGGTGTTGGATCGGACGCCGCGTTTCGTCGTTCATTCGTCGTTCGAGGCGCGTCGGTTCGATCACGAGGGTCCGGTCACTGATCTGACGGTGCGGATCGACTTCGTCGAGGGTGGTCGGGGGCACAACACGGCTCTGGTGTGGGACAAGGTCGTTCGGGGTGTGGAGGAGTATCTCAACGCGCCCGGTTACCGGTTGGCCAATGGTGACCGGATGCATGTCACGGTGTTGCCGGCCAGGCCGGGTGAGCGGGCGCATCTGACGGTGGACCTGGTCTCGCGGGGCCGGGAGATGGATCAGAGGTCCTGGTGGCTGGACGCCGATCCGATCGACTACGCGCACGAGTTGGGCCACCAGATCGGTCTGCGGGACGAGTACCGGGCTTCGGGTCTGCCGCACCGTCCGGCGGTCGAGGGGAGTTTGCTGGGTGACCACCGGGCTCCGGCGCCGGAGGGGTTGCGGCAGGGTGGTCTGCGTGAGCGGCACTTGCAGCTGATCTCGTCGGTGGTGGGGCACCTGGACCCGGCTGCTACGCATGGTCGGACCTGGGATGAGGCCTGGTCGTTGGCGGCGGTGCATGACCGTGAGCATGTCTGGGTGGACCCGGTGTCGGCTCCGCTCGGGATCGGCTCGCACGAGGGTAGCCCGCTCGACGTCGCGCCGAGGGCGAACATCCATGAGGACAACCTGCCGGCGGAGCACAAGCGGCTCATCAAGCAGCCGGGCTATTCGTCCGGTGACCAGTTCGGGATCTCGGTGGCGCTGCTGAACGACCCGAATCTGCATGTTCTGATCGCGCGGGGGCCGCGGACGGCGGAGGGTCATGCCGTCAATCCCAAGGACAAGTCCCAGGAGATCGAGGCCTTCTACCGTTCCATCGGGATCGACGGGGATCGCATCCACACCGTGGAGGTGCCGACCATGGAGACGGGCCGCCTCTACGAGGTGATGGACGCGGAGGCCCGCCGCATCGTGGCCGAGGACTGGGAGGTGCTTTCCGAGCAGGACCAGGAGGCGGCGGTCAAGAGCGTCACGTTCGGTACTGACAAGGTCGCCAAGGTGTTCTCGGACGAACTGCGCCAGACCGTCCGCGACGCCTGGAAGATGACTCCTGCGCACGATCAGCGGATCGCCGACTGGCTGACGGGCCGTGGGATCACGCTGCCTGCCCGGGGTTCGAAGGTCTTGGTGCTCTGGTCCCGTTTCACCGGCAAGGCCACGCAGTGGGCCGACCTGGGTGGCCGGATGGAGCACGACACGAGCTTCCAGGGCGTGCGGCAGATCCTGCGGGAGGTCGCCCGTGAGCAGGGCATGGTGCTCATCACCGGTGACCCCCATCCTTCTCGGCAGAACAAGTGGAACGAGTTGGTCGCGGAGATGCGCGCGGAGCTCGGGATCGACACCATCCACCACGTCACCGGCTTCTGGAAGGACGGTGGATCGGACCCCTCGGTCTGGACGGAGAACCTCAGGACCGGGCAGTTGAGGCTGTACGACTTCCTCAACCGCCACTACGACATGAACCACCTGGGGACCCGCTCCGGAAACCTGGAAGCCGCCGCGCTGCTCGGCCACAAGGTCACGTACCTGGAGGAGAAGGGCTCCAGCGGACGGGAGCGGATGGAGAAGTGGCACGAGCAGGACGCAGGCAAGACCAAGGCCGGAGGCATGGCGCCGGGCTACGAGCGTGTGGTGATCCCCACCCCGCCCACCGCGTCCGGCCGGTACACCATCCCGTACGACGAGAAGCACGGCGCCTCCAAGCAGTCGGGGGCGGGCGGTAAGGGCAAGGAGAAGAAGCAGTCGGGTGGGGGCGGCAAGGGCAACCAGCCGCAGGCCAAGCCCAACCACGGTTTCCACCTGAGGGGCGACATCCTCCGGTGGCGCAAGCCCGTCGACGTCTACGGCCAGGAACGCGGCTTCGGGTACGACGCTGTGGCCAAGATCCGGGAGCAGCTGGGGCTTTCGGGTGACCGGCCGCTCGACGCCGGGCAGTTCGCCGCCAACCGCGTCCAGCACCTGCGGAACCGGTACGGCAAGCTGCGCCAGGAGGTCGTGACGGCCTCGGGCGGCGGACGGGCGGTGGAGGATTACCTGGGCAAGTTCGACGAGGTCTTCGCCGACGGGCCGCGGTACGCCGACAACCCCCCGTGGCAGGTGTACCGGAGGATGGCCGAGGAGGGGCTGCCCCTGTTGCCCGAACTGCAGTCGTACCACCGTAGCCTCCACGACGGCGCGTACCTGTACGAGATGGGCTACCAGATCCACGAGGTGCCCCGCGACGGGGACTGTCTCTACCACTCCGTCAACCACGTTATGGACACGGCCGTCAGCCCTCAGAACGCGGCGATGCTGCGCAACCGCGTCTCCAGGTGGATCGGCCACAACATGGAGCTGGTCACCGCGTTCGCGCAGACGCACGGGGCGAAGCCCGATGATCTCGGCTGGATGGTCAAGACGAGGGGGTGGTGGGCCGGGTCGAACGGTGATCTGATCCCGTCGATCGTCGCCTCGGCGCTGGGGGTGCGGCTGCACATCTTCGACGGGGTCAACTGGCACTCCTTGGCGCCGGTACCCGGTGCCCCCGAGGGCAACAGGGATGTGTCCCTGTTCCTCTCCGACAGTCACTACTCCCCGCTGAGTCCTGTCCCCGCTCCGGAAGAGGCACCGGCTGCCGCCAGCGCCCAGGAGGGCGATGGGGCTCCGAAGCGGCCGCTTGAGCACAACAGTGACTCGGAGCCGGAGGATCAGGCGGGGAAGAGGCTTCGGCCGGCGCCGTCGGGGGTGTCGGAGGAGTCGGTGGTGGTGAATCCGCTGGCGGTGGAGCATGGTGGTGGGATGCCGGTTCCGGGGCCGTTGCATGAGCGGGTGCAGGCGTTGGAGCACCTTGGTCCGGAGGCCCGGCGGGAGCTCGCGGCCGATACCGCTTTTGTGGAGGGTCTGCGGTCGGAGTTGTCGGCGGAGGACTTTGCGCAGGCGGCGGCGCGGTTGGTGATCGATGTCGATCCCCGTGTGCATCAGCCGGTTGCTTCGCGGCGTGAGGCTGAGTTGCAGGTCGCGCGGATGTTGCAGGACAAGGAGGTTGCGGCCAGGCTGGTGGCGGCGGGTGTGCGCGTGGTGGTGGTGCCGCGTGATGTGCCGTTGACCGGGGTGGCGGGTTTCGAGAAGCTTCGCGGGCTGGTGGCCGGCGGTGAGGCGGGCAACGGGCGTGGGTTTGACGAGCTGCGGGGGGCGAACGACGAGCTTGTGGTGGCGATCCCCGAGGAGAACCTGCTCGGCGAGCGGACGTCGGTGGGGCCGCATGCCACGCAGCCTGAGGGGTATTCCTCGGCGACTCATGAACTCGCGCACGCGATCCTGGAGTTCGGGCTGAGTCGTGAGAAGAGGGCGCTGGTCGAGGAGGCGTACCGGGGGAAGCGTCTCGCGGACGGTCTGGCTGATCTGTTCGGTGAGGAGTCCGTGACGGTCTGGCCCGATGGATCGCGGCGCAATGCTGCGGGTGAGCTGGTCGGCAACTATTCGTCGGCGGATGTGCATGAGTTCTTCGCTCAGTTGAGCAATACGTATCTCGGGACGAACCACGGGAACGATCCGCAGACCGGGAAGCCCCGCAACAACGGTTCCGACTGGGTCCGTGAGAACGAGCCCGAGCTGCTGCCGTTGTTGGAGCAGCTCTACGGGCCCGATCCGCAGTCCGTCCAGGCGCGGCCCTCGAACCAGGTCAGCCGGGCCCGGGCCGAGGAGGAGATGTACCAGGTCTTCCAGGAGTTCATGGAGGCGAGGGCCGAGGAGCAGCGCGTAGAGGAGATGTTCCAGGGCTTCCGGGAGTTCATGGACGGAAGGGGCGAGGAACAGCACATCGTCGTGCCCGAGGAGACGGCGGTCGTGTCGCAGGACACCTCCCACGTCGTCTCCGAGACCGAGTCGGTAGAGCAGGCCGTCGACCACACCGTCTCCCACGACGAGTCCACCACGCAGGAATCGGTGGTCGCCGAAGAGAGCGACCTGCCGCTGACCACGGACGATGAGGGGGCTGCGCTCCAGCAGACCTCCTCGCACACCGAGGAGACCACTGAGGGGACCACTGAGGGGACCACTGAGGGGATCACCGAAGAGTCGCTGACGGTAGCGAACTCCCATGAGGTCACGCAGAGTTCGCAGCAGCAACAGGATCAACAGCAACAGCAACAGCAACAGCAGCTGGAGCAACAGCAGCAGCAAGA
Source organism: Kitasatospora sp. NPDC086801 (assembly GCF_044745805.1). Taxonomy (NCBI): domain Bacteria; kingdom Bacillati; phylum Actinomycetota; class Actinomycetes; order Kitasatosporales; family Streptomycetaceae; genus Kitasatospora; species Kitasatospora sp. NPDC086801. The sequence continues at coordinate 176,256 of NZ_JBIVAX010000006.1, forward strand.
GGTGCAGCCTCCGCCGCCGCCCGCCCCGCTACCGCCGGCCCGCGTCGGCGAGCGCGGGTTGGCCGCGTACGACGTCCTGGTCGCTCTGAACCACGACGACGTGCGGATTCTGAACCAGCTCACCGACCGGTTCGCCGAGGCGCTGCACGGGGACCGGGATGCCGCGCGGACGCTGGCGAACAGCCTGTTCGGCGGCGAGGTGCTGCGGCCGACGGTGTCCGCGCTGTCCCGGGGCGATGTCCGGGAGGTGGACTTCCAGGCGGGCCAGTGGTCCGGCACGGTCCGGATCACCGGCAGTGCCGGGGAGGGCACGTACGTCAAGACGGTGTCCGGCTTCGAGTTCGAGTACGGCTCGGAGCAGCAGAGCATGATCGGCGTCACCTCCGACGGGCTGACGCAGGTCAACCTCGGCGTGCAGTTCAAGGCGAAGTTCGGCAGCTCGGGGGATCTCACCGAGACGCTCGGCTATCAGCACGGCTGGCTGCACGGCAGTGCCACCGCCGAGGCCAGCAGGACGCTGGCCCGGGGCAAGACCGTCGAGCCGGCGGCGCTGTTCAACACCCTGTTCAACGTGCGGGTGGAGTTCCTGGACGCCCGCCTCCAGGGCGCGCCCGGCCCGTGGAAGGTGCCGCGACCGATCGACCTCGACTTCACCGGGCAGGTCGCCGTGCCGGAGCGGGAGACCGCGAACGCGCCCCAGGTGGCCCAGGCCCACTTCACGGTGCCGCGGGAGACCGCCGAGAACCTGCGGCTGGCCGGCTCGCACATCGTGACCGACGTCTGGACGACCGCCCGCCCGCCGGCGCCCGTGCCGAACGCCGCGGGCGACATCGAGCTCGCCCCGGTGAACCAGCCCGTCGCGCCGGCCGGGCACGGCGCGGCGGCCCTGGCCACGTTCGTGGCGGGCTTCGAGGGCCAGGCCGAGCAGTACTTCGAAGGCCGCTGGCCCGCCCTCAAGCGCAGGCTGCTGGAGGAACTCGACCTCGGCACCCTGCACCAGGAGCTGAAGGGGGTGATGTCCGGCCAGAAGCTGACCATCGTCGACGACAGCCTGACCGGGCCCGCCGCGGTGATCACCATCGGCGGCGGGACCGTCTCCCGGATGCAGCAGGTCCACACCCTGCCGAGCACCGAGTTCAACATCGCCACCGCGACGACCCGTTCGCACGTCGAGCAGAAGACCGGCAGCAAGGACTGGCAGACGCTGCCGTCCTCGGTCGGCAACTGGATCGCCAAGAACGGCGGTGCCGGGGGCGGGCTGGGCGGCCGGGCCGGCCGGGACGACGTCGAGCTCCACGGCTCCGGTGACGACCTGGGGCTCGGTACCAAGGTCAAGAACCCGGCGGTGCTCTTCGAGGGGGCGGCCGACCTGACCGTCACCTTCGGCTGGCGGAGCAGGCTGGCCCAGCCCGCCGACCAGGACGCCCACGTCGATCTGGGTTTCCGGGTGGTGATCGACCAGGCCGAGGCGACCCTCGTCACCCCGGTCGAGGAGGTCGTGCCCGGCACGCAGCCGCCCGTGTTCACCGCCGCCCAGCAGCTCACGCCCCCCGAGCACGCCCACGCGGTGGGAGACGAAGTCCTGGCCCCCCGGGACGAGTTCTGGCAGGGGCTACCCGACACCGCCACCGTCCGGGACCTGCGCAGCGTCGCCCCGCTGCACGCCGAACTCGACCGGATCGGCCGGGAGGTGTTCGGCGGCGAGCAGGGCTGGTCGGCGGTGCGCGAGGACATCCTGCAGGCCTACTCGCACGCCGCCGTCAGCGCCCACCTGGTCGGGATGTCGCGCGGATCCGAACTGCGCGGTCCCGAGGTCACCCTCGGCCCGTTGGAGAAGATGCACGTCTCCGTCACGGCCCGGGTCACCCGGATCGACCACGTGCGGCCCCAGAGCAACGCCGAGCTCAACCCGATCCGCGAGAGCAGCACCTTCGACTCGTCGCGTCACCTGCGCTCCGACACGAAGACCGTGCAGGGCCAGGGCGGCGGCAAGGGCCCGGTGCACACCCGGGAGGTGCTGGACGCCGCGGGCAAGCCCTTCAAGGACACCATGCAGGGCAACGTCACGGCCTCCGTGGAGTCGCGGGTCCGCGACGGGTGGCGCGGCGGGGAGTCCAGCAAGAGCTACGCGAACGGCAAGTACGGCAGTGCGCAGGAGCTGTTCCGGACGGAGATCACCCTGGACGTGACGGTCAACGGGGAGCGTCGCGGTTCGGTCCCGCTCTCCGCCGAACTGAGCCTGGAGCAGGTGCACACGGCGCTGCGCCAGGTCGGCGAGCACGACCGGAACGGCTTCACGGCTCCCTCGGCCCCGCACCAGGAGGTCGCGGAGCAGGTGGCCGCGGAGCAGGTGGCCACGCAGCGGACGGTCACCCGGCTCGGCCAGTCCGACGTGGTGCTGAGCCTCGGCAGGGGCGACACCGCCGTGCTGAGGCAGATCAGGGAGACGCTCGAACGGCAGTCCGGCCACCCGGTGCCCGAGCGCGTCCTGGCGCGGCTCGCCAGGGCGGTCGACCCGTACGGCCTCAAGGCCGCGCTGTCCCGGCTGAGCCGGGGCGAGCGGATCCGGATCCCGGTCGACCTCGACGGGTGGAAGGGAACGGTCGTGGTGGCGGCCGAGCTGATCAACCCCCGGCCGAGGGAGACGCTGGTCACCGGCTTCGAGTTCGAGGTCGGCAGCCAGCAGCGCACCACCACCGGCACCACCTCCGACCTGCGCACCCGGTTCCGGTTCCGGCTCAAGCTCGGGGGTTCCGTCCCGCACGTCGACCTCGCCGGGGAGGCCTCGCACACCCGGGACTTCGTCAAGGGGCTCTCGATCGACCGCACCGGCGGCACCAACAGCCGGGCCAAGGCCACGGAGTTGGCCCGACTCTCCGACTCCACCGCCGAGTTCACCGTCTCGTTCGAGCCGTCGAAGCGGTCGGCGAGGCTTGACGACCTGACCGTTCCGGTGCCGGCCGTGGTGGCCGCGCCGCACCGCACCATTGATCCGGCCGCGCCCGTGCGGCAACTGCCGAGCCACCGGCTCGGCTCCTCCGACGTCGTCACCGCCGTCTACCGGGGGCTGGGCCGGGAGGGGACGGTCCACGAGGTCGTCCAGGACCTGGGCCGCAGGGCCGCGGGCTTCCTGGGCAAGGACTGGCCCGGCATGCAGCGGAAGCTGCTCGCCGAGCTGGACTTCGACCGGCTGCACACCGACCTCAAGTCGGTGATGGCCGGCCACCCCATCGTGGTGAAGCACGGCCGCAGCCGGGCGTGGATCACCGCCGAGGTACGGGAACTGACCCCGACCGGTCCGGCACCGGTGGTCGAGTTCAACATCGGCCACGGCGCCCAGACCTCGCTCACCAGCTCCGACGGCGGGACCAACACCGGCGGCGGCCAGGGCACCGCGATCACCGGTAGCCTGCTCGCCACCACCGACGTCCTGCCCACGGGGGCGGCGTTCGTCGGCGGCGGCAGCGTCACCGGGGCGTGGGGCGTCGACCGGCTTGAGCACGGCAGCGCCAGCACCGCCAGCGGGACGGCCGTCAAGAGCAAGGTGACGGACGGCCGGTCCTACCGCGCGGACGTGGTGCTGAAGGTCGAGTTCGAGCGCAAGCCGGCGGTGAGCCTGGCCTCCCCGCACAAGATCCGCCCCAGCCGCGAGGCACGGGAGCAGATGTTCCGGCGGCAGGACAGGGAGCGGCAGGAGGCCGGCGGCAGCGCCGCTCCGTCCAAGTTCCAGGCCCTCAACCGGGAGCTGGTCAGGACCGGGGACCGCCTCGCCCGCGTCGGCCTGTACCGGCGGACGGTCGTGGAGACGCGGATCCACGCCGACGTGCTGCTGGAGTCCGGCCGGGGCGAGCCCGTCCGGCCGCCGCGCCCGGACGATCCGAACCGGCAGTTGCCCCCGATCCCCCCGGCCGTGCCGTCCGCGACGCAGGTCGTCCGGCGGCCGCCGGCATCGGTGTTCACCAACGGGTTGCACGACACCGGCGTCGTGCGCTGGCTCGACGACACCTCCGGCGTGCGGGACCTGCTGACCGTGTTCGGTGAGCGCTTCTTCCGCGAGGGGACGTGGTCCTGGCTGGAGTCCGTCGCCCGGAACACCCACAGCCACGCGCAGTTGTCCGCCCTGTTCGGGTCGGTCGTCCGGGGCCGGGAGATCCTGGCGCCGTCGGAGGAGCACCCGAACGCCCCGCGCCGCGACGCGGTGGTGCAGGACGGCCGGACCATCGAGACCCCGTCGGCCGGCAAGCGCCTGTTCGTCGACGACGCCGGCATCAGCGCCACCATCTCGATCGTCCAGCTGGAGTACCACAGCGACAACCAGGCGGCCGCCTTCAGCCCGGCCAACGACGTCACCAGCGGCGGGCGGCACACCCGCCTCGACTGGCGGCGGTGGAACGCCCAGGGCCAGCTCGGCGCCAAGTTCGGCACCAAGGGCGCCGCCGAGTTCACCGTCGGCGTCGTCGGCGGGGGCGGCCACCGGTGGCGTGAGGGGCCCTCCGCGGGCTCCTCCGGGAAGACCGTGGCCAACGCCAAGATCCCCACCCCGGCCGCCCGCTACGTCGGCCAGGCCGAGGTCCAGCTGACCTTCCGGGACGGCGACCGGACCGAGACCGTGAAGGGCCTCGTCCCGATCGAGATGGAGATCCCGATCAGCGAGACCACCGTCGTCCAGTCGGTGAGCAACCACCGGGTGCTGTACTCGGTCCTGCACCCCGAGGGGCAGACGATCAGCCGCGGCTCCACCTCCGACGCCGTCGCCGAGACGCTCGCCACGCCCCTGCCCGGCCCCGCCAACGGGGTGCACTACCTCGCCGACCTGAACGAGCGGGGCACCCCCGCCGCGCAGGCCGTCCTGGAGGCGCTGAGCCACCTCCCGGCGGATCCCCGGTACTTCACCCTCGCCTACCACACCCTCCAGCACGACGGGGCGCCGACCTGGCTCGGCAGGGAGCTGAGCCCGGAGGAGATGGCGGGCGCCCTGTTGCGGCTGGCCGAAGGCGGCCAGTGGCAGGGCGAGCCGCTGCGCTTCCTCTCCTGCAACTCCGGTTACCGCCCTCCCGGCCCCGAGGGAAGCGCCGAGCGCCAGGCCTCCTACGCCGACAGGACCCTGCTCGCCCTCCACGAGGCGCTCGCGGCCCGCCGGGCCTTCGCCGAGGCCAACGGTCTGCCCCTCAGCCCGGCGCTGGAGCGCCTCGGTCGCCCCGAGGCCTTCGCCGCCGGGGGCCTGGTCCACCTCACCGGCGGGGACCAGCCCCGCATGGTCGTCGCCGCGCGCGTCGGCTACACGGGGAACGGCGTCCCGAGGGTCGAGGGGGCCGGCGACTGGTACCACCTGGCGGTCACCGAGCACGGCACCGTCCAGTCCACCGCACACGGCCAGGAACTCCTGCGCCCGGACGAGGAGCCCGTCCCCCAGGCCACCGAGCACGACCCCATCGACCCGGACCAGCCGGTGCCGGTCGTCCTGGGCGACGTGGGCCAGGTCGTCGTCGGACATCCGGGCGATGAGGATCAGGTCGTCGCCGGGCATGCGGGCGATGAGGACCAGACCGCCGCCGGATCTTCGAGCAGCGACGGCGATTCCGTCTACTCGGTCCTGATGACCTTCCACGTGACGGTGCCCCTGCCGGTGGCGAAGACCCCGGCCGAGTGGTCGGTTCAGCGCACCCGCGCCTTGGAGCTGATCCAACCGCCGAAGCGGGACCGGATCGAGGGGGAGGTGTACGGCCCGACGGACGGCGGCGGCGCACCCGGGTCGAGGAGGCTGGAACGGCTGGCGTACGACTACGGCACCGGAGAAGCGGCCCGCACCGCGCTGGAGACGCGGCTGCGTGATTCCGCCACCGTGGCCACGGTGGCCGTCACCCGACCGGGCGGCTTCGCCGAGGTGTGGACCGTCCGCGGGAACACCGAGGAGGAGGGAGGCGGTCTGCGCTGGGAGCCCAGGGAAGCGCAGGAGAACGCGGAACAGTCCGCCAGCGCGGTCGTTCCCCCGTCGATCACGCCCGACACCCACCTGTGGGTGACGGCGTCCGGTGACCACGTGTCGGCGGACGGTCTGAAGCTGCTTCCGAAGACGACTTACACCATCAGGGCGGAGAACTCCGGCGACATGTACCACATGCGCGCCGCCCTGGTCGCCTATCCGGGCCGCGGCCTGGTGATCTGGAACGTCACCGAAGCCACCAAGGGCCAGGTCGAACAGATCATCAATCTGCATGACGACCTGATCCGGTCGGGGCGCACGGTGGTGTACACGACCGAGACGCAACTGCCGAGCAAGTTCGGTCGCAACGAGACCGACGCGTCGGAGGATCTCGCCGCCTACCTCAAGCGGCCGCTCGTCGCCGACCATCTGAAACTGGTCAACAGCGCCGTGCCGTCCGCGACGGGGAACGCGGAGACCAAGGAGCAGGTGCAGGAGCTGACACGGGCCGTGGGCATGGTCGAGAAGCGCACCGCGAACTATCAGGATCCGACGGGCGAGGTGACGTTCCAGGACGCCCGGGTGACGGAGTTCGCCCGTGGCTACGGGCACTACACCCCGGAAGAGGGCGAGGCCTTCCGGCGGGACCTGGCGAATCCGGACTTCGGGGGCTTCGAGAAGGGGAAGAAGTACGTGCTCGTGGTGTACCGGGGCAGCGGTCACAGCGGCCGGGCCGGCGCCAACGCACCGGCCCTCGACACCGGTACGGAGGGCGTGGTGCAGATCATCGAGCAGGCCAAGGCGGCGCTCGGGGACGGTCACACGATCGTTCCGATGGGCGAGGAGCCCGCCGTCTGGGAGGGGCCGGCCCTGCGGGAGTACTGGAACTGGCCGTCGGTCGGGAACCGCCGCAAGGAGCTCGCGCTCCTCAAGTACCTCTCCGACACGTACGAGGTGGTCGGAGCGGTCGGCATGCGCAGCGGCGTGATGGACGAGCTCTCCTTCGCCGGAATCAAGATCGTCTCGATCGACATCAGCCCGCACCGCAACGAGGGCGACGGGCTGCCGAACCTCAAGCAGTCCAAGGGATGGACGCGCGGACTGAAGTTCGAGGAAGCCATGGGGCGGAACTACGGCCGGGCATTCATCACCGAGGCGAGGGCGAATGACCGGATGCTCGAAGGCGCGTTCCCCGGAAAGTTCCTGGGGGGCGATCCGAAGGTGATTCGAAGTGCGATCGAATTCTATCTGGGCCGTCACGAGAGGCCCATGGAAGTCGGGCACGAGTCCCACCCGCACCTGGCGGATCCCGTGCGCGTGGGCCTGGATCAGATGAAGGCCGTCGAGGAGATGACCGGCTTCGAACTGGCGAAGCAGACCCTGCCCTACCTGCGTGAATTCAACGAATTCAAGGAGCGCCTCGCTCCTGACGCGTGGGAGCAGGTGGAGGGGCAGCTGGCTCTGGCGGAGGACAAGGCGCACGAGATCGAGTCGGCGGCCGCCAAGGTCTGCGCGACTGCCGTGCCGGAGTTCGGCGCCAACGGACTCAAGGCGCTCGGAGTCACCTGGATAGCCGACAACCACTGGAAGGTCCTGGCGGAGGACTACACCGGAACCATCGACAAGAAGGTCAGCAACGCCGCTTTCAAGGCGATCAGGGAGGGGTTGGAGGAGGCTCTCGCCGAGTACTTGACGAGGCAGGCCAACCCCGGGGTGGACGAGAAGACCATCAAACAAATGCGGAAGGGTTTCTGGACCCCGGAAGTCAAGGAAATGGTCCGGAAATTGACCGAGGACCAGCTGAAGAGGATCTACCAGATCTGCCGTGAGCAGTACGAGGCCCCGTCGGACGAAGACGGCGAGGCCCCGGCCGGATGATCCGGCCGGGGCCCGCCCCGGGGGCCTTGGCGGCTCAGCCGCCGAGGCCCCGCAGGGTGTGGTAGACGCCGCAGGCCTGGAGGGCGAGCGGGAGCAGGGAGAGGGCGCTGAGGGTGTGCAGGATGTCGGCGATCCGGCCCCAGTAGGGGAGCAGGCGCCGGCCGGGGACCGTCCAGGCGACGACCAGCAGGGCGACGGCCACCGCCAGCAGGCCGCCCAGCAGGCCGAGGCGCTCGGCGGGCGAGGCCGTGTGCGCCGCCCGGGAGAGCAGCACCAGGCCGCCGTAGACCCCGGGCAGCAGGATGCTCAGCCGCTGGCGGATGCTGCCGACGGCCCGGCCGTGCAGCAGGAGCAGCAGGCTGAGCGCCGAGGCCTCGGCCGGGCCGGCCCAGCCGTCGGTGAAGGCGAGGACGGTCAGGCAGGCCGCGCAGACGGCGCCGATCGCCGTGTAGAGGGCCATCAGGTAGTCGTCGGCGATCAGGGCGCGCGGCAGTACGGCGGCGGCCGGGACGGGCTCGATGTTCTCCTGCAGTTCCTCGGCGTTGCGCGGGAGCATCGGCAGCCGCAGACCGGAGAGCCGGAAGGCGAACGACGGCACGAAGGCGCCGATCAGGACGGCCACCACCGCGACCACGGCGACCAGCTTGCCGAGCGTCAGCCCCGCCAGGACCAGCACCCCCGCCAGCACCCCGAGCACCGCGACCAGCACCACCCCGAGGAAGAGCGGGGCGGCCCCGCCCACCGCCGCCAGGGCCAGCACCGCCGCGCCGGCCCCGGCGGAGGCGGCCGCCAGCACCCGGGCGCCGAGCAGGTCGTCCCCGCCCGGGCCGCTGGGCAGCAGCAGGGCGGCGAGCCCCAGGTACGGGACGGCGGCGGCGCCGAGCGCGGCGCCCGCGCCGGCGTCGGCCATGGCCCGGGAGGCGCTGGCGGCGCCGAGCAGCAGCAGGGCCGCGACGGCGGCCGCGGCGGCCTGGCGCGGGCCGGCGGGGCCGGGCAGGGCGAGCAGCACCCAGGCGGCGGCGAGGGCCGTGAGGGTGACGGCGAGAGCGAGGCGGCGGGTGAGGGCGGGGCGCCAGGTGTCGCCGCGCTCGTTCATGCCGGAGGCCACGCCGTCGACCAGGTCGTCGAAGTGGACCGGCGGCAGGGCCTGGTGGCGCGGGCGCAGGTGGACCGCGTCGCCGTCGTGCAGCTTCAGCGCCTCGGTGCTCTGCTCCTCGTCGAGCGGATCCTCGCCGAGCCGTTGCAGCACCCAGCCGCCGTGCTCCAGCCCCGTCTCGGCGAGGTCCGGGCCGGCATGGCCGAGGATGGCGGGGAGCAGGTCGCCGAGCGGTACGTCGGCCGGGACGGCCAGTTCGAAGACCACCTCCGGCGCGTGGAACCTCAATCGGCACAGTCCTGCGACGACACTGCTGCTCACGCCAGTCCTCCGGCTCGGTGGTGTTCTCCGCTCGGTTGAACGGGCGGTCCGGCGCGGCGCGTTCAACGGCGGTTGAACCCCGGGTGCCACGCCGTCCGTGAGCCAGAGGGACGGCTGTCGCAGTGAGGAGCCCGTCACAGTGAGGAGCCCTGAGTGAGCGTTGTGCTGGTCACCCGGACGCCCCGGCGCCCGGGGCCCGAGATGCCGGACGGCGAGATCCAGTTGCAGGAGCCGCCGGGTCTGCCGGAGAAGCAGAGCGGCATGGCGAGCGTGATCAGCATGGCCCCGATGGCGCTCGGCTCGCTGTCGATGGTCTTCATGTTCCTGCACCCGGGCGGCGGCGAGGGCGGCGGTGGCGCCCTCAGCTACGTCGCGATGGGGATGATGGCGCTGTCCGCTGTCGGCATGCTGGTCACCCAGCTGATCCGCGGTTCCAGCGACCGCAAGCAGCAGCTGCGCGGCGAGCGCCGCGACTACCTGCGCTACCTGTCGCAGGTGCGCCGCCAGGTGCGGCGTTCGGTCGACGCCCAGCGGCAGGCGCTCGCCTGGCGGCACCCGGCCCCGGACGAGCTGTGGTCACTGGTGGGCACCACCCGGCTGTGGGAGCGGCGCGCCGCCCACCCGGACTTCAGCGACGTCCGGATCGCGGTCGGCGCCCAGCGCCTGGCCACCCCGCTCGCCCCGCTGGCCACCAAGCCGGTCGAGGACCTGGAGCCGCTGTGCGCGCACGCGCTGCGCCGCTTCATCCACGCCTACGGCACCGTCGCCGACCAGCCGATGGCGATCCACCTGCGCGGCTTCGCCCAGCTGCTGCTGCGCGCCGAGGACCCGGAGGCCGCCCGCGCCCTGGTGCGCGCCGTGCTCGCCCAACTCGCCGTTGTGCACGGCCCGGACGAACTGCGCATCGCCGTCGTCACCGACGCCGAGCGGCGGGCCGCCTGGGACTGGGCCAAGTGGCTGCCGCACGCCCTGCACCCGGCCGACACGGACGGCGCCGGCCCGGTCCGGCTGGTCGCCGGCAGCCTCGGCGAGGTCGAGCAGCTGCTGGGCGAGGAGTTCACCAGCCGCCCGGCCTTCGAACCGGACGCCGTGCCCAGCCGGGACGAGCCCTTCACCGTCCTGGTGCTCGACGGCCCCGGCGCCCACAGCGGCAGCCGCGCCGCGCTCACCGGCTACCGCAACGCCGTCCTGATCGACCTGTCCGACAGCCTGGAGTGGCGTGCGGCCCGCACCACCCTGCGGCTGCGGATCGACGACGGACGGCTCGCCATGATCGGCGCCGACCGCAACCGCAAGGACGTCGTCACCGACCTCGGACGCCCCGACGCGCTCGCCGTGCCCGCCGCGACCCGCCTCGCCGCGCTGCTCGCCCGCTACCGCATCGCCGACGGCGTGGACGTCGCCGAGCCGCTCGCCACGGACTTCGACCTGACCGCCCTGCTCGGCATCCCCGACCTCAACACCCTGGACGTCGAGGGGCTCTGGGGCCAGCGCGGCATCGCGCAGCGGCTGCGCGTCCCGCTCGGACTCGGCCCGGACGGCCGCCCGGTCGACCTCGACCTGAAGGAGTCCGCGCAGGGCGGCATGGGCCCGCACGGCATGCTGATCGGCGCCACCGGCTCCGGCAAGTCCGAACTGCTGCGCACCCTGGTCATGGCCCTCGCCGTCACCCACTCCTCCGAGGTGCTCAACTTCGTCCTGGTCGACTTCAAGGGCGGTGCGACCTTCCTCGGCCTGGACGGCCTGCCGCACACCTCCGCCGTGATCACCAACCTGGCCGACGAGGCCGCGCTGGTCGACCGCATGCGCGACGCCCTGCACGGCGAACTCATCCGCCGCCAGGAGCTGCTGCGCGAGGCCGGCTACGCCTCGCTGCTGGACTACGAGACGGCGCGCGCCGGCGGCGCCGCGCTGCGCCCGCTGCCCACGCTCTTCGTCGTCGTCGACGAGTTCAGCGAACTGCTGTCCGCGCACCGGGACTTCATGGAACTCTTCGTGATGATCGGCCGGCTCGGCCGCTCGCTCGGCGTCCACCTGCTGCTCGCCTCCCAGCGCCTCGACGAGGGCCGGATGAGCGCGCTGGAGTCCCACCTGTCCTACCGGATCGGCCTGCGCACCTTCTCCGCGATGGAGAGCCGCGGCGTCCTCGGCGTCCCCGACGCCTACCAGCTGCCCTCCCAGCCCGGCAACGGCTTCCTGCGCAGCGACATCTCCACCCTCACCCGGTTCAAGGCCGCCTACGTCTCCGGGCCGTACCGGCCCAAGCGCCGGGCCTCCCAGCAGGCCGCCCTCGCCGGGCAGGTCGTCGCCTACGGCACCGACTACGTGCTGCCGCGTCACCTCCCGGCGACCGCAGCCGAGCCCGAGGAGGAGCAGACGTCCGACGGTTCGCTGCTGGAGGTCGCCGCCGGCCGGCTGCGCGACGCCGGACCGCCCGCCCACCGGGTCTGGCTGCCGCCCCTGGACGTCCCGCCCACCCTCGACGAACTGCTGCCGCCGCTCGTCCCGCACCCCGAGCGCGGCCTCACCACCGAGGACGAGCGCTCCCACGGCGCGCTCGGCCTGCCGGTCGGCATCGTCGACCGCCCCTTCCAGCAGCTTCGCGACCTGCTCACCGCCGACCTGGCCGGCGCCGGCGGCCACGTCGGCATCGCCGGCGCCCCGCAGAGCGGCAAGAGCACCATGCTGCGCACCCTGATCACCGGCCTCGCCCTCACCCACACCCCGCGCGAAGTCCAGTTCTACTGCCTGGACTTCGGCGGTGGCACGCTCTCCGCCCTGCGCGGACTGCCGCACCTCGGCGGCGTCACCGGCCGGCACGACGGCGAACGGGTGCTGCGCACCGTCGCCGAGGTCAACGCCATCATCACCCGCCGCGAGCAGTACTTCGCCGAACTCGGCATCGACTCCATCGCGTCCTTCCGCCGCCGCAAGGCCGCCGGGGAACTGCCCGACGACCCGCACGGCGACGTCTTCCTCGTCATCGACGGCTGGAACACCCTGCGCCAGGAGTTCGGCGACCTCGTCCAGCCGCTCACCCTGATCTCCCAGCGCGGCCTCAACTACGGCGTCCACCTGGTCATCGCCACCACCCGCTGGGGCGAGATCAGCGGCGGCCTGCGCGACCAGTTGCAGACCCGCTTCGAACTGCGGCTCGGCGACTCCGTCGACTCCGTCATCAACATGCGTGCGGCCGCCAAGGTCCCCAAGCTGCCCGGCCGCGGCCTCACCGACGAGCAGCTGCACTTCCTCACCGCCCTGCCCCGGATCGACGGCTCCGGCAACACCGACGACCTCGGCGACGGTGTCGCCGACCTGGTCGACGCCGTCGCCGCCCACTGGACCGGCCCACGGGCCCCCGAGGTCCGGATGCTCCCGCTCACCCTCGACGCCGCCGGGCTCCCCGCCCCCGAGGGCCGGCTGCGCGTCTCGATCGGTCTGGAGGACACCGAGGTCTCGCCGCTGTGGCACGACTTCGAGGAGAGCCCGCACCTGCTGGTCGTCGGCGACAGCGAATCCGGCAAGACCAACCTGCTGCGGCTCATGATCAACGCCATCACCTCGGCCTACACCCCCGCCGAGGCGCGGATCATGCTGGTCGACTACCGGCGCGGCCTGTTCGACGCGGTGCCCCAGGAGTACCAGCTCGGCTACGCGGTGGCCGTCGACAAGCTCCGCCAGATCGTCGACGGCGCCTCGCGCGCCATGAAGAACCGCATCCCGCCCGCGGACATCACCCCCGCCCGGCTCAGGCTGCGCGACTGGTGGACTGGGCCCGAACTGTTCATCCTCGTCGACGACTACGACCTCGTCGGCTCCACCAGCGGCGCCCACCCGTTCGCGGCCTTGCTCGAAGACCTCTCCCAGGGCGCCGAGATCGGCCTGCACCTGGTCGTCGCGCGCGGTGCCAACGGCGTCGGGCGAGCCCTCGGCGACCCGCTGATGCGCAAGCTTCAGGAGGTCAACTCGCCCTCCCTGCTGCTCTCCTGCCCGCCCTCGGAGGGGTACCTGTTCGGCAACGTCAAGCCCCGGCAGTTCCCCGCCGGGCGAGGCCTCTACATCACCCGGCGACGCACCGTCCAGGTGCAGACCGGGCACGTGGCGGACGAACCGGAGACCGGCCGGTGACCGCCTCCACGCTGCGGGAGCTCGGCCCGCACTACGTCATCGCGCCGCCCGGCGCGGAGGCCGCCGGACTGGCCGAAGCCCTCGCGCCCGTCCGGGCCGAACCCCGCGCACTGCTGCTGCTGGCCGCCGCCGCGGACGCCGCGCCCGTGCTGCTCGCCTCGCTCGACGACCTCGTGCGGGCGGCGGGTGAGCGCGACGCCGACGTGCTGGTGCTCGCCGCCTCCGGACTCGCCGCGATCGGGCCGGACGGACGGCGGCCCGCCGAACTGCTCGCCGCCCGCTCCGGGCTGACGATCGTCGCGCCCGACGCGGTGGTCAGCATCGAGACGGACGGAACGCTGTCGGCCGGGGGCGGCTCCTGGTGGCGCTGCCCGCCGGGCGGCGCCCAGCTCCGGGCCGAACCGCTCGGCGCGCGGTGGCCCGCCGCGGCCACCATCACCCCGCTGGCGCGCGATGCGTACTGGGTCACCGAAACCGCGGGCCGGGCACGGCCCGCCGCGCTGGACCACGCGGCCGCGACCGACGACGGGCTGCTGCTCGTCCTCGGCGAACCGGACGGGCGGCTGCCCACCGGAGCCCAGCTCGCCAACGCCGCGGCGCTGCTGCTCGGGACGGTGGCGGAGGACGCGCGCCTCACCCTGAGCGCGCCGTGGGCCGCGCCGGTCGAGCTCATCGAACTCGCGGCGGTCTCGGCGGCCTCGCTGGGCCGGGAGGTCCGGGCGGCCGTCGGCCTGCCGGTCCGGGGCACGGCCGGGCTGCGCCACGTCCACCTCGCCGCGGACGGGACCGAAGGGTGGGAGCCCTACCTCACCGAACTGGTCGCCTGCCCGACCGACCGCACCGTTACGGCCGTCGGCTGGCGCAGCCGGCCGGACCTGCCCGCCGCCCCCGGGCCCGCGCGCTACCCGGCCTTCCCCGGCTGGGAACTGGAAGCCGTCGCGGCAGGGCTCTGGCTCCGCCCGGCCGCCACCGCGGACCGCGGCCCCCGCCTCCGCCGACCCGACCCGGGGCACCCCGTCCTGGTCGTCGGGTCTCCGGGGCGCCCCGTCCCCGAGAGCGTCTGGGACCACCTCGGGGCCGTGCTCGGCGCGCTCCCGCCGGCGCCCGCGCGCCTCGCCCTCGCCGTCGCGGGGACGCTGGACATCGAGTCCGGGGCGGTCGGGCGTTTCTGCGCCCGGCTGTACGGGCTCGACTGGGTCGGACCCGCCGCCGCGTCGGCTGCCGGGCCGGTTGCCGCGCCGGCGCCCGGCCCGGAGGTGGCGCCCGCGCTTGTGGCTGGGCCTGCGCCCGTACCCGCAGCTGAGCTTGCATCTGAGCTTGCACCTGAGCCCGCGTCGGCGGAGCTCGGAGCGTTGCCGGAGGCGGAGGCGGGGTCGGAGACGGACCTGGCGCCGCTGCCGGTGCCCACCGAGTCCTGGTCACCGGAGCCGGTGGCCGAGCCCGATCCGGCGTTCGAGACCGGGACGGCGACTGAGCCCGGGACCGAGACCGGGACGGCGACTGAGCCCGAGACCGGGACAGATCCGGTGGCCGTACCGGTCCCCATGGCCACGATGGGGGTCTTCGGAGGAGAGCCCGGGGAACACCCCGCTCCCGCTCCCGTACCCGCCCCGGAGCCGGTCGCGGCCGTGGCGGGTGACGGCGGAACGACGGTGGCCCCGGACGCGGGCACCGGCCGGGCCGTGGAGCCGGAAGCGAGTGCCGCACCCGGGGGAGGCGACCACACGCCGCCCACCGAGGACCCCGACCTCGGGGCAGGGTCCGCGCCTGCGGCCGCCTCGGAGGAGGCCGCCGCAGCGGAGGAGGTGCCAGCCCCCGACCCGGTGCTCGATCCCGTGCCCGTGCCCGTGGCCTCCGTGTCCGTGTCCACGGAGGCCACGGAGGCCACGGAGGCCGCTGAGGCCACGGGAACCACGGTGGACCGGGCCGGGGCACACTCGACTCCCGGACCCGCGGCCGGCTCTGCCCCCGAGCAGGCCCCGGCGCAGGCCCCCGAGCAGGCCCCGGCGCAGGCTCCCGAGCAGACCCCGGTGCCGCCGATCGCCCCCTCGCCCGACCTGGTCGAGCTCTCCACCCCCGCCGAGGACCGCGCGGCCCTGGTCGCCCTCCTCGGGCCCGCGTACCAGCGCTTCGTCCGGCGGGCCGAGGACGTCGCGACCCGCCTGCCCGGCCTGCGCGCCCGGGCCGACGAGGGAGATCCGCGGCCCGAACTGGTCGCCGTGCTGCTCCACCACACCGACTCGACCGTCCTGGCCGAACGCGCCGAACTCCGCGCCGCCGCGCGGTCGGGCGCTCCGGGCCCGTTCGGCCCGTACCTGCGCTGCCTCGCGGCCGGGCTCCGGCGGCTGCCCAGCCACTACGGCGGCGTGCTGGTGGTCGGCCCGGCCGAGTCGGCCGACCTGGCCGCCTACACCCCGGGAACCGTGCTCACCGAGCGGGCCCCGGTCAGCGGCCTGGCGGCGCCGGGCGCGGACTTCGGCGAGGACGTCGGGGTGGAGTTCGCCATCTGGTCCGTCGGTGGCCGCCGCAGCTCGGCCTTCGGCGAGCCCGGCGACCAGCCGACCGTGATCTTCGCCCCGGGGACGGAGTTCGAGGTGGTGGACGTCGACCTGCCGGACGAGACGGCCGGGCGTCCGGCCCGGGTGCTGCTCCACGAGATCGGCGGGGTCCGCCCGCGCCCTGACCGTCTGCGCAGCTGGCTGGCCCGGCGCGACGCCGTGGCTCCCGCCGACCGCATCCGCCCCGCCGACCCGGCCCGCTACCTGCTGGACCTCGGCGGCGCGGCCGGCCGGTGACGCCGTGCAGCGGGGGCGTCCCGGCGGACCCTCCCGCTCTCCCCGGCCGGTGGCGGGCCCCGACCCCGACCCAGCCGGTCGAGTCGTCCACCGGCGCACGGGCGACCGCGGTGAACCCGGGGCGGCCCTCCGTCCGTACGAGGGAGCGTAGGAGCGAACCGGCGGGAGGAATGCGGGATGAGCGGGACGATGCGGGACGACTTCCGGTTGGCGTCGGTGTTCGACGCCGTGGACCCGGTGACGGGGCCGGGCTTCGGGCCGGACCGGCCGAGGATCGAGGAGCGAGCGGAGCGCGAGGCCCTCGTCCGCTACCTGCGCGCGGGCGCGGCGGTGCTGCTGACGCCGATGCTGATGGACGACGTGGTGGACCGGCGGCGGCGCTCCATCGTCCCGATGGGCTTCCGGACCGACGGGTCCTGGATCTGGACCGACACCGTGACGTACTACCTCGACGAGTACGGGCTGGCGCCCGACCCGGAGCTGCTCGCGCACGTCCGAGCGCAGGGCGGCGGCCCGTGGGCGGCGCCGGACGCGGCGGTGCTGGAACGGGCGGTCTCCTTCGTCCTGACCCCGCCCGACTCCGACGAGGAGCCGGTCTGGACGGTCGGTTCGTAGCGGCTGAACCGGTTCGGTCACTCCGTCCGTACCTCCCCACAGGAGTGTCGTCGAGTGCAGGGGATGCATGGTGGCCGAGGAGAAGCGCGGCGAGGCGGGGCGGACGGGCGCCGGGTTCCAGCTCCCGGAGGTGAACTGGGCCCTGGCGGCGGAGGCCGAGCCGGCGGAGGGCGCGTCGGCGACGGGCACCGCGGAGGGAACCGCCTCGGCGAAGGGTGAAGCGGCGAAGGGCGAAGCGGCGGAGGCGGGTTCCGGCGCCGCGACCGCGGTGCTGCCCGCGCAGGCGGAGCGCGAGCGGCCTGCCACACCGCCCGCCGTCCCGCCCGTGCCCGCACCCGACACGGCCACGGCCGCCGCAGCACGCGCCGCCGCAGCACCCACCGCCGCCGGGACGCCCGAGGCGGTGGCCGCCGCGAGCGTCGCCGAGCCCACCACCGACACCGGCACGGACCAGGGCCCCCGGCCGGGCCGGGTCTCCCGCCCGATGATCGCGGCGGCCGTCGCCGTCGGCCTGGTGCTGGTGGGCACCTCGGTGGTGGTGACCCAGCTCGGCGGCAACGAGCACAAGGGCGGCCCGGCCCAGGCGGACGCCCCGCCCGGCTACGGGCAGAGCGGCGGGGACGGCGGCAACGGCTTCGTCCCGAACTTCGACGAGCACGGCGGTACCAGCGGCTCCGGCGGCAGCCCCGCCCCCGGGCAGCCCGACGCGGCGGTCCCGGCCGCGGACGCCGGCACGGGCACGCCCACCCCGGGCGACCAGCCGGCCTCGGCCCCGAACGGTGCCGCCGGCAGCGGAGGCGCGGGCGGCTCCGCCGGTCGAACCGGCGGAGCCGCCAACCCCGGCGGTGGCACGGCGAGTTCGAACGCCGCGCCAGGCCGTACCCAGGGCGGCTCCGGATCCGGCGCCGCAGCCGCTGCCGCCGCAGGTGGCGCGGCGGGGAGCGCGGCCGGTGGCGCCGCCAACCCGGCCCCGCAGAACCCCGCGCCGCAGCAGCCGGCCCCGCAGAACCCCGCGCCCCAGCAGCCGGCTTCGCAGAACCCCGCGCCGCCGCCCGCGCAGAAGCCCGCGCCCACCGTCGTGGTCACCGGCCCGTACTGCGGCAACAAGAGTGGTGCGTACAGCCAGAAGGGCTGGTTCGACCAGGGCGACTCCGGCTGGCGGAGCAACTCCGGCGGCTGGAGCGGCGACGGCTGCAACGGGACGTACACGTCGGTGCCGATGTCCGGGGACACCAAGGACGACGGCAACTCGGTGGTGTGGACCTTCACCCTGGACAAGGTCACCAGCTGCACCCTGGACGTCTACATCCCGGCCAGCGGGGACGTGAAGAAGGTCGGCGGGAACCCGACCTACTACACCGTGCAGAGCGGCAGCGGGTCGAGCGACTTCAAGATCAACCAGGCCTCCAACCAGGGTCGTTGGGTCGGCGAGGGCACCTTCCAGTACCGCGGCTCGCTGTCCGTCACCCTGCACACCCGCGGCCAGGACTGGGTCGGCGGTAACAAGACCTACGCCCACCACGCGGCCAGCGCCATGCGCGTCACCTGCACACCCTGACCTGACCCTCATCCTCCGAGCAGGTCACGAACGAACGCCCCACGACGAAGGGAACCCCCAGGCATGTCGCGCCCGGTGCTGACGGTCTGCGCGGAGCAGCGGGAACGCGGCTCCTACCGCACGATCGGCGAGGCCCTCCAGGCAGCCCGCAGCGGCGCGGTGATCTCCGTACGCCCCGGCCGGTACGAGGAGAACCTGGTGCTCACCAAGGTGGTGACCATCACCGCCGAGGACGTCCGGGGCAGCGTGCGGATCAGTCCGCGCCGTGGCTCGGTGGTCCAGGTCCTGGCCGAGGCCGTCCAGCTGACCGGCCTGGTGATCCAGGGGCAGGACGACGACCTGCCCGCCGTCGACGTCCCGCGCGGCCAGCTCGCGCTACAGGACTGCGAAGTGATCGGCAACGCCTGGACGGCCGTCCTCACCCGCCAGCAGGGCGAACTGGCCATGCGCGGCTGCCGGGTGGTCAACACCGCCGGCGCCGGGCTGGTCGAGACCTCCACCGGCGCCAGCGTCATCGAGGACAGCGTCATCGAGCACCTCGGCACCTCCGCCCTGGTGATCGGCGAACGGGCCAACCCCACCGTGCGGCGCTGCGTCCTGCGCGACGCGCGCGGCAACGGCATCTGCGCCAACGGGGAGGCGCGCGGCGTCATCGAGGACTGCGAGATCTCCGCCACCGACAAACCCGCCGTGGCCCTGGAGGAGCAGAGCACCACCCGTCTGCTGCGCACCGAGGTCCGCGACAGCGCGGTCGGCGTCTTCCTCGGCTCCACCGCCCGGGTCGTGCTGGAGGAGTGCACCGTCACCGCCGTGCGCGGCCACGGCTACGTCCTCACCAACGGCACGGACCCGCTGCTGCGCCGCTGCCGCGCCGTCCGCAGCCAGGGCCACGGCCTGCACATCGCCGACCGCGCCCGCGGCACCTTCGAGGACTGCGAGGTCACCGCCGCCGCGCAGGCCGGCATCCACGTCGACGAATCGGCCAGCCCCAGCCTGGTGCGGGCCGTGGTGCGCGACAGCGAGACCGACGGCGTCGAACTCACCGGGGAGAGCGCCGCCGAGTTCGACCGGCTGGAGGTGCGCGACGCGGCCGGCGTCGGCATCGTCATCCGCGACGGTGCCAACCCGCTGCTGCGCCGCGCCACCGTCACGGACGCCGGCGGCCACGGCGTCGAGGTGCTGCGGGACGGGCGCGGCCGGATCGAGGACGCCACCGTGCTCGACGCGGGCAAGAACGGCATCCGGATCGCCGACGGGGCCAACACCTACCTCGGCGGCAGCCTGGTGCGCGGCAGCAAGGCCTGCGGCATCTCGATCGGCGCCGAGGGCATCGCCACCCTGCGCGACGTCGAGTCCGCCGACAACGCGTTCGACGGCGCCAGCGTCGAACACGGCGGCGAACTCACCGCGACCAGGACCAGGCTGCGGGCCAACCGCCGCCACGGGCTCCACCTGCTGCCCGGCGCCCGCGCCACCCTCACCGGCTGCCAGCTGACCGACAACACGGTGGACGGCCTGCGCTCGGAGTCCGCCGAACCCGTCCGGCTCACCGACTGCGTCACCGCCGAGAACCAGGGCGCCGGGCTGCGGCAGAGCGAGCCCACCGACCGGCTCGCCGTCGAGAACCTCGACAGCCGGGACAACCGCTCGCCCGACGCGAACGGCACGGCCACCGCCGCGGCGACCGCCGCCGGGGACGAGGACGAGTCCGCCGACGGCACCCCGAAGGAGGGCACCGCCGCCCCCGGGCCGCAGGGCCCGCAGGCCGTCCTGCAGACCCTGGTCGGCCTGGAGGGCGTCAAGGAGCAGGTCGCCACCCTGGTCAACCTCAACAAGCTGGCGCGGCGCCGCGAACAGGCCGGGCTGCCCGCGCTCCCGATGAGTCGCCACCTGGTGTTCGCCGGGCCGCCCGGCACCGGCAAGACCACCGTCGCCCGGCTCTACGGCGCCATCCTCGCCGAACTCGGCGTGCTGCGCAGCGGCCACCTGGTCGAGGTCGCCCGCGCCGACCTCGTCGCCTCGATCATCGGCGGCACCGCGCTCAAGACCACCGAGGTCGTCATGGAGGCGCTCGGCGGCGTGCTCTTCATCGACGAGGCGTACACCCTGTCGGCCGGCTCCGGCGGGACGGGACCGGACTTCGGCCGCGAGGCCATCGACACCATCGTCAAGCTGATGGAGGACCACCGCGAGGACCTGGTGGTGATCGTCGCCGGGTACGAGAACGAGATCCGCGACTTCCTGGCCTCCAACCCGGGCCTCGCCTCGCGGTTCAGCCGCACCGTCGAGTTCCAGAACTACAGCGTCGACGAGCTCACCACCATCGTCGAACACGCCGCCGCGGGCCACGGCTACGAACTCGCCGACGGCACCCGCGAGGCCCTCGCCGTCCACTTCGACCGGATGCCCAAGGGCGCCGACTTCGGCAACGGCCGCGCCGCCCGCAAGGTCTTCGAGGAGATGGTCGACCGCCAGGCCTCCCGGCTCGCCGAACTGGAGGACTTCGACAACGCCGACCTCAGCCGGCTGTTCCCCGCCGACGTCGGTGAGCAGGCCGCCGCCGCCGTCGCCCGCGCCGCCGCCGGAGCCGACGAGCCCGAGGAGCCCGGCCTGCTCGACCGGCTGCGCGGCATGGTCGGCCTCGCCGCCGCGAAGGAACAGGTCGAGGACCTGGTCAACCTGACCCGGCAGACCCGCCGCCGCGTCGAGGCCGGACTGCCCGCCGCCACCATCAGCCACCACCTGGTCTTCTCCGGCCCGCCCGGCACCGGCAAGACCACCGTCGCCCGGCTCTACGGCGAACTCCTCGCCGAACTCGACGTCCTGCCGGCCGGCCAGCTCATCGAGACCGCCCGCGCCGACCTCGTCGGCCGCTACATCGGCCACACCGCCCAGCTCACCCGCGACGCCTTCGAACGCGCCCGCGGCGGCGTGCTCTTCATCGACGAGGCCTACACCCTGACACCCCGCAACGGCACCGGCGGCGACTTCGGCCAGGAGGCCGTCGACACCCTGATGAAGCTGATGGAGGACCACCGCGACGAGGTCGTGGTGATCGTGGCCGGCTACCAGGAGGAGATGCGCGGCTTCCTCTCCTCCAACCCCGGTCTGGCCTCCCGCTTCTCCCGCGAGATCACCTTCGACCACTACGCGGACGACGAACTCGTCACCATCGTCCGCCTCCAGGCGGAGACCGCCGGGTACCACTGCCCCCCGGAGACGCTGGCGGCGCTCGGCGAACTCTTCGGCACCGTCCCGCGCGACCGGTCCTTCGGGAACGGGCGCTTCGCCCGGCAGGTGCTGGAGTCGATGATCACCCGGCAGGCCGGTCGGCTCTCCCGGCTGGAGGTGGCGGACCTGGACGAACTCAGCCTGCTGCTGCCCCAGGACATCCCGGCCGGGCGGATCGGCAGCCTCGCGTGAGGACGGCGGCCGCCCTCCTCGCCGTCGGACTGCTGCTGCCGACGGCGGGCACGGCCCTCGCGGACACCCCCGCCGGCGACGACAGCCTCCCGGGCGTCACCCAGCTGCGGCGCGACGCGGCCGGGAAGCCGGCCGGCTGCCTGCCCCCGTCCACCAAGCGCACCCCGCTCACGCCCTGGCCCCAGACCTTCCTGCGCCCCGACCGGGTCTGGCCGCTCAGCCAGGGCGACGGCGTCACCGTCGCCGTCCTCGGCTCCGGCGTGACCGACGGCACCGGACTGCTCGCCGGCCGCCTCGACTACGCCCCCAAACTCACCGGAGGCGGTGACCCCGCCCGTGACTGCGTCGGCCACGGCACCTTCCTGGCCGGCCTGATCGCCGCCGACCGCCGCGACGGGACGGGCTTCGCCGGGCTCGCCCCGCGGGCCAGGATCCTCGCCGTGTCCGTCACCGACGACGGCGGTGCCACGACGGCGGACCTGCTCGCCCAGGGGATCACGGCGGCGAGCGAGCGGGGCGCGCGGATCATCGCGGTCGGGGCGGCGCTGCCGGCCGGCAACGACGCGCTCGCCGGCGCGGTGCGGTCGGCCCGGAGCAAGGGGGCGGTCATCGTCGCGCCCGCCGCCCCCGACGTCCAGCCGGGCTCGGGGAAACCGGGGCCTGCCTACCCGGCCGCCTACGCCGAGGTCCTCGCCGTTCGCGACCTCGCCCCCGGTGGTGCCCTGCCCTCGGGCGCCGGAGCCGTCGCGGTCGGCGGCCGGGTCGACCTCGCCGCCCCGGGCGACGCCGTCACCGGCACCGGCCCGGCCCCCGGCGGCAACTACACCGCGGCCGGGCCGAGCTTCGCCGCCGCCTTCGTCGCCGCCACCGCCGCCCTCACCCTCGCCAGCCACCCGGACCTCACCGCCGACCAGCTGATCCGGCGCCTGGAGACCACCGCCTACCACACCGTCACCACCCCCGACCCGCAGGTCGGCTACGGCACCGTCGACCCCGTCGCCGCCGTCACCCAGCTCACGGCCCCCGACCAGGCGCCCCCCACCGCGACACCGGCCGCCCTCGCCATGCCGCCCGTCCCACCCGCCTCCACCGCCCCCACCCAGGCCACGGTGATCTCGCTGGCCTCACTGGCCGTCATCGCCCTCGTCGCCGCCACCGGCGCCGTCGCGCCGCGTGCCCGCGCCCGCGGTTGGCGCCCGGGGAGGCCGGAGGACGGCCAGGTGTGAGAGGCCGGCCTGGCCGTCCTCCCGCCTCACCGGCGTGCCGCTCCTCGGGCGGTGGGCGCCGCTCCCTCGACCGTCGGCCCCTGCCGCGGCCCCGAGTGGCGGCGTCGTGCCCTCGACCGTCGGCGCCGTGGCGGTCGTGCGGCAGCGCCGTGGCGGCCCGGCGAGCACTCGTACCCGTTCTCGACGGGCGGGCGGGCGGGCGGGCGGCCTCAGGCGGTGCGGCGGATGGTGAGGGCGGGTCCGACCATTCGCCTCGGATCAGCGTGCGGCGTCTGGGTGCGGCGTCTGGGTGCGGCACTTGGGTGCGTGCATCGCAAGGCGGAGGCTGGGGGCCATCGGCGACCGACGCCGACGCGGCGAGGTGCGTGCCCGGACGTCGTGCGCCCGGCGGGAGCCGTCAGACACGTCCCAAGGCGTCGCCGACGAGGGCGGCGAGTTCGAGGTAGGCGAGGTGGGTGTGGGGGCGGAGCCGGCCGGGGGCGCCGGGGGTGTGCGCGGGGAGGAGGACGACGTCGCGGCAGAGGGTGCGGAAGTGCGCGAGGAGCTGGTGGTCGGCGACGGGGCGCTCGGTGGGCGGGCTGGGGGCGAAGACGACGGTGCCGCCGCGGACGAGGTCGCCGTGGCCTCGGGAGGTCAGGTGGTCGATGAGCGCGGAGGCGTTGCGGGCGCCGTCGGCGGAGGCGTGTTCGCAGATGACCAGTTGGTCGGCGAGTTCGACGGCCGTGAGCTGGACGTCGCCCGCGGCGGCCGTGGTGTCGCTGAGGATCATCGGGTAGCGGCCGCTGAGGTCGGTCAGGGCGTCCCGGAACGCGGGGCCCGGGGTGTCCGGGCGGACGGCGAGGATGTCGAGCCGACCGGCCGCGCTCCGGTCGAGGATCCGCCGGTCGGCGTGCGAGACGCGGGCGGCGTCGGCGAGGTCGAGGACGATCACCGGGTCGGGCCGGTGCTGTGCCAGGAGGGCGCCGAGCGTGACCGGGACGCCCTCGGCGGGCCTGCCCAGGAGGGCGATCCGGTGGCAGCTGCGCAGCGGGGTCCGGATCCGCTCCACGAGGCGGCGGCGCCGGGCCTCCGTGCCACCGCCGAAGGGCAGCCGCAGGGCGCGCGGGTGGGCCGCCCCTTCCTGGCGCGCGGCGGGGGCGGCGGCCGGGGCGAGAGCGGGCGCCGCGGGTACGGCCGTGAGGGCGGGCGCACCGGGCAGCTTCGCCTTCGGGGCCGGCGTGCGGGCGAACAGCCGCCGTTCGGTGGGCGGGATCAGGACGGTGCCGAGCGGGTCGAGGGGCTGCCGGGGGAGCAGCGGGACGGGCTCGGGCCAGGCGGCGGGTGTGTAGTCGGGCCGCTCCGTGGCGGCGGCGGCCCCCTCGTCGGGGGTGCCGTCGGAGAAAGCCATCGGGTGATCTCCTGCGTTCACGGTGCGCCGGGCCGGACCGTCGGTGCGTTCAGTCGGGACTACGGGCGCGGGGCCCGTTCCGGTTCACCGCGCGTCACCCTGCGCATCGGTGAACCGCCCCCGGCGGAAGGTCCGTTGAGCGGGACAGGGCGCACCTCGCGCCCCTCGTCCTGCTCGGAGGAGCTCATGCGCGCCACCAGGAGCCGCGCCGTCACGACGGCCGGTCCGCCGCTGTCGGCCGGTCTTCCGGTCGGTGTGACCCGCGCCACCAGCGCGAACGCCGGCGGCGGCCCGGTTCCGGCGGCGGCCGGGGCCGGCGTCGCCGTGCGGGGCCGGCGCCCGCCCGGCGTGCGCGGTGCTCCCGAAGCGCGGCGGCCCGGCCGGGCGCCCCGCCGCCGACCGAAACGGCGCGCGGGCGGCAGCTGAGCGGCAGCCGCCCGGCGGTACCGGAAAACCCTCTGCTGGACCGGCTGTCAGTAGATACCGTCTTCGGTGGCACTCGGTGCGCGTCGAGTGCCATGCAGGAGGAGCCGGCGTGAGTCCCGTGCGACGGGATGGGGGGAGGGGCAACGATGGAATCGGACGGGCCGGACGTGCGCGAGGTCGTCGCGGCGCTGGTGCGGCAGGAGGAGCCGAGCCAGCCCGGGCCGCCCGCGCTGGAGGTGCCCGAGGGCACGGCCGAGGAGGTGACCGCCGCCGCCCGGCGGCTCGCCCTGCGGGCGCTGCCGACCGAGCGGTGGAGACCGGAGCCCGCACCGGGGTTGCGGGAGCTGGCGGCGGCGCTGGTGGTCGACGAGCACCCGTCGGCGCCGGGCTGGTCGGCGCCGGAGCGGGAGCGGCTGGCGACCTGGGTCGCGGTGCTGATCGAGCACCGGGGGGAGGACGGGGTCCAGGAGCTGGTGCGGGCGCTCAACGAGGCCTGAGCGGGCGGCCGGGTGGCCGTGAGATGGCTGCGAGATGGCCGGCGAATTGCCGTGCGGTGTTCCGACCGGCGGCCCGGCCGTGCGGGGCCGGGGCGTTGGCGGATCGTTGGTGCGGCCTTGGCGGCCACGGGCAGTCTGCTGCCGTAGCCGCCGGGGACGTCCGGTCGGTGTGTCGCCCTGCCCTTGCCCGATCTGAGAGGCCGCGCGTGTCGAAGCAGCCCGTCGCCCAGCCCACGTCCGTCGCCCAGCCGCCCGCCGGCCCGGTGGCCGGTACGGACCCGTCGGCCACCACGGGATCCGCCCCTGCACAGGCCACGCCGAAGGCGGCCCGCCCGACCCTCGACCCGGACACGCTCGCCGAGATCCACCGGCTGCACGGCGGCTACCTGCTGCGCGCGCTGCTGCGCGCCACCGGCGGCGACCGGGGCAAGGCCGAGGACATCCTCCAGGAGACCCTGCTGCGCGCCTGGCAGCACCCCGAGGCGCTGGCGGCCGGTGCCGAGCAGAGCCGCCCCTGGCTGTTCACGGTGGCCCGGCGGATCGCGATCGACCACTACCGGATGGCCGCCGCCCGCGCCAAGGAGGTGATCGGCGAGCCGCTGGAGGACCGCCCGCTCGCCGAGGACCCGTACGAGCAGGTGGTCGTCGCGCGCGACATCGCGCTGGCCCTGCGCCGGGTGCAGAAGCACCACCGCGAGGTGCTGGTCGAACTGCACCTGCGGGACCGCTCGGTGGTGGAGGCGGCGGCCCGGCTCGGGGTGCCGCCGGGGACGGTCAAGTCCCGCAACTTCTACGCGATCCGGGCGCTGCGCCCGGTCCTCGCGGCGGAGCACGGCTACGCCCCGGTCGACGGGCGTGGGCAGGCGGCCGCGCTCGACCGCTCGGGTGCCGCCGCGTCCCGCTGACCCGTTCCCGCGTCCCGCTGACCGGCGGTCGCTGATCGCCGTCCGGTACCCGGTACCCGTTAGTCGGTCAGCGCCGCTGTGGTGTGCGCGAGTTCAGCGACTCCTCCAGGCTGGTGGTGAACTCGCTCCGCACTCCGGCCAGTCGATCGTGGCTGCGGAAGCGGTCGAGCGCCGAGCGCAGCCGGTCCAGGGCCTCCGGTTCGCGGCCCCGGCTCAGCAGGTAGGCGGCGTGCGACTGTTCGGCGATGGCCTGGAGGTAGAGCAGGCCCGCCTCCTCGCAGCCGGCCAGCAGCCGGTGCCACGCCAGGTCGACGGCCTCGCTGCGCCCGTGCGGGGGCAGGGTGTGCGCCTCGGTCAGCATCGACCACAGGTGGATCGAGGTGACCGGGCGGGCGGGCAGCAGCTCCCTGGCCTCCCGGGCCTGCCGGAGCGCGCCGTGCCGGTCCCCGGCCAGCAGGCTCACCCAGCTGTGGTGGACCAGGGCGACGGCCAGCGGCCGGGGGTCGCCGGACTCCACGGCCAGCGCGGCCGCGCTGGACGCCAGCCGGGCCGCCTCGGTGGCGCTGCCCAGGATCGCGGTGATCAGCGCCTGGGTGGCGAGCGCGCGGGCGTACCCGGCGCGGCCCGCGGGACCGGCCGCGGACTCGCCGGCGGTCACCGCCCGGCGCGCCGCCTCGGCCGCCTCCTGGCGGCGTTCCAGCCCGAGCAGGGCGTTCGCCAGGGCGCTGTGCAGTTGGGTGGCGGCCAGTTCGTCGCCGCACCGCTCGGCGGCCCGGACGCCCGCGCGCAGGCAGCTCAGCCAGTCGGTGAACCGGCTGGAGCCGTAGTACAGCCGGCCGGCGGCCATGGCCAGCCGCCAGACCCGGTCGGGGTCGGTGGCGGTGCCGGTGATCAGCGCGCGGATCGCCGGCTCCTCGGTCTGGAACCAGTCCAGTGCCGCGCGGATGCCGTCGGTCGGTGGCAGGGCCCGCGGCGGGTGGACGGGCGTCTCGGAGCGGTCCTGGCCCGGCTCGATGAACTCGCCGCCCTGCCGCAGCGCCGCCTGGTAGTAGTCCAGCAGCCGCTCCCGGGCGAGGCGTCGGCGCGGCTCGGGCTGCTCGGCGAGCAGCCCGGCGCTGAACAGCCGGACCAGCTCGGCGCGGCCGTAGCGCCCGGGCGCCGCACCGGTGAGCAGGTGGTGGGAGGCGAGTTCGCCGAGCGCCTGGCGGGCGGTGGCCGGGTCGGCGCCGAGCAGGGCGGCACTGGTCAGGGTGTCCACCTCCCGGCCCGGGTGGGCGGCCAGCAGGGTGAGCAGCTCGGCGGCGCCGGGGGAGAGGCGGCGGTACGTCAGGAGCAGTTCGGTGGTGACGCCGGTCGCGCCGTCGGCGTCCAGGACGGGCAGCCTGGTCTGCTCGTCGGCGAGTTCGGCGACCAGCTCGGCGATCGTCCAGTCCGGCCGGGTGGCCAGCCGGGCGGCGGCGATCCGCAGCGCCAGCGGCAGGTGGTCGCAGAGCCCGGCCAGTTCGGCGGCGGCGGCCGGTTCGGCCCGCAGCCGGTCGGGGGTGAGCGCGCGCTCCAGCAGCCGCAGGGAGTCGTCCCCGGGCAGCGGGGGCAGGCGCAGCAGGGCCGCGCCGTCGGCGGCCACCAGCCCCTCAATCGAGCCGCGGCTGGTCACCACGGCGGCGCAGCCGGGCCCCTGCGGCAGCAGGTCGGCGACCTGGTCGGCGTCGGCGGCGTCGTCCAGGACCACCAGCAGGCGCCGCCCCCTGGTCCGGTCGCGGTAGAGCGCGGCCCGTTCGTCCCGGTCCTCGGGGACGGCGCCCTCGGAGACCCCGAGGGCCCGCAGGAAGCCGCCGAGGGCGTCCTCCGGGGCGGCCGGGCCGGCCGGGTCGAGGCCCCGCAGGTCGGCGAACAGCTGCCCGTCCGGGAAGTGCGGGGCGCGGCGGTGCGCCCAGGCGGTGACCAGCGCGCTCTTACCGGCCCCGGCCGGTCCGACCACCAGCGCCAGGCCGTCGCCGGCGCGGTCCGGGCCGCACTCGCCGTCCAGCCAGCGGCCCTCAGTGTCCCGGCCGACGAAGTCGACCGGGCGGCGCGGGAGTTGACGGGGCACCCGCGGCGCGGCCGGAGGGCCCGCCGGGGGCGCCGAACGGGCCGGGGCCGGCTGCCCGGCCAGGCTCCCGGACAGCACCTCGGCGAGCGCCGCCTGGAGCGCCGGGCCGGGCCGGATCCCCAGTTCGCGGTCCAGCCGCACCCGGGCCTGGTGGTAGGCGGACAGTGCGTCCGCCGGCCGTCCGGCCTGGTGCAGGCAGCGCATCAGCAGCGCCACCAGCTCCTCGCGCAGCCCGTCGGTCCGTACCTGCCGTTCCAGGGCCGGCACCGCCGCCACCCCGCTGCCCTGGCGCAGCCGCAGCCCGGCCCAGCTGAGCACGGCGGCGGTGCGGGCCTGGTCCAGCTGGTCGACCACGGCCACGCGCATGGCGGTGTCGGGCAGGTCGGCCAGGGCCTCGCCGCGCCACAGCCGCAACGCCTCCTCCAGCAGCGCGATGGCCTGCGCGTCCGCCGTGCCGCAGCCGAGTCCGGCCTGTTCGGCGGCCCGGTCGGTCAGCTCCTCGAAGCGCAGCGCGTCCACGGCCTCGGCCGGACCGGCCAGCAGGTAGCCGGACGAACGGGTGTGCAGCACGAACGGGGTGTCGGCGATCGCCTTGCGCAGCGCGGCCACGTGCCCCTGCAGGGCGGCCCGGGCGCTGGCCGGCGGCCGCTCGCCCCACAGCAGCTCGCAGAAGCCGTCCACCCCGACCACCCGGCCCAGCCGCAGGGCGAGCAGCGCCAGGATCGCCCTGCGCTGCGCCCCCGGGAGAGAGGCGAAGCCGTCCGTCCCGGTCCGCAGCTCCACCGGGCCGAGGAGCCGAATCCGCACCAGTACCCCCACTTCACCCCACGATGGCCAGGGCGTCCCCCCGCCCCATTGACGTCCGGGGTGTCCCCCGGGGTGGAGCAGTGTAGTGCCCTGAAGTGTCCTGTTCGCGCCAGAACGCCCGTTCCCCGGGCGCCACCGCGTGACGGCGCCCGGTGGAACGGACGTTGCGGGCGGGGCCCGCGGATCCTGCGGGGTCCGCGTCCGACCCGACAAGATCCACAAGATCCGCGCAGACCCCATCCGGCCGCGTGCACGCGACCGGACCAGGCCTATCCTCAGACGACGCCGGGAAGACGCCGGCGGTTGTCACCGGCGGCGGATCCGGCCGGCGACAGGGGGAGGAGAAGGCCGCATGCACATCGACCTGCTCGGGCCGGTCGCCGTACGACGGGACGACGGGACGGCGGTCACACCCTCGGCCCCCAAACGCCGCGCGCTGCTGAGCACCCTGGCCATCCGGCTCAACCAGACGGTGGGCACCGACGAGCTGATCGAGCTGGTCTGGGACGGCGCGGCGCCCCCCACCGCCCGCGCCGCACTCCAGGGGCACGTCGCGGTGCTGCGCCAACTGCTCGACGGCCCCGGACTCACCCTGGACACCCGCGGCGCCGGCTACCTGCTGGCCGGCGACCCCGACCGGGTCGACCTGCTGCAGTTCCGCCGGCTCTGCGACCAGGCGGGCGTGCTGCGGCCCGCCCCGGCCCCGGCCGCGTCCGCCGGGCGCGCGGAGCCCGACCAGCACGATCCGGTCGTGCCCCTGCTGCGCGCCGCCCTGGACCTGTTCCGCGGCCCCGCCCTCGTCGACTGCGGGTCCGCCCTGCTGCGCGAACGCGCCCTGCCGGACATCACCGATCTGCGGTTGCGCGCCCTGGACCGGCTCGCCGAGGGCCTCCTCGACGCCGGCCGCGGCGGCGAGCTCGCCGGCGAACTGGCCATGGCGGCCGCCGCCCACCCGAGCCGGCAGACGCTGGCCGCCCGGCTGGTCCGCTGCCTGGACCAGGCCGGGCGCCGGGACGAGGCGGCGGACTGGTACGACCGGTCGGTGGCCCGGCTCTCCGGCCCGCCCGGCCCGGAGCTGCGCCGCGCCGGCGAACGCCCGGCGGACGGCCCTGAGCGGGCCGCGCCACCCAGACCGGCCCGGCTCCCCAGACGCGGCGCGCCGGACCGCAGGTTCACCGGCCGGTCGGCCGAACTCGACCGGCTCGACGAGGCCCTGGCCGCCGCCGTCCGGACTGGCCACCCGATCCTGGTCACCGGACCGGCCGGGGTCGGCAAGACCAGCCTCGTCCAGCACTGGGTGCAGCGGTCCGCCGAGCACTTCCCCGGCGGCGTCCTGCACGCCGAGCTGGGCGGCTTCGACCCGGCCGGGCCCCGCGAACCCGCCGACGTGCTGGCCGGGTTCCTGCTTGCCCTCGGCGAGCGGGCGGACGCCCTGCCCGGCTCGCCCGACGAGCGGGAGCAGCGCTACCGGGAGCTCCTGGCCGGCCGCCGGGTGCTGATCGTGCTGGACGACGCGTTCTCGTACGAGCAGCTCGCCCCGCTGCTGCCCGACCCGCCCCCGCCGGGGGACGGACCGACCGGGGGCCAGGGCGCCGACACCCCCGTCGCCGTCGTCACCAGCCGCAGCCGGCTGCGCGACCTGCTGGTCCGTGACGGCGGCATCCCGCTCCCGCTGGGCGTGCTCGGCGCCGAGGACGCGGCCGAACTGCTCGCCCGGACCCTCGGCCCGGCCCGGGTCGCCGCCGAACCGCAGGCGGCCGCCGACCTCGCCGCGGCCTGCGACCACCTGCCGCTCGCCCTGCGCCTGGCCGCCGCCCGGCTGGCCACCCGCCCCGGCTGGTCCCTGGGCGACCTGGCCGCGGAACTCGCCGACGAGCAGGCCGGCCTCGCCACCCTGGCCGGCACCGACCGTGGCCCGGTCGGCGTCACCACCGCCCTGGACCACACCTACCGGACCCTCCCGCCCGCCCCCGCCCGGCTGTTCACCCTGCTCGGCCTGCACCCCGGCGCGGTGATCGACACCGCCACCGCCGCCGCGCTCGCCGACCTGCCGCCCGCCACCACCCGCACCCTGCTGACCCGCCTCGACGCCGTCCACCTGCTGGAGGAGACCACGCCCGGCCGCTACGCCCGGCGCGAGCTGGTCCGGCGCTACGCGGCCCGGCAGGCCGCCGAACTCACCTGCGACGACCGGTTCGTCGCCCTCGACCGGCTGATCGCCCACTACCTCGCGGTCACCGCCGCCTGGACCACCGGCGGCTGGACCACCGGCGGCTGGACCACCGCCGCCTGGACCACCGGCGGCTGGACCACCGCCGCCCGGGCGCCCGGGGGCGGCGGCGCGGCCTCGGCGGAGGCGGCCGCCTGGTTCCGCCGCGAGGAGAGCGCCCTGCGCGCGGTGGTGGTCTGCGCCGAACAGTTCGGCCGCACCGCCGAATCCTGGCAACTCGCCCACCGGATAAGCCTGCTGTACGAGACCACCGGCCACGACCGGACGCACTGGCGCGCCGTCACCGAGGCCGGCCTGCGCGCCGCCCACACCTGCGCGGACCAGGCGGCCGTCGCCCGGCTGGCCACCGACCTCGCCGTCCTGCACGTCGACCGCGCCGCCCACCGCACCGCCGTCCAGCAGCTGGACCGGGCCGTGGCCGCCGCCGACCGGGCCGGCGACCAACTGCTGCGCCACCACTGCCGCGCCCGGGTGGCCGGCGCGCTGCTGCGGGCCGGCCGCTACGACCAGGCCCTGCCGCTGATGACCGACCTGGTGAGCGCGGCCCGCACCCCGGCCGTCGGTGAACTGCTCGTCCGCGCGCTCACCGACCTCGCCGACGCGCTGGTCCTGGCCGGCTCCCCGGGGCCGGCCCTGGTCCACGCCGACGAGGCCGTTCGGGTGGCCACCACCCGCTCCGGCGGCGCCGAGGCCGTCCTCGCCACCCAGAGCCGGGCCCGCGCCCTGCACGCCCTCGGGCGCCGCGACGCCGCCCTGTCGACGGCCCAACTCGCCGTTGCCCTGGGCCGAACGGTCGGCGACACCGGGCTGGAGTCCCGCACCCACGGCCTGCTGGCCGACCTGCTGTGCGAACTGGGCCGCACCACCGAGGGCGCCGCGGCCAGACGGCAGGCCCAGGCCCTGGCGGCGGGGGAGCGCTGATGCTGCGCCGACCCGCCGCCGGGTCCGCCCCGCTCGCCTCGTCCGACCAGTCCGCCTCGTCCGCCTCGTCTGACCAGTCCGCCCCGTCCAACCCGTCCGACCCGTCCGATCGGCACAACCACCGGCGGAACTATGGGCAGAACCAGTACGCGCAACCGTCCCGCCAGCCGGTGGGACGCCGCAGCCTCCACCGGGGCACCCGGTGCCTGAGCTGGGCCCTCGATGCTGGGAAAGGGGTGGACACGAGGCATACTTCTGCCCGGGCATACTTCTGCCTGGGGCGGTCGATCAGGCACAACGCCTGGCAGAAGTAACGGTGCTAGCAGGGGCGGGACATGACGGCTGTGAGCGGTACGGGAACGGGCACGGACACCGAGGGGGCCGGCGACTTCGGCCGCCTGCTGGCCGGGCACCGGGTGGCGGCGGGGCTGACCCAGGAGGAGCTCGCCGCGGCGGCCGGGGTCAGCCTGCGCGCCGTCGGCGACATGGAGCGCGGCCGCACCCGCGGGCCGCAGCGGCGTACCGTCCGGGCCCTGGCCGAGGCGCTGGGCCTGGACGACGTGCAGGCCGCCGCGCTGGACCGGGCCGCGCAGTGCGGCCGCCCCCGGGGGACCAGGCCTGCCCAGACCGCCGCCGTCCCCGCCCGCGGGCCGGCCGTACCCGCCCCCGCCGGGCCGGCCCCGACCGAGGCCGCCGCGCCCGCCGCCCCGCTCGCGCCCGGCGCCCTCGCGCTGCCCCGTGACATCGCCGACTTCACCGCCCGCGAGGACGCCCTCGCCCTGCTGGCCGAGCTGGCCGATGACGACCGGCCCGCCCATCCCCGGGTGGTGCTGATCAGCGGTCAGCCCGGCCTCGGCAAGACCGCCTTCGCCCTGCACGCCGCACACACCCTGGCCCCGTTCTTCCCCGACGGGCAGCTCTCGCTCGACCTCGGCGGCATGGCCGCCACCCCGCTCTCCGCCCGCGACGCGCTCGGCCAGGTGCTGCGCGCCCTGGGCGTCGCCGACAACGCGGTGCCCGCCGGGACGGAGGAGCGGGCCGGTCTCTACCGGGCCCTGGTGCGGGAGCGCCGGCTCGTCCTGGTCCTGGACAACGCCGCCGACGAGAGCCAGGTGCGCCCGCTGCTGCCCGGCTCCGGGCCCGCCGTGACCCTCGTGACCAGCCGCAACGCCCTGCCCGGACTGGAGTCGGTGCTCCGGCTTCGGCTGGACGCCCTCGCCCCCGGCGAGGCCGCCGACCTGCTGGCCCGGATCGCCGGCCGCGAGCGGATCGACGGGGCGCCCGACGCCACCGCCGAACTGGCCCGGCTCTGCGGATACCTGCCGCTCGCGCTGCGCATCGCCGGGCAGCGGCTGGTGGCCCGCCCGCAGCAGCCGGTCAGCCACCTGGTGCGCCAACTGGCCGCCGAGGAGCACCGGTTGGACCTGCTGGAGACCGGAGACCTGGCCGTCCGCCCGGCCTTCGCGCTGTCCTACCGGCGACTGCCGGCCGAATCCCAGCTGGTGCTGCGTCGCTCCGCACTGACCGCCGGGCACGACTTCACCGCCGCCGTCGCCGCCGCCTACGCGGGCCTGCCGGTCGTCCGGACCGAACTCGTCCTGGAGCAGCTGATCGACGCCGGGCTGGTGCAGCTCGCCACCCCGGAGCGCTACCGGCTGCACGACCTGGTCCGGCTCTACGCGGGCGAACGGCTCGGCGCGGACGAGGGCCCCGAGGCGGTGGCGCAGGCCCGGGCCAGGGCCGGCGACTGGCTGCTGAGCCGGGCGGCCGAGTTCGGCCTGCGGTTCGACCCGGACCACGCGGCGGCCGACATCGACACCGACACCGCCCCCGGCGCGGACCCGGACCGGACCGGCCCCCCGGTGCCGCTCACCGAGGCGGCGCGCTGGCTGGAGGAGGAGCACCCGGAGTGGCTGGCCGCCCTCCACCAGGCCTTCGCCGCCGGCCG
The DNA here is from genome assembly GCF_044745805.1 of Kitasatospora sp. NPDC086801. Classification (NCBI taxonomy): domain Bacteria; kingdom Bacillati; phylum Actinomycetota; class Actinomycetes; order Kitasatosporales; family Streptomycetaceae; genus Kitasatospora; species Kitasatospora sp. NPDC086801. Next base: position 210,429 of record NZ_JBIVAX010000006.1, read on the forward strand.
GCACCGGGAGGTCATCGACACCGCCGAGGCCATGCACTGGTTCTCCGACCGGCTGCTGAGCTGGGACATTTGGGCCGAGGTCTTCCAGCTGTCGGTCGACGCGGCCCGCGCCTGCGGCGACCGGCTCGCCGAGGCCGTCCACGTCAACTACCTGGCGTGGACGTACGTCACCTGCCTGCACCGGTACCAGCGCGGCATCGACCTGGCCAACGAGGGGCTGGAACTGGCCCGCCGGATCGGCGCGCGGGAGCAGGAGGGCTGGGCGCTGACCTACCTCGCCGCGGGCCTTCGGCACCTGCGCCGGCACCGGGAGGCCATCGAGGCCTACCACCGGGCCGCGGACGCCTTCGCCGCCGTCGACGGCCGCTCCGGCCTGATCGGCAGGCTGGTCACGCTGCGCGGCGCGGCCAACTGCCTGCGCGACTCGGGCCGGGCCGAGGAGGCGGTGGAGTCCCGGCGGCGCGCGCTGGCCGGCGCCCTGGAACTCGTGGAGCGCTGGGACTCGCCGCTGATGCACCTGATGGCGGCCATGACGGCGCACGAACTCGGCCTGGACCGCGCCGCGTTGCAGCGCTGGTCGGCCGCCGAGAAGGCCTACCGGCAGGCCCTGACCCACTACGAGGCGATCGGCCGGCCGGACAGCATGACCAAGACCCTCACCGAACTCGGCACCGCCCTGATCGAGCAGGGCCGCGCCGACGAGGCCCGCGAACTCCTCACCGAGGCCCTCACCGACCTCAGCGCGGACGGCCCCCGGCAGGGGCGGCGCCGGGCGGGCTGAGGTCCGACGCCGGGCGGGGCACCGGGGCCCGACGTGCGCACGCCCGCACGGCGGGTGGGCCGTGCGGGCGCGTGAGCGGCAGACTGTGCGGACGGGTCAGATCCGGGTGTCCTCCACCACGGGCAGCAGCGCGTCGGTCACGGCGAAGGCGCTCGGGGCGAACGCGGTCCGCGGCGCGACGGCCGGCTTCTTGCCGCAGAAGGCCGGCTCCAGCGCGTTCATCAGGCCCTGCGTCACGGCGCCGTTGTTGGAGGCGTTGGCGAACACGACGACGGAGCGCTTGCCGTCCGGGGTGGCGAAGGACTGGGTCTGGAAGCCCTGGACGATGCCGCCGTGGCCGTACACGTCGCCGCAGGACAGCGAGATGCGGCGCAGCCCGAGGCCGTAGCCGATCTTGGCGGTGGGCGTGGCCAGGGCGGCCGTCATCTGCTTCAGCGAGTCGTCCGAGACCAGCCCGCCGGAGCTGCCCGCCATCAGCGCGGTGAGGAAGTGGTCGAGGTCCGCGGCGTCGGAGATGACCGCGCCGGCCGTCCACACCCAGGAGCCGGTCTGCGCGGTGGAGTCCAGCAGCGGCTTGGTGCGGTCGTCGTTGGTGAGGTAGCCGGTGACGTGCGCGCCCTGGATCTCCTGGTCGGGCACCACGAAGGAGGTCTTGCTCAGGCCCAGCGGCTCGATGATCCGCTCGCGCAGGACGTCCTCGTAGGGGCGGCCGGTGAGGTGCTCGACCGCGAGGCCCATCAGGACGAAGTCGGTGTTGGAGTAGGAGTAGCGGCTCCCGGGCGTGTACTGCTGGCCGTGCTTGACGGACATCGCCACCAGGTCGCGCGGCGCGTACACGTTGGTCCGGATGCGCGCCTCGAAGGCGCTGGTGGTCTCCTCGCCGGCCTGCTCCAGCAGGTCGTTGGTGTGGTCGTAGATCCCGGCGCGGTGCTCCATGACCTGGCGGCCCGTCATGGTCCAGGTGTCCGGCAGGGTGCCGGCCGGCAGGTAGTCGCGCAGCGGCTTGTCGAGGTCGATCAGGCCCTGCTCCGCCAGCTGCATCACGAGAACGGCGTTGAACATCTTGCTGTTGCTGCCGACCCGGAACCTCCACGAGGAGTTCATCGGGGTGCCGTCGAGATCGGCCTTGCCGACGGTCAGCGACCGGGTGGACTCGGCGTCGCCGTGGTCGCGGATCACCGCGAAGGCGCCCGGGGCGCCCGCGTCGGTGGTCGCCTGGAGGGCAGCGCGCACCGCGGCCGTGTCCGGGGTGGGCGCACCGCCGGTGCCCTGGTCGGCGGCCACGGCCTGCGCGGCTCCGGTCGCCAGCAGGACGACACCCGCGGCCGCCACCGCGAGCGGACGCAGAAGGCTGATCTTCGCCATGATCCTCTGTTCTCTCACTCGGCTGACGCGGCGTCCGGCCACGTCCTCGAAGATCCACTATCACCGGAGGGGCCTGCGGCTGGCAAAGTGAACCCGATCGGCCGCACCATCCGTTTCCCGACCCGGGGTCAAGGTTTTACCTGCCGTCGTCTACCCGCGTCGACCGATCCACCCGATGCTGTTCGGGCGCCTCGCGCGTGCTCCCGCACCTCCGCCCAGGCCCCCCACCTCATCAATCGTGGAGTCCCGCATGCCCCTGGCCACCCTCGCGCGCCGCACCGGCGCGCTGCTGCTCGCCGCCGCCGGCCTGATACCGCTGTCCGGCACCGCCCAGGCGGCCACCGCCGCCACGTACACGCCGATCGTGTTTCCGGACCAGGACCACGGTGTCGTCTACGACCTCATCAACTCCGCCACGAGCTCCGTCGACGTGACGATGTACGAGTTGCGCGACACCACCGCCGTCAGCGCCCTGATCGGCCGCCAGCAGGCCGGCGTCAAGGTCCGGGTGATCCTCGACGGCAAGCACACCTCGGTCAACGGCGCCGCCTACTCGGCCCTGCGGGCCGCCGGCGTCGGGGTGACGTACTCCTCCTCCGCGTTCGTCTACACCCACCAGAAGACCGTCACCGTGGACGGCGCCAAGTCCCTCATCCTGACCGGGAACCTGGACTCCACCTACTACTCCAGCAGCCGCGACTACGGCGTCGTCGACACCGACGCCAACGATGTCGCCGCGATCGAGCAGGTCTTCGCCGCCGACTACGCCCAGACCTCGATCACCCCCTCCGACGGTGACAACCTGGTCTGGTCGCCCACCGACTCGCAGACCCGCCTGCTGGACCTGATCAACGGCGCGCAGCGCACGCTCGACGTGCAGCAGCTGGAGTTCGGCGACCCGGCCCTGGTGGACGCGGTGGCCGCGGCTGCCGGCCGGGGCGTCACCGTGCGCGTGGTCGGCATGAACCCCTCGTCCTACGGCAGCTCCTTCGACCAGGTGGTCGCGGCCGGCGGCAAGGTGGTCACCTACTCCTCCACCACGGGCCTGTACATCCACGCCAAGGCGATCGTCGCCGACTACGGCACCCCCTCGGCCAAGGTGTTCGCCGGTTCGGAGAACTTCTCCGACAACTCGCTGAACAACAACCGCGAGCTGGGCCTGATCACCACCGACTCCGGCGTGCTCACCACCGTCGAGTCCACCGTCGCCCACGACTTCGCCAACGGCACGCCCTACTAGCCGGTTCGCCTCCCCGGCCCGATCGAGCGTCCGAGCCCAGGCGGCTCCCTACCCGAGGAATTGTCATGACTTCGTCCACCAGGCCCGGCTCCCGTCGCACCGCCACCGCCCTCGGCTCGGCGGCCGCCCTGGTCGCGGCCTCCGCCGGCCTCTGGGCCGTCACCGCCTCCACCGCGCAGGCCGCCGCCCTGCCCGCGCCCGACCACATCATCGTCGTGGTGATGGAGAACCACGCCTACAACCAGGTCATCGGCAGCAGCGGTGCCCCCTACCTCAACTCCCTGGCCACCGGCGGCGCCAGCCTCACCCAGTCGTTCGGCATCACCCACCCCAGCCAGCCGAACTACTACGCCCTGTTCTCCGGCTCCACCCAGGGCGTCACCGACGACAGCTGCGTCTCGGTCGGCGCCCTCCAGGGCCCCAACCTGGCCTCCGAGGTCACCGCCGCAGGCAAGACCTGGGCCAGCTACAACGAGACCCTGCCCGCCCAGGGCAGCACCGCGTGCAGCAGCGGCAAGTACGCGCAGAAGCACAACCCCTGGTTCGGCTTCGGCAACGTCCCGCTGAACTCGGCCAAGACCTTCGCCCAATTCCCGACCGACTACACCATCCTGCCGAACGTCTCGTTCGTCGTGCCGAACCTCTGCAGCGACATGCACGACTGCTCGGTCGGCACCGGCGACACCTGGATCAAGAACAACCTCGGCGCCTACGCCGCCTGGGCCAAGAGCCACAACAGCCTGCTCGTGGTCACCTTCGACGAGGACAACCGCCTCGCGGGCAACCGCATCCCGACCGTCTTCTACGGCGCCCACGTCACCCCCGGCAGCACCTCCGCCGCCACCTACAACCACTACAACGTGCTGCGCACCCTGGAGGACCTCGCCGGCGCCACCACCCACGCGGGCAACGCGGCCAACGCCGGTGACATCACCGGCATCTGGAACTGAGGCCCGCCGCCCGGACCATCCGTCAGGAGCTGCCCCCGGACCCCCGGCCGCCCCGCGCCCCGCCGCGTGGGGCGGCCGCCGCGTCCGAGCTCGACAGCGGCGCGCGGGCCGGTCGGGATGGGGCGTGCGATGACCCGGGTGCCGTTCCGCCTCCTCGACCCGGTCGAGTTCCTGCCGCACGAGTCCGCCGAGGAGCAGTTGCCCGCGCTCCGGGCCGAGTTGGCCTCGCGCGACGGACTTCAACGGGGGATCTGCGCCGTTTCCCCGTACCGGGCACGAACCAATGGCAGACTGAGGTGGACATGGCCAGTCCTGGGTCGGGGGCGTCGTCCATCGGCGACGGCTTCAGGGCGCCGACATGAAGGAGCACCTTTCTTGACCACTCACCTCAGGCACGGCACCGGCGCGCGGAAGGTGCTGGCGCTGTTGGCGGCACTGTGCGGGATCGTCGGCCTCACCGCGCTCGGTACGACCCCGGCGGCGGCAGCCGACTCGCGTCACGCGATCTACGCCATCGCGCACCGGGTCGACACCCTGGACGGCGTGGACGCCGCGCTCGGCCACGGCGCCAACGCCATCGAGATTGATGTCTGCGCCTGGTGGAACCCGAACGAATGGCGCGCCTACCACGACTGTTCCTCGGCCGGCGAGAACCGGCTGGGCCCCAGCTTCGACAGCATGATCGACCGCATCCTCGCCAACGCCAACGCCGGACGCCGGCTGTCGCTGGTCTGGCTGGACATCAAGGACCCGAACTACTGCGGAGAGCAGCCGAACCGCACGTGCAGCGTCGCCGGGCTGCGCGACAAGGCGCAGCGGCTGACGGCCGCCGGGATCCAGGTGCTCTACGGCTTCTTCGAGTACCACGGCGGCAACACCCCGGACGTCGGCGGCAGGGGCTGGCAGAGCCTGGAGGGCAAGCTCGGCCCGCTGGAGGGCATCACCTCGACCGGCACCCGCGACCAGGTCCAGGGCGCCTTCAACCGGTCCGGGTCCGGATTCCCGGCCGGTCACCGGGCGATGGACTACGGCGACACCGACATCACCAAGGGCTTCGGCAACTGCACGGAGGCCACCTACAACACGTGTGCGGAGCTGAAGAAGGGCGCGGGCGACCGGGCCGCCGGACGCCTCGCGGCCACGCTGTCCTGGACGGCCACCTACAACGACCCGTGGTACGTCGACAAACTGCTCGGTGATGCGGGCGTGGACGGCATCATCGCGGGCTACGGCGCCTTCACCGGCGTGCGCGAGTACGACAACAGCTGGCAGTGCGCCAACGCCATCAACCTCGTCCGCGACTGGGTGAACCGCCACAGCGGCACCCACCGCATGGCCACCAGCGGCGACCGCCTGTTCAGGTAGCGCCGGGGTCGGGTCGGGTCCGTACCGCTCCCGCCCGCCCGCCGCCTGTGCGGCCGACGGGCGGGACGGCGCGACGCGACGGCTAGCGGGTGACGGTCCACTGCTGCTCGGCGGAGCCGTCGCAGGTCCAGACCCCGAGTTCCTTGCCGTCCTCGTGGTAGGTCAGGCAGTCCTGGTCGCTGATCCGGATCACGTACCGGTCGCCCGAGACGTTCCTCACCTCCCACTTCTGCTCCGAAGAGCCCTTCCACGCCTTGGTGTTGGCGAAGTAGGTGCCGGTGTTCTCGGTGAGGTCCCGCCCGAGCGCGTTGGTGATCCGGTAGCGGCCGCCGCCCGCGTCGCGGAACGTCCAGGTGCCGCCCGCGTCGCCCGGCTTGCCGGCGATCACCGAGGCGCCCTCGCCGGAGCCGGTGGCGACGGCGCCGAGGTTGTTGACCGTCCGCAGGTGCACGGGCGTGTTGAGCGCGGGCCGGCCGGAGCCGGTGGGGGTGCCGGGGTCGGGCTTGGTGCCGGGCTCGGCCGGACCGCCGGGCTTGCCGGTGTGGGGGGGCTTGGCCGGCGTGGCGGGCACCCCGGGGTCGTACGGCACACCGGGGTCCTGCGGCATCGCGGGGATGATCTGGGTGGCCGGCTGCCCGCTCGGCGCGGGGATGCCGGGGTCCGCCGGCACGCTCGGGATCGTCCGCGGGGAGAAGTTCACGACGCCGTCGGTGTGGTTGTACCGCTGGCCGGCGCTGCCCGTGCCCCTCGGGTACGTCCAGGTGTGCTCGCGGGTGGTCCGGTTGAAGAGGCCGTAGAACCCCCAGTTGCCCCAGCCGCCGTCGAAGCCGTTGGCGAAGCTGCCGCCGCCGGAGAAGATCCAGATCCGGTAGGTCTGGTCCTCGCGCGAGGTCTGGTCGTGGTAGTCGACGTCGTACGTGAAGGCGACGTTCTGGAGGTTCTGCTCGTAGTTGTGGACGTACCAGGGGTCTCCGAAGGCGTTGTCGCCCTTGATGTTGAAGACCATGACGTTGTAGAAGCCGCCGGACTGCTTGATCAGGCTGTCGAGCAGATCCTGGACGAACTCACCGCGGGCCCGGTTCTTGACCTCCGAGGTGTGCTGCGCCGCCTGGATGCACCACACCAGGCTGGTCGAGCCGGGAGTCACCGTGTTGGCGGCGTTGCAGTTCTCCTGGGCCGGGTCGTACGAGCCGTCGGCCATCGCCGGCCCCGCCAGACCGAGGACGGCCACGGCACTCATCCCTGCGGCCACGGCCGACAACTTCTTCCTCGAACGCACGTGCTCTCCTTGCAAGTTCCGTATGGGGCGGGACAAAATATGGCATTCCGGTTGACCGATAAACGCCACTTTGTCTCGTTTCATACGCATCCCTTGCGTCGTCCTTACGCCTGCTCGGCGCCGACCCGAACCCGCGCGGGCGATTCCTCAAGTCCCTCGTGAAGACGGATGGTCGGACCGTCCCGGTTCAATGGGCCACTTCCACCGCGAACAGCCTGCTGGGCACCCGGCAATGGAGGGGGCGCGGTGCAGTTGCCGCACTCCCCTCCGCCATGCGTCGTCCCTGGTCCTCCGGCTCCGCGAGCCCGCGGTGTGGGGGCGTCTCAGCGGTCGCGGGACTGGACGGTGAACGCGGTCGACGGGATCCCCAGCGCGCCCAGCCGGGACAGGAGCTCGGCGAGTTGTTCCGCTGTCACGGCGATCCAGAGCGAGGTGCCCGAGTCGCTGGCGCCGAACACCAACTGGTCCCCCCGCCACCCTTCGGCGTTGATGGTGTGGGCGGCCAAGTCCAACAGCAGCTCGAACTGTGCGTCGTCGCGAACGTCGATCTCGATCCCCATGCCGGGATCGGCGCGTCGGGGGCGAATGCCCGCCGCCACGGACTCTCGGGCCAGGGACAGCGCACGCTCGTACGAGTGCAGGACCGCAGGCGGCCAGGCGTCGTCGCTGTAGGCGTCGAGGCAGGCCGATTCGATGCACGGGCGCAGCACCTGAAGCGCCGCGCGATGGGCGAGCACGACGTCCGCAGGACTCATGCCGTCCACCAGTACGAGCTCATGGTTCTGGTCGCCGTTTCGGTTGATCGCACGCATGACCTTCTCATGGGCGGCCTCCTCGGGTCCCCCGGGAAAGGCTGCCGTCACGGTGACGGCCGACACCGGGACGGGGCCCCTGACGCGGCGGTCAGAGCCCGAGGTCGGTGAGGCCGGGGTGGTCGTCGGGGCGCCGGCCGGGCGGCCAGTGGAAGAGGCGTTCGGCGGCGGTGATCGGCAGGTCGTTGATGGCGGCGTGGCGGTGGGCCATCAGGCCGTCGCGGTCGAACTCCCAGTTCTCGTTGCCGTAGGAGCGGTACCACTGGCCGGCGTCGTCGTGCCACTCGTAGGCGAAGCGGACGGCGATGCGGTCGCCGTCGTGCGCCCACAGCTCCTTGACGAGGCGGTAGTCGAGTTCGCGGTGCCACTTGCGGGTGAGGAAGTCGGCGATCTGCTCGCGTCCGGTGAGGAACTCGGTGCGGTTGCGCCACCGGCTGTCGGGCGTGTAGGCGAGGGCGACGCGGTGGGGGTCGCGGGTATTCCAGGCGTCCTCGGCGGCGCGGACCTTCCGTCGGGCGGTCTCCGGGGTGAACGGGGGCAGGGGAGGGCGCTGTTCGGTCACGGGGGTCTCCTCGGGTACGGCGGAGCCGACGGCGAGAACGGTCGTTCTCGCCGTAGCGGCTACCCTAGGAGAACCATCGTTCTCACGCAAAGGGCACGGCAGATGGACCACCAGGACCCGCGGGGCCTGATCCTCGACGCGGCCGAGGAACTGTTCTACGGGCAGGGCATCCAGGCGGTCGGCATGGACGCCGTCCGGGCGGCCTCCGGCCTGACGATGCGCCGGCTCTACCAGCAGTTCCCGTCCAAGGACGACCTGGTCGAGGCGTACCTGCGGCGCCGGGACGGGCGTTGGCGCGCGAACCTCGCCGTCTACGTGGCGGGCGCCGCCGTGCAGCCGCGCGACCAGCTGCTCGCCGTCTTCGACTGGCTCGGCCGCTGGTTCGCCGAACCCGGCTTCCGCGGCTGTGCGTTCGTCAACTCCTTCGGCGAGCTGGGCGCCGTCTCGCCGGCGGTCGCGGCGACCGCCCGGCACCACAAGGAGGAGTTCAACGCCTACCTCGCCTGTCTGGCCGAGGCTGCCGGAGCCCCGCCCGCCATCGCCGCCCAACTGGCGCTGCTCGCCGAGGGGGCGATGACCACCGCCGCCGTGCACGGCGACCCGAGCGCCGCCGCCGACGCCAAGGCGGCCGCCCGTGTGCTGCTGGACGCCGCCCTGCCCGCCCGCACCTGACCGCCGGTCGGCTGCTCGGCCGGTCAGCCCGGGACGGGGGCCGTGCGCCGCTCGAAGACCTCGGGGCGGGCCGCCTCCAGGGCGGTGGCGACGGCGCCCAGCAGGACGGCGTCCTGGCCGAGCCGGCTCGGCTCCAGCCGGGGCCGCAGCGGGGAGCGCTCGTGCAGGGCCTGCTCCAGCGGGCGCAGCAGCAGGTCGGCGCTGCGCCCGATGCCGCCGCCGAGGACGATCACGTCCGGGTCGAGCAGCGCGGCCACGACGGCGAGCACGTAGCCGAGGCGGTCCACCTCCTGCCGGACGGCCTCGACCGCGGCGGGCTCGTCGAGCCGGGCCCGGGCGAACACCTTCTCGGCGGTGAGCGGCCGCCGCATCCCGAGGTCGAGGGCGGTGCGCACCACGGCGTCGGCGGAGACGGTCTCCTCCAGGGTGGTGCCGGTGGCGGAGGTGCAGCCCGGCAGTCGCAGCAGTCCGAGTTCGCCGGCCGCGCCGTGCGCGCCCGTCAGCAGTTCGCCGTCCTTGACCACGCCCAGGCCGAGTCCGGTGCCGACCAGCAGGTAGACGAAGAGTCGGCTGCCCGCGCCCGCTCCGTAGGTGTACTCGCCGACGGCGGCGAGGTTGGCGTCGTTGGCGACGGTGACGGTGGTGCCCAGGCCGTCGGCTATTCGGTCGAACAGGCCGGGGCGGCCCCAGCCGGGCAGGCTGGCGGCGAGTCTGACGCTGCGTCTGCGTTCGTCCCAGACCCCGGGCGTGCCGGCCACGGTGTGGGCGACGGCGGTGCCGGGCAGGCCCGCCTCGGCGATGGCCTCGCGGGCGGCCGCGACCACGGCGTCGGCGACGGCGTCGGCCGAGCGGCCGCGGTTGGGCAGGTCGCGGCGGGCGACGACCCGCCCGGACAGGTCGGCGACGGCGACCCGCAGCCGGGCCCGGCCGATGTCGAGCCCGAGGACGTGCCCGGCGCCCGGGTCGGTCTCGTACAGGACGGCGGTGCGGCCGCGTTCGGGGGCGAACCTGCCGGCCTCGCGGGCGAGCCCGGCGAGTTCGAGGGTGGCCAGCGCGGTGGAGACGGTGGGCTTGGACAGCCCGGTGTCGCGGGCGAGTTGGGCCCGAGAGAGCGGGCCGTGGCAGCGCAGCCGCTCCAGCAGGAGCCACTCGTTGTTGCTCCGGAGCCGCTGCCGGTTCCACGGCTGTTGTCCAGGTCCTGACAGTGGAGCGAGGGTGACGGGCTGCGGCGCCCCGTCCGTGGCCGTAGTCCGTCCAGCTGTGCTCATTCGGTCGATCGTAGGGCACCCGTCAGCCGACGAACGAGGACGGGCGGTGAGCGGATCGGCGGAGGGGAAGCGCGGACCGCCGGTGGCGGCGGGGAGCCCCGGCTCCCTGCTGCCACCGGCGGTCGGATCGCCCGGCGCGGCCGCGCTCCGCCGGGGTCGGGGAGTCCGGGGGGCGGGCGGGCTTCGCCGGGCCGGGGTCCGGTCCCACCCACCGGACCCCGGGCTCGACGGGTGCGGGTGGGTCAGTCGATGGTGTAGCCGGAGCCGAAGGCGGTGACGCTGAGCGGGCCGTCCAGGTTGTAGTTGCCGGTGGCGGCGATCCGGCGCAGGCACTCGACCCGGTCGACGGACTTGCTCCACTCGGCGGCGGTGGAGGAGTTGGCGGGGTTGGTGAGGTCGTCGACGCGGACGTCGAAGAAGGCGTTCAGCCAGGTGCTCTCGCCGGCGCTGGACGGTGAGCCGACCTTGGCGTTGGTGCGGCCGATGAGCGCGGGCAGGGCGTCGTACTCGCTGCCGTTGCCGTGCTGGATGGAGGCGTCGTACAGCTCGGCGCGGGCGAGGGCGGTGGTGAGGCCGAGCCGGTCGGCCTGGTCCATGGCGGGGGTGAAGTAGCGCTGGTCGACCTGGTCGTCCTGGACCTGCCGGAAGGCGGCGTCCTGGGCGGCCTGCTTCCAGGCGGCGATGTAGTCGCTCTCGGGTAGGCCGCTGGTGTCGCCGCTGCCGGCGGCGGCCAGGCGCTCCAGCTCGGGGATGAAGCGGGCCAGCGGGTTGTCGGGGGAGACACCGGTGTAGGCGCGGACGACCTTGAGCGCGTCGCCGTCGTTGGTGGTGAAGCCGGCGCGGCCGGCGGTGACGCCGCGGCCGTCGTTGATGTTCTCGGCGTAGCCGTACTGGAGTTCGGTGGTGCTGTTCTCGAAGATGCTGATCAGCTGGTCGGCCCGGCGGTGCTGGTCGGGGGTCAGCCCGCCGGCGGACGCCTGCTGCACGGCCGTGACGGTCGCCCGGGCGGGGGCGGTGGCCGCCGCGGCGGAGGTGGCGGCGGAGGTGGCGGTCCAGGCCGCGCCGGCGGCCAGGGCGGCCGCCGCGGTGACGGTGGCGAGGCGTCGGGTTCGGGAAACTCGCATGGGTGTGCTCCGATCTCCGGGGCGGTGCCGCCGGAGGCAGTGGGGGGAGGAACGGTGCGCCGGTCGCTGTGGGGGCTGCAGCGCGAGCTCGCGGCAGCAGAGTACGGTCTGCGGCCGACGGCGGTCTAGAAGGTAAGGAAAGTTTCCTAATGAAATTGCTCAGGGCTCGGAGGCGGTGCTCGGAGGCGGTGCTCGGTCGTCGCCGAACGGGCCACGCCGGTGGTACCGTCCGAGCGTCTGGCGACCGTCGGCCCGGCCACCGCCGGGGCCCGGCCCGCGAGCTCCCTGCACCGCCGAACCGGGCGCCCCGCGCGCACGCACACACCGCGTGCCCGCCGCGTGCGCACCGCCCGCGCCGTACGCGCGTGTACCGCACACGCCCCCGCGCCCGGCCGCCCCGACCGAAACCCTGACCAGCACGGAGCACCGACCCATGAGCCTCCCGAGCACCACCCCACCCACCGTCACCCCGATCCGGCGGCCGCGCCTGGTGGCCACCGACCTGGACGGGACGATCGTGCGCGGCGACCGCACCGTCTCGGCCCGCACCGTCGCCGCCCTCGCCCGGGTCGAACGGGCCGGCGGGCTCGTCGTCCTGGTCACCGGCCGCCCGCCGCGCCTGATGGGCGAGATCGCGGCCGCCTTCGGCCACCGGGGCGTCGCGATCTGCTCCAACGGCGCCTTCGGCTACGACATGCGCACCCGCGCGGTGATCGCCGAGAACCCGATCCCGGTCGACGTGCTCGGCGAGAGCGCCCGGCGGCTGCGCGAGGCCGTGCCGGGGATCGGGCTGGCCGTCGAGTACGCCCAGGAGCTGGCCGGGGACGCGCACTACGAGGCGGGCGCCTGGGACGCCGACACCACCGTGCAACGCCTCGACGACGCGCGGCTGTTCGGCCGCCCGGCACCCAAGCTGATCGGCCGTCACCCGGAACTGTCCGCGGACGAGCTGCTGGCGCTGGCCCGCCCGGTGCTGGGCGAGCTGGTGACGGTCTACCACGCGAACGGCGAGCGGCTGGTCGAGGCCGTCGCGAAGGGCGTGAGCAAGGCCGCCGCGCTCGGCGAACTGGCGCGGCGGCGCGGGATCACCCGTGAGCAGGCCGTCGCGTTCGGCGACATGCCCAACGACCTGCCGATGATGGCCTGGGCGGGCACCTCGTACGGCGTCGCCAACGCCCACCCGGAGGTGCTGGCCACGGTGGACCACGTCATCGGCAGCAACGACGAGGACGGGGTGGCCGCCGTCCTGGAGGGCCTGTTCCCCGAGGGGTGAGCCACGCGCGGAACGGGCGTTCCCGGGAACGCCCGTTCCCGGCCGGCCTGTTCCCGGAACGGACGCTCCGGGGAAGGGGCACAGGCGGGGAAGGGGCGCAGCCGGAACGGCGGTTCCGGGCGGGCGCGCTCCCGGAACCGCCGTTCCCCGCCCGTGCCGTCAGGGCGCGCTGGTGTGGGTCAGGGTCTCCCAGCCGATGAAGTAGTTGGCCCCGAACGGGCTGTGCGCGGCCACGTACCGCTCGGTCTGCGGCATCGCCACGCCCTCGCGCAGGTGGTACTCGTTGTACGCGAGCTGCACGGCCGGGCCGAGGCCGGTCTTCACCGAGCCGTCGCAGAGCCAGTCCGGCACGTTCGCGCCGTTGTCGTAGGCGGTGTGGAACTCCAGGGCCTTGACCAGCCGTTCGCGCCCCTCGCTCCATAGGTCGAGGCCCTGCAGCCGGGCGGTCTCGGCGGTCTGGGCGGCGGCCTCCAGGCCCCAGCCGGTGTGGCCGAAGTCGCGGCAGGTCTCCTGCGACAGCCCGTCCACGAAGGTCGACTGGCCGGACCAGTACTTCACCAGCGCGGACTCGCCCTCGATCCCGGCCTTGGGCGGCGGTACCGGCAGGTCGCCGTCGGAGGACAGGTAGACGTAGGCGGGCAGGCGCTTGCGCCACATGTCGGCGGCCTGGTCGAACAGGCCGCGGTCGTCGAGGAAGACCGCGATGCCCATCAGGGCGTCGGTCTCGATCAGCTCCCAGTTGCCGTTCTTGCGCGGGCTGCCGGGCGACAGCAGCGGCACGTAGACGGTGCGCAGCATGGTGGCGAAGCGGTCGACCGAGGCGGCCGGCCAGCCCGCTCCGGAGTAGCGGATCAACTCGGCGGCCCGGGACCAGTTGTTGCCCGACCAGCCGGTCTGCAACGGGGCGTTGCTGTTGGTGTGCTCCTGGATCACGGCCGACCAGGCGTCCATGATCGCGATCGCCTTGTCGGCGTACCGCTGGTCGCGGGTGAGCGTCCACAGCAGGGCGTGGGCGTAGGCGGCCATCGCGTCGTCGCGCTCGTCCGAACAGCCGTTGTTGGGGTGGGAGCTGGACCCGCACTCGACGTTGGCGCGCGGCCGGGGCTGCCAGTCGAGCGAGGCGTACTTGCTCGACCGGAGATCGGCGAAGGCGGACGTCCAGGGTTCGGCCCCGGCGTCCAGCTTGCCCTTGAGGAAGGCGAGTTGCTGCCCGCTGACCAGCACGCCGGGGTGCTGGAAGGCGGCCTTGGGGCTGCGGGCGGCGGGTGCGGCAGGTGCGGCGGCCCCGGCCGGTGCGGAGGCGAGCGGGAGCAGGGCGGCGAGTGCCGCCGCGGCGATCAGTGTCCTGGTGCTGCTACGGCCCATGGGGAGGTGGTCCTCTCGTGGGGGAGGCGGTCGTGCGCTGATGTCATGTTAGGAAAGTTTCCTAATGCCAGAAGTGAACCACCAACCCCCGCACACGCCAAGAGGATCGACTCCGCCCACCGCCGCAGGCGTAGGCGCGCGTTCCGCATTTATCGTCTGTTGATCGTCGAGGTCTAACGTCGGACCCATGAACGAGAGAACGGCCGAGTGGCCGGGGGCGGCGCCCGAGGGGCGGATGACGGAGCAGGACACCGAGCGGTTCCGGGAGTTGCTGGCGCGGCTGGAGAACTCGCTGGCGGCGGACCGGATGGCGGGCCGAACGGGGAATCGGGCGGCGGACCGGGCGGCGGACCGGGCGGCGGCCGGGTCCGATGCCTGACGGGCCGGAGTGGCGCCCGGTGGTGGTGCTGCCGCTCTGGCGGCGCGGTGAGGTGTACGGGGCGGCGGACCGGCCCGGGGTGTCGCGGGGGCACTCCGGGCCGGTGGCGGTCGATCAGGTGGCGGTGTCGTCGATGCCGCCGCTGCCGCCGGCGGCGCGGTGGACTCCGGACTGCTGACGGTGCGGCACGTCAGCAGTCGCACCCGCAGTCGCAGCCACCGCAACAGTCGCAGCCGTCGCACCCGTTGCAGCAGTCGCACCCGTTGCACCCGTCACAGCAGTCCGGGCATTCGCAGTCGTGCCGCGCGCACCAGCCGTCCCGGCGCTCCCGGCTGAACGGGTCGTCGTGGTCGCAGCAGAGCAGCTGGCAGGTGCAGGCCATCAGCGCCCACACCGCGCAGCCGGCCAGCAGGTTGCGCGGCCGCGGCGGCTTGCCGCCGATCGGGGTGAAGCCGGGGCCCTGGGGCACCCGCGGCGGGAGCGGGGCCTGACCTGGGTCCTGGCCAGGGGTCTGCCCGGGCGGCGCCTGGCGCGGCGGCGCATCGTGCGGGTGCTCGCCGGCGGCGGCGTGCGCGGACCCGTCGCTCGCGGCGTGCGCGGACCCGTCGGCGGCGGGGCCGGCGTTCCGGGTGCGGGAGGCGGCGGTGTGGGCGGCCGGACCGAAGACCCGCTGGACGGCCTGCCCGGTCTCGTGCGCGAGCAGCAGGTGCACCAGGGCCCGGTCGGTCAGTTCGACCTCGCGCAGCGCGAGCCGGATGCCGTGGACGGCGTCGCGGCAGAGGCGTTCGGCCTCGGCGCGGTCGGTGCCGGTGGCGGTCAGCGGGTTCCAGGCGCCGGCGTCGGCGTCGGCGGCCTGGTCCTCGGCGGCGTCGAGGAGGTGGGCGAGCCGGCCGAAGAGCCGGCCGGCCTCGGCGAGCGGGGCGGCGTTGCCGGGGCGCCCGGCGAGGACGGCGGTGTGTGCGAACGCGGCCGAGGTGGCGGTCTCGGTGGGCTCGGTGACCAGCAGGACGGAGCCGCCGGGCGGCAGCGACCGCTCCAACTCACTCTGTCGGGAGGCGGCTTCGAGCAGCACCCCGGTGTCGAAGCCGACCGTCGAGGCGCTGCCGGCGCTCTGCCGGTCCCACCGCCGGGTGACCGCGCGGGCCCCGGCGGCGACCGGGCGGCGGCCGAACACGCCGTCGCGGTCCTCGACGTGGTCGCGGATCTTGACCGAGGCGAGGGCGAGCGAGACGGCGGCGGCGAGCCGGGCGCCCTCGCCCCGGGCGACGGAGGCGGTGCGCATGCCGCGCAGCGGGCAGGGCCCGGCGGTGCGCCGCCAGGAGGCGTCCTCGCGGGCGGCCTGGGCCTCGACCAGCACCGAGATGATCAGACCGTCGTAGTTGGTGGCGGTGCGGGCGAGTTGGCCGTGGTCGTCGCGCAGGGCGAGGCAGAGCCCGCACAGGTGCGCCAGCCACGACGCCTGGAGCCGTTCGGACAGCCGGTGCTTGCACGGTCTGATGATGCCGAACATGATTCCCCCTCGCCTGTGGGCCATCGACCGGCCCCGATCCGCCGCACATCATATGATCAACGCCCCTCCCGGACTGGCGGACCGACGGACTGGCGGACTGGCGGACCGACGGGCCGACGGGTCAGCGGGTCGACGGGTCGACGGGGGCGCGCACGGGAACCCAGCACGCCGTCCCGGTCGACTCCACGCCTCCCGTCCTTCTCCACGCCCCGGCCGCAGCGGCCCGCGCCCCTGGGAGTGATCTCATATCCGGGATAGCATCGCGAATATGGGAATCGAGACGGCCGCCGACGAGCGGCTCGCCAACCGGCTCGCCGAATTGAGGCTGGAGCGGGGCTGGACGCTGGAGGAACTGGCCCGGCTGGCGGACGTCAGCCGGTCGACGCTGTCGCGGGTCGAACGGGCCGAGGTCAGTCCGACCGCCGCGCTGCTCGGACGGCTCTGCGCCGTGTACGGGCGGACCATGTCCCGGCTGCTCGCCGAGGTCGAGTCGGCGCCGGCCCGGCTGGTGCGGGCCGCGGACCAGCGGATCTGGCGGGACGAGACCACCGGCTTCGTCCGCCGCTCCGTCTCCCCGCCGCACGGCTCGCTGCGCGCCGAGATCGTCGAGGGCCGGCTGCCCGCCGGCGCCGACATCGCCTACGACCGCCCCTGCGTGGCGGACCTGGAACACCACCTGTGGGTGTTCGAGGGGGCGTTGGAGCTCACCGTCGACGGCGAGCCGCAGCTGCTCGGCCCCGGCGACTGCCTGCGCTACGTCTCCGGGACGAGCCGCTTCCGCGCCCCCGGCCCGGACGACGCCCGGTACGCACTGGTGGTGGTGGAACCGTGAGGCGCCCGAAAGTCCGGATAGCCGCCGGGCCCCGCGAGCGCTTCGACGCCGCCGGGCGCCGCGTCCTGCTGGTCTGCGTCGCCGGCGGCTTCACCACGCTGCTGGACCAGTCCGTCCTCAACACCTCCATCCCGGCGCTGCGTGAGAGCCTGCACGCCCAGCCCGCCCACCTGCAGTGGATCGTCGCCGGTTACTCGCTCGCCTTCGGCCTGGCGCTGATCCCCGGCGGGCGGCTGGGCGACGTCAAGGGCCGCAAGTGGTTCTTCGTCACCGGCCTCGCCCTGTTCACCCTGGTCAGCCTGGTCTCGGCGACCGCCACCGCGCCCGGGGTGCTGATCGCCGCCCGGCTGCTCCAGGGCGTGGGCGCCGGGCTGGTCAACTCGCAGATGATCGGCACCCTCCAGGACGTGTTCGACGGCCAGCTGCGGGCCCGCGCCCTCGGCATGTACGCCGTCACGGGCGGGCTGGCCTTCGCGCTCGGCCCGCCGATCGGCGGCGCGGTCCTGGCGGCCGTCGGCCCGGAGCACGGCTGGCGGCTGACCTTCCTGCTCAATGTGCCGTTCGGCCTGGCCACCGTCGCGCTGGCGGTGCGTCACCTGCCCCGGCCGCGCCCGAGCACCCGGCACGCCGACCTCGACCTGGTCGGCCTGCTGCTGGTCGCCGCGCTCACCCTCGCCCTGATGCTGCCGTTCGTCCAACCGCCCGGCTGGACCGGCTGGCTGGCCTTCGCGGCCGCCGCCGTCCTGCTGCTCGGCACGCTCGCCTGGTGGCAGCGCCGCTACGCCCGCTCCGGCGGCCACCCGCTGATCCACCCGGCGCTCACCCGCTCCGCGCCGTACGCGCTCGGCACCGCGACCGCGATGGCCCAGTTCGGCTCCTCGCTCGCCGCCGGACTGGTGCTCACCATGTTCCTCCAGGACGGCCTGGGCCTCTCCCCGCTGGGCGCGGCGCTGGTCGCGCTGCCCTCGGCGGTGGCCATGGGCGTCGCCTCCGCGCTGGCCTGGCGGGTGGTGCAGCGCTTCGGCCGGCGCACCGTCACCGCGGGCATGACCGGTTCCGCCCTGGTGATGCTGGTGAGCGGGCTGGTCGCGCACTGGGCGCCCGCCGCCGTCCTGCCCTGGCTGCTGGCGCTGCTGCAACTGTTCGGCGGCGCCTCGGTCGGCGTGATGGGCGCCACCAACCAGGCGTACGTGCTGCGCCACGCGCCCGCCGAGGCGGCCGGGGTGAGCGGGGCCATCCTGCAGATGGCGCAGCGGATCGCGGCGGCGGTCGCGGTCTCGGCGCTGTCCGGCGTCTACCTGCGGCAGACCGCCGGGGGCGGTGACCACCGCTCCGCCTACCTGGCCACCAGTGTGGTGTGCTCGGCGGTCGCCGCCCTCGCCGTCCTGGCCTCGGTGTTCGCCGGCCGGCGGGCGGCCCGGGAGGCGACCGGCGAGCCCGTCGCGGTGAGCCGTGGGCGAACAGCGGTCCGCTAGCGGAAGTCCGCACGTACGGTGGCGGTCATGACCGAGAACCGGATCGTGGACCTGCCCGAGGTGGCGCTCGCCTACCGCGAGAGCGGCCCGCCGGACGGCCCGGCGCTGGTGCTGCTGCACGCCCTCGGGGAGCGCGCCACGGACTGGGACGTCGTGCTGCCCGCCCTCGCCCCCGGGCACCGCGTGTACGCGCTCGACCTGCGCGGCCACGGCGACAGCGGCCGCACCGCCCGGTACGGCCTGGAGGAGATGCGCGACGACGTGCTCGCCTTCCTCGACGCGCTCGGCCTGGCGCGGGTCGACCTGCTCGGCCACTCGATGGGCGGCGTGGTCGGCTACCTGGTGGCCCAGGCCCGGCCGGAGCGGATCGGCCGCCTGGTCCTGGAGGACATCCCGGCACCGCACCCGCGACCGGCCGGCGCGGTGCCGGACGCGCCGGACGAGCCGGTGCACTTCGACTGGGCCGTGGTGAAGGCCGTCAAGGCGCAGGTCGACACCCCCGACCCGGCCTGGCTGGCGGGGATGGCCGGGATCACCGCCCGCACCCTGGTGGTCGCGGGCGGCTCGGCGAGCCATGTGCCGCAGGAGCGGCTCGCCGAGCTGGCCCGGCTGATCCCGGACTGCCGGATGGTCACCATCGAGGCCGGGCACCTGGTGCACAGTGCCCGGCCCGCCGAGTTCGTCGCCGCGGTGGCGCCGTTCCTGTCCGTCTGACGCGGGCGTTCCCGGTTCGTCCGGCCCGGTTTGTCCGGCCAGGTTCAGACGCCCTGGTCAGACGCCGTGGTCGGCCGGCAGACGGCCGGCGCGCACCGCCGCGACCAGGTCGGCGTGGTCGGCCTCGGTCCGGTCCGCGTACGCGACCGCGAAGGCGGCGACCGCCTCGTCCAGCGCCTCGCTCCTGCCGCAGTAGCCGGCCAGCAGGCCCGGGTCGGCGGTGTGCGCGTGCGCCCGGGCCAGCAGGGCGCCGGTGATCCGGGCGTAGTCGTCGAGTTGGCCCGGCAGCAGCGCGGCCGGGTCGACGCTGCCCTTGCGGTTGCGGAACTGCCGTACCTGATAGGGGAGTCCGTCCACCGTCGTCCAGCCCAGCAGCGTGTCGCTGACCACCTGCATGTGCTTCTGCCCGAGCACCACCCGGCGGCCCTCGTGGCCGTCCTGACCGGCCACCGGGTGGCCCGCGCGCTCCAGGTGCGGCAGCAGCACGGACGGGCGGGCCTCCTTCACCTGGAGTACCAGCGGCTGGTCCCGGTGGTCGGTGAGCAGCACCACGTACGAGCGGGTGCCGACGCTGCCGGTGCCCACCACCCGGAACGCCACGTCCTGCACCCGGTAGCGGGACAGCAGGGTGCGCACCTCGGCGGGCACCGTCGCCACGTACGGGCCGAGCGACTGCGCGACGGCCCGCGCGGTCGCGTCGGTCACCTCGGTGAGCACCGGCGGAGCGGCCGTGAACCGCCAACCGCCGTCCGCCGTACGGGCGGTGCTGCGGGCGGCGAACCTGGCACTGGTGTTGCCCAGGGCCTTCGCGCCGACCTTGCGCAGCACCTCGGCCAGGTCGTGCGCCTCGGTGAAGGAGACCAACTGCTCGTCCGCGACGGCGTTCCAGGCGTCCAGCGCCGGCAGCTTGGCGAGCGTGCGCATCGTCCGGCGGTAGGAGCCGGCCGCGTGCTGGGCGGCCTCCCGGGCGGTGGTCTCGTCGGCCCCGGTCTCCCGGCCGGCCAGCACCAGGCTCGCGGCCAGCCGCTTGAGGTCCCACTCCCACGGGCCGGGCACGGTCTCGTCGAAGTCGTTGATGTCCATCACCAGTTGCCCGCGGGCGTCGCCGTACAGCCCGAAGTTGGCGGCGTGCGCGTCCCCGCACAGCTGGGCGCCCACCCCGGTGGCCGGGGTGCCCGCCAGGTCGGCGGCCATCAGTCCGGCCGAACCGCGCAGGAACGCGAACGGCGTGGCGGCCATCCGCCCCACCCGGATCGGCACCAACGCGGCGATCCGGCCCGCGTTGGACGCCTCGATCGCCTCGACGGCCGTCGGCCGCCCGGGCACGGGCGAGAACTCCGCATGCCGCTCCCGGGGGATCCGGCCCCGCAGTGCCTTCCCCCGCTCCCGGGCCCGCCCGCCCCGCCCCGAGGCGAACCCGGCCACCGCGAACGCCCGCCGCCCCTGCGGCCCCGTCCCGTCGGCGCCCGCCACGGCCCCGTCCGCCACCTCGGTCACTTCGGTCACTTCGGTCACCTGCGTCACCGCTCCCCACCCGTCCCTTCCGGCTCCCACCCGCCCGCGACCTGCGCGAACGGCCTTCGGGGGGAGTGACGTCCGACACCGGGCGACGGTTCCTGAGCCTGGTGGGGCCGGCCGCGAAGGTCAGCGCGCCGGGACGGGCCTCACTGGCCCACCCGCCCGTCGACGCACTCGCGCAACAGGTCCGCGTGCCCGCAGTGACGGGCGTACTCGTCGATCCGGTGCACCAGCAGCTCTCGCACCGCGATCCCGCTCCTCCCCAGCCGCACGCCCAGATCCGGGTGCGCGGCCAGCGCGGCGTCGGTGGCGGCCTGTTCGCGCGCCAGGTCGGCGAACGCGGCGTCGACCTCGGCCTGCCCGGCGACGGCTCCGTCGAAGTCCGCGTCCCGCTTGCCGTAGAGCTTCGGCAGCGGATCACCGTCGCTGATCCAGCCGCGCCAGTCCCGTTCCACTTCGGCGAGGTGCCGGACCAGGCCGAGCAGCGACATCGTCGACGGCGGGACGGACCGGCGGGCCAGTTGCTCCGGGTCCAGGCCCTCGCACTTCATCCGCAGGGTATGGCGGTAGTTCGTCAGGAAGTCGTCCAGGGTGGCGAGTTCGCCGTCCGGGCAGACGCCCTCGCTGTTGCGGGGGTCGTCGTCAGGGTCGGTCCACATGTCGGGGTAGACGGTCGCCTGGGTCCATCGCTCGGGTCGGTCGCTCATACGGGCCATGTTCGTTCGTGCGGGCCCGGGCCGCCAGTGGGTTTCCCCGCGGTGATCACTTCCAGGTTCCGGAGAGGGCGCGGGCGACGCCGGATCAGGGCGTGGGGGTGGGAGCGGCGGCCGGAGGTGCCGGGCTGGGGAGGGCGCTCGCGCGGGCGGCGGGGTCGGTGACGACGTCGGTGCAGCCGTTGCCGTCCTTCTGATGGCCGCACACCTGCAAGGTGGTGTCGCCGGGGCTCGCGTCGACCATCACGGAGTAGTTGTCGTAGCCCCAGTGGATCAGGGCGGTCTCCTGCCAGCCGCTGTTGGTGGTGATGGTGGCGCTGTCCCCCGGGGAGCCGTCGGTGATCCCGGCCCAGGCGGCCCGGCAGCGCGGGCTGTAGTGGACGTAGAGGACGACCTTGCCCACGGTGCCGGTCAGGAGGGTGCGCTGGTCGACGTCGCATCCCATGGCCTGGGGGTCCTTGCCCGCGCAGCCGACGCCCTCGCAGAGCGGCGCCCTCACGGCGGTCGCCGTCGCCGTTTTCGGCGGGAGCGTCGCCGCCGACGCCGTGCCGTGGCCGCCGTGCGGGCCGCGCAGGTACAGGCCTGCGAACAGGATGAGCACGGCGGCGACGGCGGCCCCCACGAGGGCCGACGGCCGCCGCCACGGGGCGAACGGCGCAGCCGGGGCGGGGGCAGGCTCGGGCACCTCGGCGGGCTCTGCGGGCGCGGGCTCTGCGGGTTCAGGCTCTGCGGGTTCAGGTGCGGGCGCGGACCGGGCCGCGTCGGCCGCCGGCCAGGGCGCGGAGGAGAGCGCCTCGTCCGTGTCGCGCGCGGCCTCGGCCTTCCGCAGCAGGGAGGTGAGCAGATCGGCGTCGCACTCGACCGTGGCGATCAGGCCGGCCAGGGCCTGGGGGGTGATCAGGCGCTTCCCGTTCATCCACCGTTCCCAGGAGGCCTTGCTGAGGTAGGTCCTCTTCCCGAGTTCGGCCAGGGAGATCCGATGCGCGTCCTTGACCGCGCGCAGTTCCTCGGCCAGGCGACGAGCGGGCTCCGAAAGGTCGTCAGGGAGCGGCTGCCAGGACTGACTCATCGTGGGCACCTCGGGCGGGTCGTGCGGGGGGATGCGGACTGATCCACTTTCGGATGATCAGCTTAATCGGTCGACTCGCCTCGGCTCCCACCCGCTTCCCCGGGCCGCTCCCGCACCCTGCCGTGCCCCCTGCCCGGCCGTCCCACCAGGGAGCGCCGCGTCCCGGGACGGAACGGCGCCCCCGGGGTCGCCCCGGGGTGCCTTCGCCCACCCGGCACCGATCGCCTACGATCACGGTCTGCCGCGTCGAGCGACGGGCAGGGCGACGGATCCCGGGCGACGGGCAAGAGCGAACCGAGAGGCGGCGGAGCATGGCCGACGAGCACGGCTACCTGCTGGACAACCGGCAGCGGGAGGCGGGCCGGCGGTTCGACGCCATCGCCGAGCTGTTCGACGCGTGGACGCTGGAGCACCTGGACCGGCTGGGCCCGCTCGACGGGCACCACTGCTGGGAGGTGGGCGCGGGCGGGCCGGGAATCCCGCTGGCGCTGGCCGAGCGGGTCGGGCCGAGCGGCCGGGTCCTGGCCAGCGACCTCGACACCAGCTGGCTGACCGGGCTGCCCGCCGACCGGGTCGAGGTCCGCTGGCACGACGTCACCCGCGATCCGCTGCCCGACGAGCGGTTCGACCTGGTGCACGCCCGCCTGCTGCTGGTGCACCTGCCCGACCGGGCCGAGGTGCTGCGACGGCTGGCGTCGGCGGTGCGGCCCGGAGGCTGGCTGGTGGTGGAGGACGCGGACCCGGCCCTCCAGCCGCTCGCCTGCCCGGACGAGCACGGACCGGACCAGGAGTTGGCGAACCGGGTGCGCCGGGCGTTCCGGGCCCGGCTCGCCGAGCGGGGCGCCGACCTCGCCTTCGGCCGCACCCTGCCCCGGCTGCTCCGTGCCGCGGACCTGACGGAGGTCGCCGCCGAGGCGTACTTCCCCGTCACCTCCCCGGCCTGCCGGGAACTGGAGGCGGCGACGGTCCGTCAGCTCCGCGACCAGCTGGTCGGCCCCGACCTCCCCGCCGCCGACCTGGACCGGCACCTGGCCAACCTCCGCGACACCGAGCTGGACGTGACCACCGCCCCGCTGATCACCTGCTGGGGCCGGCGCCGGTAGGGCCTGTCCGGTGCCCTGTCCAGTGCCCTGTCCAGTGCTCTGTCCGGCGAGACCGGCCGGACAGCGCCTGGTCGGGGACCATGACGGAACGGCCTTGCGGTGAACCTCAGCCCCCGCCCGGTCGGATCGAGGCGACGGCGTAGCCGGTGAGCAGGGCGGTCACGAGGTCGGTGAGGCGGGGTTCGACCTCGACGACGGAGTGGCACAGTTCGGGGTCGGTCTCGTAGAAGGCGCGCAGCGTCGTGCCCGGTGCGGCCATCTGCCACAGGGCTCCGGCCATCGACGTCGCGGTCACCACCACGCTGCGCGCCTGGTCGGCGTCGAGCGGGGTGGCCGTGCGCAGCGCGGCGCCGATCCGCGCCACCTCCGCGATGGCGCGGAGCTTGAACGCCCGGACGGTGTCCAGGGAGACGTTCCGTTCCAGGTTCAGCGGGGTGTGCGCGAGCAGGTCGCAGAAGAGCGGGCGGGCCACCAGGGACT
Source organism: Kitasatospora sp. NPDC086801 (assembly GCF_044745805.1). NCBI lineage: Bacteria > Bacillati > Actinomycetota > Actinomycetes > Kitasatosporales > Streptomycetaceae > Kitasatospora > Kitasatospora sp. NPDC086801. Next base: position 234,278 of record NZ_JBIVAX010000006.1, read on the forward strand.
GCGCCAGGACGCCGGCGATCGAACGGGCGGTCGGCCCCCACTCCGGCTCGGCGGCGGTTCCGCAGGGCCGCACGGAGCCCAGACGGCTCCGCACCTCGGCCGACCACTCCTCCCAGGCGTCCGCCGCCATGCAGTAGAACCATGAGCACGCAACCGCAGACATGGTTCATCACCGGTTCCTCGCGCGGCTTCGGTCGCGCCCTGACCACGGCGGCCCTGGCGGCCGGCGACCGGGTCGTGGCGACCGCCCGCAAGCCCGGGCAGCTGGACGACCTGGTCGCCCGGTACGGCGACCGCGTCCTCCCGGTGTCCCTCGACGTCACCGACGCCGCCGCGGCCGAGGCCGCCTTCGCCACCGCGCGCCAGGCGTTCGGCCGGGTCGACGTCGTCGTCAACAACGCCGGCTACGCCAACCTCGCGCCGGTGGAGACCGGCGACGAGGCGGACTTCCGCCGCCAGTTCGACACCAACTTCTGGGGCGTCCACAACGTCTCCAAGGCCGCGCTGCCCCTGCTCAAGGAACAGGGCGCCGGCCTCGTGATCCAGTTCTCCTCCATCGGCGGGCGCGTCGGCGGGAACCCGGGGCTCGGCTCCTACCAGGCGGCCAAGTTCGCCGTCGACGGCCTCACCAGGGTCCTCGCCGCCGAGACCGCGCCGCTGGGGATCCGCTACCTGGTCGTCGAACCGGGAGGTTTCGCCACCGACTGGGCCGGAGCCTCGATGGAGGTCGACGACGTCCCCGCCGAGTACCGCGCCAGCGTGGGCGCCATGGCGGACCTGCTGCGCGGCGGCGCCGCCGCCGTGGGCGACCCCGACCGCGCGGCGGAGATCCTGGTCCGGATCGTCAAGGCCGGGAACCCGCCCACCCACCTGCTCCTGGGCGGCGGCGCGGCCCGGATGGCCCTGGACTACTCCCACGGGCAGATCGCCGAAGCCACCGCCTGGCAGGCCGTCTCGGCCTCCGCCGACACCGGCGCGGACTACCCGGTCGACCTGCCCACCGCCCGCTGAGGCCGACAGCGGAGAAGGGAGGAGCAGGATGCGACCGTTCACCGGGAGAGTCGCGCTGGTCACCGGCGCCGGATCGGGCATGGGGCGGGCCACCGCGATCCTGTTGGCGCGGCGGGGCGCCGCCGTCACCGTCGTCGGCCGGCGCGAGCACAAGCTCGCCGAGGTGGTCGCCGAGATCACCGCCTCCGGCGGGCGGGCCCTCGCCGTCCCGGGAGACGTCAGCAGGCCCGAGGACCACGAGCGTGCGGTCACCCGTACCGTCGAGGAGTTCGGCTTCCTGCACTACGCCGTCAACAACGCCGGCGTGTCCGGCGCCTTCACCCCGCTGACCGAGATGACCCCCCGGCAGTGGCAGCGCACCATCGACATCGACCTCAACGGCCTGTTCTACGGGATCAAGTACCAGATCCCGGCGATCCTCGCCGCCGGGGGCGGCGCGATCGTCAACGTCTCCAGCGTGTTCGCCGACCGCGGCGGCCCGACCGCCGAGTACTCCAGCGCCAAACACGGCATCCGTGGCCTGACGCGCACCGCGGCGATCCAGTACGGAGGCCGGGGAGTACGCGTCAGCGAAGTGCAACCCGTCGTCATCGACACCGAGATGACCCGGGCCAACCCCGACGGCACCCGGCGCGTCGCGGAGACCGGGATCCCGATGGGGCGGGTCGGCACCGGGGAGGAGATCGCGACCGCCGTCGCGTTCCTGCTCTCCGACGACGCCTCCTACATCAACGGCAGCCACCTCGCCGTCGACGGCGGGTTCCTGGCGTAGGCCGGCCGGCCGCGAAGGACCCGCCACGCGGCGGGCCCTTCGCGGCCGGCCGGGAGCGGGGCTTCAGAACTCGGAGCTGGGGGCGTCCGTGGCGGGGCCAAGGTCGGGCTGGTCGCGGAGGTCGAGGGCGTCGCCGTGGCGGGTGAGTTCGAGGAGGACGAGGGTGTTGGTGCCCGGGCGCCAGAGCGGGGCGGGGGCGTAGAGGGTGCGCTGCGGGCCCTCGTCGGTGTAGCGGCCGAGGAGGAAGCCGTTGAGCCAGAGCAGGCCGCGGCCCCAGCCGGGGAGGGCGAGGAAGGCGTCGGCGGGGGTGTCGAGGTCGGTCTCGAAACGGTGGAAGGCGGGGTCGCCGTCGGTGGCGGTGGTGGCCGGGTCGAAGGCCAGGCCGCTCAGGTCGGTGAGGGGCAGGGGGCGGATCTCCCAGCCGTGGAGGCGCTGGCGTTCGTGCGAGACGCCGCGCCGGATGCCCTTGCGGTCGTCGAGTTGGGGGCCGTAGTTGGTGCGGCCGAGCGCCTCGACGAGGATGTCCAGGGTGGTGCCGGCCGGTGCGGTGGCCAGCGGGAGGGTGGCGCCGGGGGTGTTGCGGTCGAGGGTGCCGAGGGGGCGGCCGTCGGCGAAGACCTGGGCGCGGTCGCCGAGGCCGTCGATGCGCAGGGGCAGGGTGGGGCGGGGGCCGGGGACGCGGGTGCGGTAGTGGATGAGGCCGAGGGACTGGCCGAGGTTCTCCATGGGTTCCGGGACGGGCCGGTGCCGGGGGGCGGCGAGGGCGTCGAGGGAGTCGAGCAGGCGGGCCCGGCCGGTCCCGCGGTCGATGCGGCGCGGGGTCAGACGGGGCGGGTCGGCGGGGAGTTCGCCGTCGGGCAAGGGGAGGTACCGGCCGATGACGTCGCGCAGGGCGTGGAACTTGGCGGTGAGTTCGCCGGCCTCGCCGATGGGGGCGTCGTAGTCGTAGCTGGTGGCGGTGGGTTCGTAGCCGGGGGTGTCGGGGCTGGTGCCGGTGTGGTTGGCGCCGGACCAGAGGCCGAAGTTGGTGCCGCCGTGGGCCATGTAGAGGTTGACGGAGGCGCCGGTGGCGAGGAGCGCGTCCAGGGAGCGGGCGCTCTCCTCGGGGTCGCGGACGTGGTGGGGCCCGCCGACCCGGTCGAACCAGCCGATCCAGAACTCCATGGCGGCGAGCGGCCCCTTGGGCTGCTGGCGGCGGAGCACCTCGAAGCGCTCGGGGGCGCGGGAGCCGAAGGTCGCGGTGGCGAGCAGACCGGGGATCGCGCCGCCCTGCTGCATGAAGTCCTCGGCGCCGTCGGCGGTGAACAGCAGGCAGTCCACGCCGCGCGCCACGAGGCCGTCGCGCAGGTGGGCGAGGTAGGCGGCGTCGGTGCCGTAGCTGCCGTACTCGTTCTCGACCTGGACGGCCACCACGGGGCCGCCGCGGCTCGCCAGCAGCGGCAGCAGTTCGGGCGCGAGGGCGTCGAACCAGCCGTCCACGGCGGCCAGGAAGGCGGGGTCGGCGCAGCGCAGGCGCAGGCCGTCGACGGCGAGCAGCCGGGCGGGCAGGCCGCCGAACTCCCATTCGGCGCAGATGTAGGGGCCGGGCCGCAGGATGACGTCCAGTCCGTGTTCCCGGGCCAGCCGGACGAACCGGGCCACGTCCCGCCAGCCGGTGAAGTCGATCTCACCGCTGGGCAGTTCGTGGAAGTTCCAGGGGATGTAGGTGTCCACGGTGTTGACGCCGAGGGCGCGCAGGCGGCGCAGCCGGTCGTCCCAGAGCCCGGGGTGGACGCGGAAGTAGTGCAGGGCGCCGGCGACGATCCGGTGCGGGGCCCCGTTGCGGCGGAACCCGGAGCCGTCGTAGTCGAGTTCGATCATGGCGTGACCAGCTTTCGAGGGTGTGGCACGGGCTGCCAGGGTAGGCCAGAACGGTGAACGCCCCGGGCGACCACCGAGGACCGGACCCGCCCCCGGGTGCCCGTGCACGCCCGGACTCCGCGAAGGACAGCCTCGGCACCCGGGACATGGAGGGCCGGGCGTTCATCGAGCCGACCCAGGAGCTGAACTTCGTCCGCAACCTCTCCCGCGGCCGGTTCACCGCCCTGCTGGTGCCCACCGCCGTGCACGGCCGGGAGCGCTGGCAGATCTTCGCGCACAACGACGCCACCGCCCGGATCGACGGCTTCAGCGTCGAGCGCAGCCGCGACGGGCTGTTCAACACCCAGGGCTCGCAGGCCTGGACCAGCCCCGACGAGCGCTACCGCGAGGCCGTCCACGAAGCTGCCCCCGGCACCTGCCCGTTCACCGGCCGGCCGCTGGTGCCGGCGGTGAGCGAGAGCGGCCACGCCGAGACGGCGCTGCGCTTCGACGGCGTCGACGACGTGGCCGAGCTGCCCGCCAAGGGCCTGCAACTCGCCGACGCGGACTTCACGGTGGAGTTCTGGGCCCGGCGCACCGCGACGGGAGGCCGGGAGGACTTCCTGATCGGGCACGGCGCGGCCGCCGGCGCCCGGCCGAACAGCCGGTGCCGATCGGCACCGTGCTGCGGATCGACGGCGGCGTGGTGGAGTTCACCGAGGGCACCCTCGCCCGGCTCGCCGGCCCCGGCTTCGTCACCGTCGGCGGCCACGGCTTCCGCTTCGAGGGGGACCACCCCGCCGGCAGCAAGTCGCTGCGCGCTCAAGCGTCGCATCCAGCGCGACCAGCAGCGCCTGCACAGCTACTACGACACCGTCTCCACCGAGACCCACGCCCCCGACCCCACCGCCCAACGGGCCGGGCGGGTGCTCGGCGGCGCGATCGGAGCCGACGCCGCACCGGCCAAGGAGCGGGGGACCACCGACAGCGCCACCGGCCAGGGCTTCTCCCGCAGGGACCTGGTCAACACCTACGTCTGGACCGCCGCCGGCGGGTTCTTCGCCGAGACCACCGAGACCACCGACGTGGTCAGCGAGACGACCTCGGGCTCGTACTCGCTGTCCGGATCGGTCGGCACCTCGGTCGGCACCTCCTTCCAGATCGCCGGCATCGGCATCGGCGCCCAGTTGGACGCCTCCGTCGGAGGTGGGATGACCGCCACCCGGGCCCGCGGCAAGGAGGCCACCCGCTCCTTCGGACTGAACGTGGAGGTCAACCCCGCCACCAACCTCCAGCGCTACGACCAGGACCGCAAGCCCGTCTTCGACCAGGACGGCCAACCCGTCAAGGTGCCCGGCAAGGTCGACGCCTACCGCTTCCTCAGCTTCTACCTCGGCGAGGACAGCGAGCACTTCGACACCTTCTTCCACAAGGTCGTCGACCCCACCTGGCTCGCGAACGGCAACGACCCCAACGCGGCGGCGCTGCGCCAGGCCCGCCAGTCCGACCGCAAGCCCCCGTGCTGGCGGGTGCTGCACCGCGTCACCTTCGTCAGCCGGGTGTTGCCCGCCGTCCCGCCGGCCGGGGCGCCGCCGCTGGAGAAGGCCATGCGCCAGCTCGACGTGGAGAGCAACTACGAGCTCATCCGCCGCCTCGACCCGTACGTGAAGGGCGCCGCCACCGGCCTGCCCGAACTCGCCGAGGCCACCCGTTCCGCGCTCGCCGCCCAACTGCCGGAGCTGCTCCCGCACGCGGCCGACGTGACCGGCTTCCTCGCGCAGTACTACGGCGTGGACGCCTGAGCATCCACCACCCAGGGCTGACAGTGCCCCGCTCAAGGCCCCGCCGACGGCGGGGCCTTGGGCGTTTCAGGGCCCGGCAGGCCAAGTCGCCCTCCGCGGTGCGGCGTCAGTCGTTCGCGGACTCCTCCAGGACCCACCAGACGCACAGGCTGAACGGGGTGCCGAGCCCGCCCAGGACGACCCCGAACCACAGCGGCCAGTAGCCGCCGGCGGTGACGGGAGCCCGCTGCGGGTGGACGGGATCGACCCGCACGTCGACCCGGTGCCCGTCGGGCCACTGGTCGTCCGAGCCCTCCTCGGCGCGGTACTCGTGCCCGTCCGCCGCCCAGAGGTAGGTGCACTCGGTGCTGGTGTCACCGCTGCTGTGGCAGCCGGTGACGGTGGCGGACACCCGCAGCGTGGCGTGCAGGTCGCGGTCGTGCGCGTGGAACCAGCCGCTGAGGGAGAAGGCGAAGCAGCCGGCGAGGACGCAGAGCATCAGGGCGAGCATGGCGCCGTGGAACAGGGCGGCGACGGAGCCGGAGCGCGGGCTCTCGCCCAGGGCCAGCCGCACCGGCGAGGCCAGCGCCGCGAGTGCCGCCGCACCGGCCGCGCCGACCCAGCCGGCGTACCAGGGCGCCGATCCCCACGACGTGCAGGCCGTCGTCACCGCGCCGACCAGCACGGCGGCCCAGGCCGTCCGTTGGAGCAGGCGCGTGGCGGCGCGCGCCCGGCGGCGCAGCGATCCGGCCCGGGTGGGGGCGGTGGAGGGCGGGCGGTCCTCGGGGGTGGAGGGCCGGCGGTCCTCGGGGGTGGGGGGTCGCTCGTCCGCGATGCTGGTCACCCGGCCACGCTGGCAGAGGGCCGGGCCGGGCACCAGAAAGCGGTCCTCACCCCTGGCGTTCAGCAACGCTTACGGCGTCGCGGTGGACGTGCTCTGCTCGCTGGGGTCGACCAGGTGGCCGTTCACGCGCGGCTCCCCGTCGGCCAGGCCCTGGGCCGCCAACCGCTCGCTCGCCGCCAGCAGCGCGCTCTGCAGCGCCTCGGCCGCCGCCCGCACCGCCGGGGGCGCTCCCCACGGGCCGGTCCGGCGGAGCAGGCGCACCAGGTAACTGCCGGGCACCGGCAGCGTGGTGACGGTGCCGGCGCCCGGGCCGATCAGGGCGGCGGCGTTCGCGGGCAGGATCGCGGCGCCCAGGCGGGCGGCGAGCATGGTGTAGACGGCGAAGCGGTAGCGGGCGGTGTGCTCCACCTGGGGCACGATGCCGTGCCGGGCGGCCAGCCGCTGGAAGGCCAGCTGCCGGGGGGAGCCGGCCGGGGCGGCGATCCAGGGGCGGCCGGACAGCTGGGCGGGGTCGGTGGGCGGGGGCCAGTCGGACGGGACGATCAGGCGGTAGGCGTCCTCGAACATGACGCTCGCCTCGACGCCGGGCGGCAGCGGGGTGGGTTCCTCCCGGTCGTCCTCGATGACCAGGACGTCCAGTTCGCCCAGGCGCAGCGCGCGCAGGCCCTCCTGCCGTCCGGTCTCCACCAGCCGGGGGGCCAGGTCGGGGTGGGTGCGGGCGAGCAGGTGGACGGCGGTGGTGGCGAAGAACGTGATGGCGGGCGCCGGCACCCCGATGGCGACCGGGCCGGTGGCGGCGCCGCCGAGTGCGCGCAGGTCGCGGGCGGCGTCCTGGAGCGCCTGGCCGATCCGGTCGCCGTAGCCGGCCAACAGGTGGCCCGCAGCGGTCAGTTCGGCCCGACCACCGGTGCGGTCCACCAGCGGGACGCCGACCTCGCGTTCCAGTCGGCCCAGCTGCTGGGACACCGCGGAGGGGGTGTGGCCCAGCGCCCGTGCGGCGCCCGCCACGCTGCCGGAGTCGGCGATCTGGCGCAGGATCAGCAGCCTCTTCGGGTCGAGTTCCACCACTGTGCCGCCCTTTCGCCGCGCCCGGGGTCGAGGACGCCCATCCTGGCAGAGGCCGCGGTCGGCGCTCCGGGCCGGGCGGGGGACCGGCGGGCCAGCGGCGCCCGTCACCGTCGGCGTCGGTGCCGCGTGTACAAACAGTCACCGGCGCACCGCCGGAACCATCTGATCGAAGCCGGGTGCCGACTCGTGGCCGACGAATCATCGGGGAAGCGCTGCTACAGCCGCCACACGAGGTCCGGGCCTGGCGGAGAGTAGCCTGGATGTCACCGAAGGCACCTCGCATGCCGGCAAGACAACTGGCGTCGTCTCCGGCGAACGGCGATGCCGGATCCGGCCCGAGGCCGGGTCCGGGGACAGGTCTTCGATCATGACTACGACCCTCGATCGCGCGATGACGCTCACCGCCGGGGAACCCGCGGCACGGCTCTCCCGGGTACCCGAGGGCACCCGGCCCGGCCGGCTGGACGGCGCCTGGTGGCCCCGCTCGCGTGACCTTCTCCTCGAACTCCCCTCCCTCGCCGCCGCATTGGACGGTCCGTGGGGGCGGGTCACCCGGGTCACCGTGAACCCCACGCAGTGGCCGGTCGTCCCGCACCGGGCCCCGGTCGCCGGGCACACCGTCCACGTGGGCTGGTTCACCACCGAGCAGGACGAGCACCTGATCGTGGTCTGCTCGTACGCCCCGCTGCGGCTGAACCTGCTGATCGTCCCGCCGGAGACGGACGCCGGCACCGCCGAGCGGCTGATGGCCCGGGCGGCCGACCCCGCCGACAGCCGGACCGCGAGCGAACTGCTCGCCTCGGAGCCGGGCCGCGGCGCGGCCGGAGCGGAGCCCGGTACCGATGTCCTGCCCTCGGCGGTCGCGCCCGCCACCGGCGCGGACGAGGCCGGCCGGCGGGCGGACGTCGCCCGAAGCCGCGCCGCCTCCTGGCCCGTCGACGGGTAGCGGTTCGGGTGTGGGCACCCGGCTACACGTGGAAGGGGACGGTGGTGACGATGATCTTCGGCAGCGGGCGGAGCGCTCTGCGCAGGCGGGGGGCGAGCCGGTTGTGCAGGAGGCGGTGGCGCCGGTGTCGTACGACGATCTCCGGGAGGACGACGGTCAAGGTGAGGTCCGGGCGCTGGCGGTGCAGGGACTCGATGTAGTTGACCAGGGGCGCGACGATCGCGCGGTAGGGGGAGAGGAGGATCTTCAGCGGCAGGTGGTCGCCCCACAGGTTCCAGTACGCGCGGAAGCGCTGGGCCTCCTCCTCACTGGGGCTGATGTGCAGGGCGAGGACGGGCTGGCGGAGCGAGGCGGCGTAGGCGAGGGCGCGCATGCCGGCCAGGTCCAGTGCGGCGATCGGCACGATCAGCAGGGGGTGGATCTCCTCGGGGGTCTCCTCGCTCTCCTGGCTCTCCGCCGTCGTCTCCGCGACCGTCGTCTCCGCCTCCGCCTCCGCCTCCGCCGAGGGTGAGGGCGCGAGCGCGGGCGCGCCGTCCCGTGGACGTGGCCGGGTGAGGGCGCGGCCGGGGACCTCCACGGCGTGCGGGTGCAGGGCGAGCGCCGCGGCGACCTGCTCGTAGTGGTGCCGGATCCTGGTGGCCACCAGGATGAACAGGCCCACGACGAGCGCGGCGAACCAGGCGCCGGAGGTGAACTTGGTGATCGCGGCGGTGACGAGCACGATCGCCGAGAGCAGCGCGCCGACGGCGTTGAAGATCAGGCTCTTGCGCCAGTGGCGGTCGCGCAGGCGCCACCAGTGCACGACCATCCCGGTCTGCGACAGCGTGAAGGCGAGGAACACACCGACCGCGTACAGCGGGATCAGCGGCGCGGTCCTGCCGTCGAACGCCGCGTAGATCGCGGCCGCGGCGACGGAGAGCACGACGATGCCGTTGCTGAAGGCCAGCCGGTCGCCCAGCCGCAGGAAGATCCGCGGCGCCTGGTTGTCGCGTGCCAGGAGGTAGAGGACGCGGGGGAAGTCGTTGTAGGCGGTGTTGGCCGCCAGGAGCAGGATCGCGGCGGTGGCGGCCTGGGTGAAGACGTAGCCGAAGCCCGGGCCGAAGGCGCGGTGGGCGAGCTGCGACAGCACCGTCTCCTGGGCATCGGGGACGACGCCGTCGAGGTGGACCAGCGCGACCGTGCCGGCGAAGAGCACGATCAGCAGGCCGACCATCCAGGTCAGGGTGGTACGGGCGTTGCGCCATTCGGTGGGCTGGAAGGCCGGGACGGCGTTGGAGATCGCCTCGATGCCGGTCATCGCCGTCGCGCCGGAGGCGAAGGCGCGCAGGACCAGGAGCACGCCGACCCCCTCGGTCGCGGTCGACGGCGGTGCCGCGGTGGGCTGGAAGCCGTGGGCGGCCGCGCGGTAGAGGCCGAAGGCGATGAGGGCGAGGATGACGAGGACGAAGGCGTAGGTCGGTGCGGCGAACAGGACGCCCGCCTGCCGTACGCCGCGCAGGTTCCCGGCGAGCAGCACGCCGATCACGGCGAGGCCGATCGGCACGACGTCGCCCTGCAGCGAGGGGATCGCCGAGGTGACCGCCGCCATGCCGGAGGCGATCGAGACCGCGACCGTGAGGATGTAGTCGGTCATCAGGCCGGCGGCCGCCGCCAGCCCGGGGAGACGGCCGAGGTTCGCGGTGGCGACGATGTACGAGCCGCCGCCGTGCGGGTAGGCGCGGATCGTCTGACGGTAGGACACCCCGACCGCCAGCATCAGGAACGCGATCGTCGCGGCGATGGGCACCGAGTAGGGCAGGCCGGCGGTGCCCGCCAGGACCAGGACGGCCAGCATCGCCTCGGGCCCGTAGGCGACGGACGAGAGCGCGTCGGCGGAGAGCACCGGCAGCGCCACCAGCTTGCGCATCCGCTCGTGTGCGATCGCGGTGCTGCGCAGCGGGGCCCCGAGCAGCACGTGCCGGACCGAGGCGCCCGCCCGGCCGAGTCGGGAGGTCGGGGCGTCCTCGCCGCCCGCCTCGACCGACGGCGGCTGCCCGCCGACGGTGGCCACCCGCACGAAGCGGCCGAAGCGCACCGGCCGGATCTCGGAGGAGGCCGGATAGCGGCCGAGCTCCGGGTCCACCGGCAGCGCCCGGCGCCACGCCCGCGGATCCCCGGCCGTCCGACCCCATTCCCGGCCCACCCGGCGCAGCACCCCGACCTGTTCCCGGTCGAGTGCCGGCAGCGGGGCGTCAGGGCTGGGCGCGCCGCCCGCCCCGGCGCCACCGCCGTCATTCTTCGTATTCGACACGACACACAGTGTTACGCATCGCGGCCTCCGGCGGCGCAGGGCCGACGGCGCTCGCCCCGTCCCGTTCGGTCCCGGACCGGTCCCGGACCGGTCCCGCCCGGCCCCGTTCCGCACCGGACCGGCGCTGGTGCGGTCGGAGTACCGTGGGAGGGCGGGGCGGCCCCTGCTGCTGGAACCGAAGGGCCGGCCCCGCTCAGCGGGCCCGATCCGCGCCCGCGGAGAGGCGGCGAGCCATGTCGGACGATGCCGGTGCCCCGCACCCCGGGCTCCTGCCGGACCACTTCCGGCAGGCGGTGAAACCGGGGACGGTCCTGCTGCGCCTGGAGACCACGCAGTCCCGCGAGGGCGCACTCGATGGCGCCTGGTGGCCGCGCTCCCGGAACATCGGTGCCGAACTTCCCGGTCTGGTCGGCGCGTTGACCGAACACCTCGGCCCCGTGGTGAGCGTGGGCCTGGACGCGGACGCCTGGGACGAGGTGCCGGCCCGGATCGTCGTCGACGGGCGGTCGGTGCGCATCGACCGGTACCCGGTCGGCGACGACACGGTGATCGTCACGCGGGGCGACCGCGATCACTTCAGTCTGCTCGTGGTTCCGCCGCAGGCGGGCCGGGAGGCGGCCCTGACCGCGATGGCCCGCGCGGTCCGGGCCGGCGGCACCGACTCGGCGCGGCAGATCCTGCTGGCCACCGGCATCGGCCCCGAGCCCACGACCGAGCTGCACTGACCGAGCTGCACTGACCGAACGGCACTGATCGGACGGCACTGACCGAACGGCACTGACCGAACGGCACTGATGGAGGTGCACTGGTCGAAACGCACCGAGGAGCGGCCCCGGGCCGGAGGAGGTCAGGATGTGGCACTACCGATGGGTCCTGGAGACCCAGGACGACGACGGCCGCTGGGCCCGGCAGGACGGCTCGCCCATGCCCAACCCCCTGGAGTACGACGGGCCGCCCCAGCAGGCCGCCAACCACGTGCGGGAGGTGTTCGTGCGCACGCTCTCCCACCCGGCCCCGGGGCCCCGGGCGGTCAGGGTCCGGGTCTGGGGCGGGGCCGACGCCGTCGGCGAGCCCGAGGCCGAGACCGAGTGGTCACGCGAGTGACGCGCCCGGCCCCGGCCTGAGGGGGTGGTGTCCGGGCGTCCGGATCAGGAGCATCCCTCGCTGATCTCGCGGAAGTTGGCGTAGTGGTCGTCGCTGTACCAGACGTGGTGGTTGGCGGCGTCGCGGACCAGGCGCTCGGCGTCACGGTGCTGGCCGGGCATGCGCGGGTTGACGTCGTACTCGCGGTAGTGGCCGTCCTGGGGGAGGTCGCCGCTGCGGTTGCCGTAGACGTTGCTGCCGCGGATCACGTAGGGGGAGTCGGCCACCGGGTAGTCGCGGGGGGCGTTCGCGGTCGGCCAGTTCAGGTCCTGCCAGATGTGGCACGCCTCCTCGACCTGGGGCGGGAACTGGTCGACGGGCAGCGGGGGTTCGAGGATGTCGCGGACGGTCCGCGGCGCGGGGTGGGCCGCGGGGACGGCGGCGCCGGCCGGGGCGGCGGAGGGGGCGGCGACGGCCGTCAGGAGCAACGCGGCGGCGGCCACGCGGAGCAGGTATCGGTGTGCGGTCACGCAGCGGCCAACGACGCGCGGGCGCGGCGGGTGCGCGCTGTCACCCGTACGGCCCAGCAGCCCTGACCCCGGCGGCCGGGTCGTAGGGTGGGGCACGTGGATGATCTCTGGGGGCGCCTGCGGGTGCGGGCGGTGCCGCTGCTGGCGGCCGGGGTGACGGTGGCGGCCGGGCTGGGCGTGCGGGCCGTGCTGGGCGGGGACGTGGCGAAGTACGCCGGGGACGCGCTCTACACGGTGCTGGTGTACGCGCTGGTGGTACTGGTCGCGCCCAGGGTGCGGCCGGGGCGCGCGGCGGTGGTGGCGGCGGGGCTGAGCTGGGCGGTGGAGCTGTTCCAGATCACCGGGGTGCCCGAGGAGTTGGGGCGGCGCAGCGGGCTGGCCCGGCTGGTGCTGGGGTCGACGTTCAACCCGCCGGACCTGTTCTGGTACCTGGTCGGCGCCGCGTTCGCCGTGCTGGTGCACCGGGCGCTGCGGACCGCGAAGACCGCGAGGGCCGCAGGGGCTGCGCGGACCGCAGCGCCCGGTGCCGCCTGACGGGGCGTCAGAGCGGAAGCAGCTCCGGCCGCTTGGCCTCGACGTGGTCCCCCGAGGACTCCCCGCGCAGTCGTCGGCCGACCCAGGGCAGCAGGTACTCGCGGGCCCACTGGAGGTTCTCGCGCCGCTGGTCGGCGGCGGACGGCTCCGGCGTGGCGGGCCAGGCCGCCTCAGGGTCCTGCGCGGTGCGCAGCCCCAGGGAGCGGGCGGCCAGCAGGGCGACCCGCTGGTGGCCTTCGGGGGACAGGTGCAGCCGGTCCTCGCTCCACGCCCGGCGGTCCTGGACGGCGCGCAGCGACCACAGGTCGGCGACCTTGCAGCCGTTGCGGTCGGCGACCGCCCGCATGTGCCCGTTGTAGGTGGCGATCTTGCCGCGCAGGTGCTTGAACAGCGGCACGTCCCGGGTGTCGAAGCCGGTGCAGATCAGCACCGTCCCGGCGGAGGCGGTGAGTTGGACGATGGCCGCCTCGAAGCGCTCGGCGACCTCGTCCGGGTCGCTGCCGGGCCGCAGGATGTCGTTGCCGCCGGCGCAGAAGGTGGCCAGGTCGGGCTGGAGCCTGCGGACCTGCGGCACCTGCTCGGCCACGATCTGGTCCAGCAGCCGGCCGCGCACCGCCAGGTTGGCGTAGCGGAACCCGCCCGGCGGACGCCCGTCGGCGAGCAGCCCGGCCAGGCGGTCGGCCCAGCCGGCGAACGCGCCGTCGGCACCGGGGTCGTTCAGGCCCTCGGTGAAGCTGTCGCCGAGGGCGGCATACGAACTGAGGTCAAGGGTCTCCTGGAGGTTCGGCATGAAGGAGATAGTTCACCCATTCAAGTGACCTACGCCACCGTAGGTGTCCCCGACGGCACGTGAGATGGGCCACGTGCCCCTGCGGAATACAGAGCGCCGGGCCCCGGAAACCACAAGATCCCGCCCCCCTTCCGCTTTTGGGCCCGTCCGGACGATCCTCGAAGGGCGCGGCCGGCCCGGCCGCCGTCCTTCCAGGGGGAAGACATCCATGGCTCTGAATCCGACCTCCGGTCTGTCCGGGCAGTGGTCCGTCGACGACCGCTGCACCAACTGCGACGTGGCCCGCCAGCTCGCGCCCGGACTGATCCGCGAGCGCGCCGGCCGCTCCGAGCTGGTCCGCCAGCCGCACGACGAGGCCGAGCAGCGCCAGCTGCTCGCCGCCGCCCACGCCTGCCCCACCCGCTCCATCCGGCCGGGCACCGGTCCGCTCGACCCGGCCACCGACCCCTTCCCGCTCGCGCTCGACGACGGCCTGCTGCTGCTCGGCCAGAACTCCCGCCACACCGCCGGGGCCAACTCCTACCTCTGCCGCCGCCCGACGGGCTGGCTGATGGTCGACACGCCGCGTTACGCCGAGCCGCTGGCGGCCCGGTACGAGGCGCTCGGGCCGGTCACCGACATCCTGCTGACGCACCGTGACCACGCGGCGCACGGCCGGGCGTACGCCGACCGGCTCGGCGCCCGGCTCTGGATCCACGAGGGCGACCTGGAGGCCGTGCCCGACGCCGACCGGGTGCTGCGCGGCCTCGACCCGGTGGAGGTCGCCCCGGGCGTCACCGCCCACCCCTTCCCCGGCCACACCCTCGGCAGCGTGCTGTACCTGGTCGACGAGCTGTACTGCTTCACCGGCGACACCCTGTACTGGTCCCGCACCACCGGGGACCTGGAGGTGTACGACACCGTCACCTGGTATTCGATCGAGGAGCTCTCCGCCTCGCTGGACCGCAGCCTGGACGCGCTGCGCTTCGAGTGGCTGCTGCCCGGCCACGGCCAGCGGCACCGGATGCCCGCCGAGGAGGCGGCGGCCCGGCTGCGGGCGCTCGCCGTCCGCTGCCGGGGCCTGCGGACGGCGCCGGTGGACTTCGGCGCGGTCCGCTGGTGACGCTCGGTGCGGCCCGCCGATGACACTCCGCGCGGTCTGCCGGTGACGTTCGGCCGCACGTGCGCCGGGGCCCGCGCCGGGTGCGCGGGGTCCTGCGCCCGTCGGGGGCGCCCGTGCGGGTGTGCGAACGGCGCCGCCGGGGCAGCGGCCTGGGGAACGGAATCCACGAACTCCCCTGCACCCGAGGACGGTTGAGGAATGCCCATGCAGACCCCGGAGCGCACCGCCAGGCCGCGGCGCTACCTGATGTGCCGGCCGACGTACTTCACCGTGGACTACGCGATCAACCCGTGGATGGACCCGGCGCAGCCCACCGACACCGCGCTCGCCGTCCGCCAGTGGGAGCGGCTGTACTGGCTGTACCGCCGCCTCGGCCACACCGTCGAGCTGATCGACCCGGTGCCCGGCCTGCCCGACATGGTCTACGCCGCCAACGGTGCGACCGTGCTGGACGGCCGGGCGCTGGTCGCCACCTTCCGCTACCCGGAGCGGGCCGCCGAGTCCGCGGCCTACCAGGCCTGGTTCCGGTCGCACGGGTACCGGGAGGTGCACCGCGCCGGGCACGTCAACGAGGGCGAGGGCGACCACCTGGTGGCCGGCGGCCGGGTGCTCGCCGGGACGGGCTTTCGCACCTCCCGGGCCGCGCACGCCGAGGCGGGCGAGTTCTTCGGCGTCCCGGTGGTCGGCCTGACCCTGGTCGACCCGCGCTTCTACCACCTGGACACGGCGCTGGCCGTGCTCGCCGACGACCACGTCGTGTACTACCCGGAGGCCTTCGACGCCGACAGCCGGTCCGTGCTGCGCACCCTGTACCCGGACGCGATCCTCGCCGACCGGGCCGACGCCGAGGTGTTCGGGCTCAACGCGGTCTCGGACGGCCGCCGGGTGCTGCTGCCCGAGGCGGCGAAGCACCTGGCCGGGCGGCTCGTCGAGCACGGCTACGAGCCGGTCCCGGTGGACGTCTCGGAGCTGTTGAAGGGCGGTGGCGGGGCCAAGTGCTGCACGCTGGAGCTGCGGCCCGCGTGACTAGGGATCTGCCCTCCGCGCTGCCCTCCGCGCTGCCCTCGCGGACCTTCCCGGGCGCCCGGCCGTCCGGTAGAGGTTGACCAGGGCATCCGGGGCGGTGCCGTGCCGACAGGAGGGCCACATGCGGGATCAGACGCCCACATCCGAGGACGAGGCGGCGCGGCGGCGCAGGGCGGCGCCCGACCGCCGGAGCACGGACCTCCCGGCCGAGGGGGTCCGGGAGGCTGCGGCCGGTGGCCCGCTGTCCCCTTCGACGGCACTGCCGCTGCAACGCGCCCTCGGGAACGCCGCGGTGGCCCGGCTGGTCGAGCGGCAGCGGCACGGTCACGACGCCTCCGGCGGCCGGCCGGGAGCCGGGGCGCCGGTCCAGCGGGCACCCACGCCCGGGGCCGCGCCCGCGACGCAGATCGCGCTCACCCACCTCCCGGGCGACGACCTGGAAGGCGAATGCGGCTACTTCGAGCGCAGGCGGCAGTTGAGCGTCAACGCGCCGCAGCAAGGGGTGATCATCCAGGAGATCAACCGGGTCTTCGCCGTGGAGGAGTGGGACGGCGAGGGTTGGACCGCCATGCCGGGCGCCCGCATCGACACGTACATCACCGCCAAGGGTTCGAGCGCCCACGCCACCGTCGCCCGCTACTGGGAGCTGTGGACGGTGGACGCGGCGGGCAACGTCTCCGACGGCGCCGAGGACACCTTCTCGCTGTGCTCGGTCATCCCCGGCCGCAAGCGCAAGGACACCACCCGGGGGACGTACACGATCACGGGCCGGGCGGTCTTCTACCCCACGGTCGTCGCGCCCGCGGATCTGGGCTTCGCGCAGGGCGGCGCTCCGCCGGCGGGCGGCCTGTTCAGCACGCTGGCCGACCCGTCGGCGGCCATCGCGGGCCAGGGGCTGGCCGCTTCCGGGTCACCGGTCGACTGCCGGGTGCGGGTCAGCTGGGACAGCTCGCAGGGCGACCGGTACAGCGAGGTGGAGATGACCTGAGCCGCCTTCGTCGGGTTGCCCGGTCCTTCGTCGGGCTGCCCGATCGGCAGGGATGCTCTTATGGATGATGCTCTTATGGATGTCAGCCCTCGACCGGCAGCACCTCCAGAGTGCGCGGGCCGTGCACGCCCTCGACCCGGTCGAGCCCGCAGCGGGTCTGTCCGGCGGGGAAGTCCACTGCCACACCGAGGCGTTCGAGCAGCCGGACGGTGGCGACCGCCGTGGCGGGGAGCAGCGCGTCGTTGACGCAGGTGGCGAACAGTGCGACCCGCATCGGCCCTCCCTTCGTCCGGCGTCGCCGGCCGGCCCGCTCGTGATCGCACCGAGCCGGCCGGCCGGGGCGCGGGATCTCAGGAGGCCTCGGGGATCTCGAGGGATCTCAGGCGAGCCAGAGGTCGGGGCCGAACACCTCGTAGTGGATGTCCGCCGCCGGGACGCCGGCCGCGAGGAGTTGCTCGCGGACGGCGCGCAGGAAGGGCAGCGGCCCGCACAGGTAGGCGGTGGTGCCGGCCGGGACGTCGACGGTGGAGAGGTCGACCAACCCGGTGCGCTCGGCGGGCCAGTCGCCGAGCGGCCGCTCGTAGAAGACGTGGGCGGTGGCGTTCGGCAGCTTGGCGGTGAGCTGGGCGAGGTCGGCGCGGAAGGCGTGGGCGAGTTGGTCGCGGTCGCCGTGCACCGAGACGACGGTCCGGGCGGAGCCGGTGGCGGCGAGGTGGTCGAGCATGGCGGTCATCGGGGTGTTGCCGATGCCGGCGGAGGCCAGCAGCACCGGCCCGTCGCCGTCGGCGAGGGCGATGTCGCCGAGCGGCGGCGCGAGGTGGACGAGGCCGCCGGTGTGCAGGTGGTCGTGCAGGTGGGCGGAGACCTCGCCGCCGGGCTCGCGCTTGACGGTGAAGCGCAGCGCGCCGTCGGCGGTGCCGGAGAGGCTGTACTGGCGGATCTGCCGGGCGCCGTCGGGCAGTTCGGTGCGCACCGAGACGTACTGGCCGGGTCGGGAGGCGGGGACGGGGCCGCCGTCGGCGGGGCGGACGAGGAAGGTGGTGACGGTGTCGGTCTCCTGGTAGCGGGCGACGACGGTGTAGGGGCGCCAGAGGTCGGCCGGGTCGCCGCCGGCGGCGGCCTCGGCGCGCAGCCGGTCCTCGACGGCGACGAGGGCGTTGGCCATCAGCCAGTACACCTCGTCCCAGGCGGCGGCGACCTCGTGGGTGACGGCGTCGCCGAGCACGTCGACGATGGCGGCGAAGAGGTGCTCGTGGACGATCCGGTACTGGCTGCCGTCGATGCCGACGGAGACGTGCTTGTGGGCGATCCGGGCGAGCATCGCGTCCGGCCGCTGGTCGGGATGGGCGATCAGTGCGCCGGCGAAGGCGGCTATCGACCCGGCGAGCGCCTGCTGCTGGGTGCCGTTGGCCTGGTTGCCGCGGTTGAACAGGTCGCGCAGCAGCTCCGGGTGGGCGGCGAACAGCCGGTCGTAGAAGAGCGGGGTGATGTCCCCGATGGCGCCGCCCACGACGGGCAGGGTGGCCTCGATGACCTCGGCGGACTTGGCGGACAGCATCAGTCGGGCTCCTAACTGGTATATGAGATTCGCATTTAAGGCCGTGCGTGAGCCCGGCCCCGGGGGGTGGGGGGATCAGCCGGTGGGTCTGGTGGTGAGGCCGAGCAGCACCGGCCCGGTGGGGGCGGCCACCAGGTCGTCGATGCTGAGCGGGTCGAGCGCGGCGAAGAAGGCCTCCTGGGCGGTCCGCAGCGCACCGCGCAGGCGGCACGCGGCCCGCAGTGGGCACGGCGGGTCGTCCTCGCAGCCGACCACGTCGCCGACCCCCTCCAGCTCGCGCAGGAGCAGCCCGAGCGAGCCGGTGCGCCCGGCGAAGGTGAGCAGCAGCCCGCCGCCGCGACCGCGTCGGGCCTCCACCACCCCGAGGTGCTGCAAGCGGCTGACCACCTTCGCCGCGTGGGTGTACGGCACGCCGACCGCCTCGGCCACCTCGCGGGTGGTCGGGTTGGCGTCCTCGTCCAGGACGGCCAGTCGCATGGCGATCCGCAGGGCGATGTCGGTGCTCTTGGTCAGCCTCACGTTCTGGACGCTACCTAATGCGATTCCACAACTCCAATTTTCTGCACGCCCCCGACCGGCCGCCGACCGACCCCTGGCCGTCGAGGGGGGTGTGGCAGGGGATGTCGGGCCCGCAACACGGTCGAATCTGAACAGTTGACGACATTAGCGATCAGCCCCTGACGGATGGTCATACCGGCTTCTACGCTTCGTGCGGCTCCGGATCCGCGGGGGGCCGGAGCGACCGGCGTTGCATCCCTTGACCGACCATTCTGGAGAGACCCGTGAGAACACGCCACGTGAGAACACGTCCCGCACCCGGGCGCACCTGGACGGCCGTGACCGCGATAGCCGCGGCCACGGCCGCACTGCTGTCGCAGCCCGCCACCGCCGAGGCCGCCACGCCGCCGCCGACCGTCAAGGCCCACGTGCCGGTGGCGCCCTACCCGGCGGGCGTGGCGCTCACCCCGGACGGTGGCCGCGCCTACGTGACCAGCCAGAGCAGCGGCGCGGTGAGCGTGCTGGACACCGCGAGCAACACGGTGGCCGCCACCTTCACCGCCGGCACCGGTTCCTACGCGGTCGCCCTGTCGCCCGACGGGCACCGGGCGTACCTGACCCACCACCTCGACGGCACCGTCAGCGTCGTGGACACCGCGAGCAACACCGTGACCGCCACCGTCCCGGTCGGTGCCCAGCCGTGGGGCCTCGCGCTCTCGGCGGACGGCTCGCGCGCCTACGTCGGCAACGCCGGGGCCGACACCGTGAGCGTGCTGGACACCACCACCAACACGGTCACCGCCACCGTCCCGGTCGGCGCCGGGCCGCACGGGCTCGCCGTCTCGGCGGACGGCAAGCGGCTCTACGTCGCCGCCTCCGGTGCGAAGGCGGTGAACGTGATCGACACCGCGAGCAGCACGGTGAGCGCCACCGTTCCCGTCGGCCACAGCGTCTTCGGCCTCGCGCTCAGCCCGGACGGCACCCGACTGTGGGCCGCCGACGCCGACGACGCCACCGCGAGCGTCGTCGACACCACCGGCAACGCGCTCGTCGGCACCGTCGCCGTCGGCACCGGCCCGTACGCCGTCTCGCTCGCCCCGGACGGCAGCGCCGCGTACGTCTCCAACTACGGCGACAACACGGTCAGCGTGGTGGACACCGCCAGCCGGACGGTCACCGCGACCGTCCCGGTCGGCGCGAGCCCGTACGGCCTGGCGATCACCGGCGACGGCCGGCGCGGCTACCTCGCCGACTTCACCGGCGGCGCCGTCGACGTGCTCGACTTCCCGTTGCCCGTCCCGGCCGTCACCGGGATCAGCCCGTCCGGCGGCTCGGGGGTCGGCGGCACGACGGTGACCGTCACCGGCACCGACCTGAACGGCGCCACCGCCGTGACCTTCGGCGCGGCCGGCGCCGCCACCGCGTTCAGCTGCACCAGGACCAGCTGCACCGCCACCGCCCCCGCCACCACGGTGACCGGGCCGGTGGACGTCCGAGTCACCACGCCCGGCGGCACCAGCGCCGCCGTCGCCGCCGCCCGCTTCAGCTACACGGCCCCCAGCGCCCACCTCGGCGTCGCCCTGACCGCCACGCCGGTGTCCGACCTGCTCACCGGCCGGGTCGACTACACCGTCACGCTGACCGGCCAGGGCCCGGACACGCTGACCTCGGGCACCGTCTCCGCCGACCTCCCGGCCGGCCTCGCGGCGACCTCCAGCGACTGCACCGTCGCGGGCACCAAGCTCACCTGCACGCTCGCCGGGCCGCTCGCCAAGGGGTCGAGCACCACCCGGCACTTCTCGATCTCGGTCGGCCTGCTCAGCCTGATCCGCAGCTTCGACGTCACCGTGGCCCGCACCGCCGGCGTGCCCGCCGACCCGACCCCGGCCACCAGCCGGGACACCCGCAGCTGCACCGCCGTCCTCGGACTGCTGATCACCTGCCGCTGACCCTCCCCGAGCCCCGAAGGCCCCGCCGCGGCGGGGCCTTCGCGCATGTCCGGACGAAACGCCCGGACGACGCCTGGGCGATGCCTGGGTGAAACGCCCGGACGAATTGCCCGGACGAATTGCCCGGACGAGTGCCTGGACGAAACGTCTGGACTGGACGTACAGTCCGAGCATGACCATCGAAACCCCCGACCCGCGGGTCCGGACCTGGACACCGGTCTGCCGCGCCGTGGCCCTGCTGCTCGGGCCGTACGCCGAGGTGGTGCTGCACGACGCCGCCGCCGACCAGGTGCTGGCCATCTGGAACCCGATGACCCCCCGCGCCCCCGGTGATCCGTCGCTGCTCGGCGAGCTGGACACCCTCGACCCGTCCGCCCCCGACGTCTTCGGGCCCTACGAGAAGCTGCTGCCCGACGGGCGCCGGCTCTCCTCCGTCAGCGCCGTGCTGCGCGACGACGCCGGACGGCCCTCGGCGGTGCTCTGCGTCAACCTCGACCGGGGCCCCCTGGAGCACGCCGCCGCCCTGCTGGCGGGCTTCGCCGCGCCCACCGCGCCCCGCCCCGAAACGCTCTTCGAGCGCGACTGGACGGAGCGGATGAACGACGTGATCGGCGGCTACGTCCGCGCGCACGGCCGCCCGCTCGAACGCTTCGGCCGGGAGGACCGGCTCGCCGTCCTGCGCGAACTCGACCAGGCCGGGGTGTTCGCCGTCCGCCGCGCCGTCCCGGCCGTCGCCACCGCACTGCGGGTCTCCCGCTCGACCGCCTACACCCTGCTCGCCGAGCTCAAGCAGGCCCCCGAGCTCAAGCAGGCCCCCGAGCTCAAGCAGACCCCCGAGAACCAGCACCGGCACCCCGGCGTCGCCGCCGACGCTGCCGCTGCCGCCCGCCGCCGCTGACGCCAACGAGAGTGAGTGACAGAGAGATGACCAGGCTCCCCGACTTCCGGCTCGAAACCTACTTCTCGCGCTGGGAGTTCACCGCCCGCCACCACCTGGCCGCCTCCGACGCCCAGACCATGACGATGGCCGAACTCCTCGCCCTGGCCGGCCCCGAGGACCGGCAGGCCTGGGACGGCCTCGCCCTCGGCTACACCGAGACCTACGGCGATCCGGAGCTGCGCCGCGCCATCGCCGGGATGTACCAGGAGGTCGACGCCGACGACGTGCTCTGCTTCGGCGGCGCGCAGGAGGGGCTCAACCTCGCCATGCAGGTGCTCCTCGACCGGGCCGACCACGCCGTGGTGGTGACCCCCAACTACCAGTCCGCCGAGACCATCCCGCTCTCGCTCTGCGAGGTCACCGGCGTCGCCCTGGACGAGAAGGACGACTGGGCGCTCGACCTCGACGCGGTCAGGGCCGCGCTGCGCCCGAACACCCGGGTGCTGTCGGTGAACTTCCCCCACAACCCGACCGGCAAGGTGATCGACGCGGCCGACTTCACGCGCCTGGTGGAGCTGTGCGACGAGCGCGGCATCCGGCTCTTCTCCGACGAGGTCTACCGGGGCCTGGAACGCGACCCCGCCCGTGCGCTGCCACAGGCCGCCGACCTCTCCGAGCGCGCCCTCTCGCTCAACGTCACCTCGAAGTCGCTCGGCCTTCCCGGCCTGCGGATCGGCTGGATCGCCTGCCGCGACCGGGAGCTGCGCTCCCGGCTGGAGCGGGCCAAGCACTACACCACGATCTGCAACTCGGCGCCGAGCGAGGTGCTGGCCCGGATCGCGATCAACGCCCGCGAGCGGATCCTGGCGCGCAACCGCACCATCATCGCGGAGAACCTGCCGCGGTTCGACGCGTTCTTCGCCGAGTTCGGCGACCTCTTCGAGTGGCGTGCCCCGGACGGTGGCTGCGTCGCCTACCCGCGCTACCTCGGGGCGGACGGCGTGGAGGACTTCTGCACCGCGCTGGTCGAGCAGGCGGGCGTCCTGCTGCTGCCCGCGAGCATGTTCCACTCCGACCTGACGCCCGCCCCCGTCGACCGCTTCCGGATCGGTCTCGGCCGCCGCGACCCGGGCCCCGCCCTGGCGGCCTTCGGCGACTGGCTCCGCAAGCGCTGACCGCCGGGCGCCGCCGCGAAGGAGTGCGGGCCCGTTCGGGAGGCGGCCGCCTCCCGAACGGGCCCGCCGACCTCAGAGCTTCTGCCAGGCCGGCTTGGCGGTGTAGGTGTCGCGGAAGTAGTCGGCGAGCTTGAGGCGGGAGGCGGCGGCCTCGTCGACCACCACGGTGGCGTGCGGGTGGAGCTGCAGCGCCGAGGCGGGGACGGCGGCGGACAGCGGCCCCTCGACGGAGAGGGCGACGGCCTCGGCCTTGGCCTCGCCGGTGGCGAGCAGGACGAGGTGGCGCGCCTCCAGGATGGTCCCGATGCCCTGGGTGATGACGTGGTGCGGGACCTCGTCGAGGCTGTCGAAGAACCGGGCGTTGTCCTCGCGGGTCTGCCGGGTCAGCGTCTTGATCCGGGTCCGGGAGGCCAGCGAGGAGCAGGGCTCGTTGAATCCGATGTGGCCGTCGGTGCCGATGCCGAGCAGTTGGAGGTCCACTCCGCCGGCCGCGGCCAGCGCGCGGTCGTAGGCGGCGGCCGCCGCGGCGATGTCCGTCGCGTTGCCGTCCGGGCCCAGGAAGGAGTCCTCGGTCAGACCCAGCGGCTCGACGACCTCGCGCAGCACCACCGAACGGTAGGACTCGGGGTGGCCGGCGGGCAGGCCGACGTACTCGTCGAGCTGGCAGATGCGCGCCCGGGAGGCGTCGAGCCGGCCGTCGCGGACCCGAGCGGCGAGCGCCTGGTAGATCGGCAGCGGGGTCGAGCCGGTCGCCACGCCGAGCAGGGCGTCGGGCTTGCCGGTCAGCAGATCGGTGATCGCCGCGGCGATGAGTTCGCCGGCCGCTGAGGCGTCAGGGACGATCACGATTTCCATACTGGTCCACCGTTCTGAGCCGGGTGCTTGGTCTAGACCTCAAGGGTCTAGACCAGTTTGCCGTGAACGGGTGCCCCAGGTCCACTCGGGCCCTGGTCGGAGCCGCTCTCCCGACCTCCGGACCCTCTGGCCCGGCCGCCATCGCCCCTGCCCCCCCCGGGGCGCCGACCGGCGGGGGCGGCAAGGCCGACGGGCCGGCCGCCGGGTGCGATGGCGGTCGGCCCTGGAGCCGGGGCGCGGACGCCCCGGCCGGTCGGGTGGGTCGGGTCGATCGAGGAACTCGGTGCCGATGGAGCGGCGCGGTCCGCCGGAACGGGTCGGGCGCGGTCCGTCAGAACGGGTTGGTGCAGGTGGTGACCTGCTGGGTCGCCTCCAGCGCCGGGCCGGCGGTGGCGCAGATGATCCGCAGGTCGGTGGTGACGACGCGCGGGGTGACCGCCTTCGCGGAGCCCAGGCGCACGGTGGTGGCGGAGGCGACCGTCTCCCACGGGCTGCCCCAGGCCTTCTGGGTCCGCACCTCGACCTGAACCACCGTCAACTGGCGCGGGTCGGCGGAGACCTGGGCGACGCCGAAGAAGCCCTCGCCGTCGTGCTGGTGCGAGATGCACGGCGTGTTGAGCACGGCGGCGCAGGCCACCGCGTCGTTCTCGGTCGTCGCCGAGGCCGCCATGGCCGGTCCGGCCGTCAGGCCTGCTATCCCTGCCACCAACATCGTCACAGCTGCGATCCGAGCGCGCATGATATGAACCTC
Source organism: Kitasatospora sp. NPDC086801 (assembly GCF_044745805.1). Classification (NCBI taxonomy): domain Bacteria; kingdom Bacillati; phylum Actinomycetota; class Actinomycetes; order Kitasatosporales; family Streptomycetaceae; genus Kitasatospora; species Kitasatospora sp. NPDC086801. The sequence continues at coordinate 258,548 of NZ_JBIVAX010000006.1, forward strand.
CTTGGAAATTAAGGGGATCTCACTCCTTGAGATGAGTCTTGCACAGAACGTGGACATGCCGCGTGTGTGTTGCGTCACACTCAAGGTGACCGTTCAACTACGTGCTGCAACCGTTTGCCGAATGTTCGACGGGCCGTCAGCTGACGGGTCGGGGGCAAGTCGGTGACGCCCGGGCCGGGTTGGCGGTGCTCCTTCACTCGTCCGGGTGGCGAACTGCCGTCGGGGCGAATCGGGCGGTTAGCATCGACCCGAACCACGGAGGTGTCTGCGTGGACACGGTCATCGTGCAACTGCCCGACCGGGGGCCTGTGATGGCACCCGGCGAACCGCCCGCCCTGCTGCGGATGGGCCCCGGCGAGGCCGCGGTGTTCGGGCGCGGCGAGCCCGGCCGTCCGGTCCCCATCCCGCTGCCCGACCAGGGCGTCTCCCGGCGCGCGGGGGAGGTCGCCGCCGCCGAGGACTACTGGCGACTGTCCAACTTCAGTGCCTCCGCCACCTATGTGGTGGAGAACCTGGAGGGCGCGGGCGAGCACGTCAAGGTGGCGCCCGGCCGGCTCGGCGCGCCCGTCCCGTTCGAGTTCTCCCGGGTGCTGCTGCCCGCCCTCGGCGAACCCGCCTGGTTCAAGGTCTTCGCCCCGCAGCACGCCTACCTGGAGGGCCGGCCCGGCGGCGTCGACGGCGAACTCACCGTCAGCCCGTTCGCCCTCGACCCGACCGCCAAGTACTTCCTGGTGCTGCTCGCGCTCTGCGAGCCCCGGCTGCGCTCGCCCTCCGCCGCCGCCGTCCCCGGCGTGACCGACGTGCTGGCCCGGCTGCGAGCCCTGCCCTCCTGCCGCGGGCTGACCCGTTCGGCCGTCAACTACCACATCGACTACCTGGTGTGGACGAAGCTGCGACTGCGCGAGCCGTACGAGGACGGCCCCGGTGGCGGCAAGCGCGAGGAACTCGTCGCCCTGGCACTGAAGTTCGACCTCGTCCGGGAGGAGCACCTGGCCCTGTTCCCGCCCCGGCGCCCGGTCGCCCGGCCGTGAGACCCGCCGGCCCGGCCCCCGACGGGCGGCCGCCCGCCGAACCGGTGGCCGACGCGGAGCCCGCCGGGCCGGCGTCCGGCCAGCCGCCACCGGAGAAGGGCCGGCCCTCGCCGGAGCCCGACCGGCCGGTGTCGGAGCCCGACCGGACGTCCGACCGGCCCGTGCCGGAGCGGCAGTTCGAGGTACCGGCCGGCTACCGGCTCGCGGGCTACCGCACCGGCGCCTACCTGGGGGCCGGCGCCTGGGGCAGCGTGTACGCGGCCGAGGGCCCCGACGGCACCCCGGCCGCCGTCAAACTGCTCAGCCCCGCCCGGCTCAGCCCCGGCCAGCGCCGGACCATGACCGAGGTCGCCCGCAGCGAGATGCGCTTCAGCCGCCGCGCCGACCACCCCCACCTGATCCGCACCCTCGCCGTGACGGTCGTCGACGACCCGGCCCACCCCGGACTGGACGGCGCCGTCGCCCTGGTGATGGAACGCGCCGCCCGCAGCCTCCAGGACGTCCTCGCCGCCGCTCGCCCCGGCGCCCCGGTGCCCGACGCCGAACGCGTCCTCGCCGAGGTCTGCGCCGGGCTCACCCACATGCACCGGGGCGGCTGGGTGCACGGGGATCTCAAACCGGCCAACATCCTGCTGATGCCCGACGGCACCGCCAAGATCGCGGACTTCGGTCTCACGGCCGAACTGGAGGGCACCCACGCCTACGCTCCGCCGCTCGGCTCGCCCGACCACGTCCCGCCCGAGTGGTGGTCCGAGCGCACCGGGGCGCGCGGCGTCGCGGTGCGCCCCAGCGCCGACGTCTGGGCCTTCGGGGTGATCGCCCACCAGCTGCTCACCGGCGGCCTGCACCCGTTCCTCGGCGCCACCTCCCGGGCCCGCTCGCTGGCCGCCCAGGCGTACGCGCGCGGCGCGGCGCCGCTGCGGCTGGACGAGGCGCTGCCCGGGCCCTGGCGGGCCGTGGTCACCGCCTGCCTGGCCGCCGGGCGGGAGGAGCGGGCCCGCACCGACCTCGCCGCGCTGGTCGCCCGGGCCGTCGCCCGACCGCCCTGCCGGCGCCGCGCCGCCCTGCGGGCCGCCACCGGCCTGCTGGCCTGCGCCGCCGCCGTCCTCGCCCTGACCGGGGCCCCCGAGCCGGACGCCGCGGACCGGGGCGCCGCCGGATCCGCCGCAGGGCCGGCCGCCCACCCGGCCGCGCCCCCGCTGCCCGGCGCGATCCCGGCGGGCTCCGACGTCCCGGTGGCCTACCGCGGCATGATCGAGAACGCCGCCCGGCGCTGCCCCGAACCCGAGATCACCCCGGTGCTGCTGGCCGCGATGCTCAAGGCCGAGAGCGGCTTCGACCCGAACGCGGCCCGCCCCGAGACCGGCGAGTACGGCATCGCGATGTGGACGCCCGCTGTCTTCGAGGCCTGGTCGAAGGCCGCGGTTCACGACGGCCCCAAGTCCTACCTGGACCCGGGCGACGCGATCGCCGCGATGGGCAACTACGTCTGCTGGCTGGACCAGCAGCTCAAGCGGCGGGGCTTCACCCGCGACCTGCCGGCCCTGGTCACCGCCGCCTACCGGACCAGCGACAAGACCGTGGCGGCCGCCGGCGGCGTCCCGGAACGGGTCCGCCCGCACGTCGACAAGGTGCTCCAGTACCTCGCCGACTACGGTGGGTGATCGGTCAAAACGGGATGAGTTCTGCCACATCCCTCCGTATCCGGCGCGGGCAACCGGGTGAGCGGGCCCTGGTCTGGAATGCTCGGCGGCATGATCACGAAGCTCCGCGCGGCCACCGCGCAATGGACCGTCGTCGTTCCGGTGGTGTCGTTCGTCGTCCTCGCCGTGACCTGGCACCGGGACCTGCCCGGTTGGGTGGTGGGCGTCGTCGCCTGCTTCCTGGCCGGCGCCGTGCTCGCCGCCGTGCACCATGCCGAGGTGATCGCGCACCGCGTGGGGGAGCCCTTCGGATCGCTCGTGCTCGCGGTGGCGGTCACCGTGATCGAGGTCGCGCTGATCGTGACGCTGATGGCCGACGGCGGCGACAAGTCCTCCACCCTGGCCCGGGACACCGTGTTCGCCGCCGTGATGATCACCTGCAACGGCATCCTCGGCCTGTCCATCCTGGTCGCCGCGATCAAGTACCGGACCGCCGTCTTCAACGCCGAGGGCACCGGCGCCGCCCTCGCCTGCATCGGCACCCTCGCCACCCTCAGCCTGGTGCTGCCGACCTTCACCACCAGCTCCCCGGGCCCGCAGTTCTCCACCACCCAGCTCGTCTTCGCGGCCACCGCCTCGATCGTGCTGTACGGGCTGTTCGTCGCCACCCTCACCTTCCGGCACCGGGACTACTTCCTGCCCGTCACTCCCGAGGGCCGGGTGCTCGACGAGGAGGAGCACGCCGCGCCGCCGACCGTCAAGGCCGCCTGGACCAGCCTGCTGCTGCTCGGCGTGGCCCTGGTCTCGGTGGTCGGCCTCGCCAAGGGCGTCTCGCCGACCATCGAGTCCGCCGTGGACGACGCCGGACTGCCGCACTCCGTCGTCGGCGTCGTGATCGCCCTGCTCGTCCTGCTGCCGGAGACCATCGCGGCGCTGCGCGCGGCCCTGCGCAACCGGGTGCAGACCAGCCTCAACCTGGCCCTCGGCTCGGCGCTCGCCAGCATCGGCCTGACCATCCCGGCCGTCGCGATCGCCTCCTACTGGCTCTCCGGCCCGCTCGTCCTCGGCCTCGACCCGGCGCACATGGTGCTGCTGACCCTGACCATCGTGCTCGGCACCCTGACGGTCATCCCGCGCCGGGCCACCCCGCTCCAGGGCGCCGTGCACCTCGCCGTGCTGGCCGCCTACATGGTGCTGGCGTTGAACCCCTGACGCCGCCGGACACGCCCCGGGGAGCCCCTGCCCACCGACGGCGCCGTCGGAGGGTGGGGGCTCGGTGCTTCCCGGCCCGGGGGGGGGGCGGGACCGTGCGACGGGATCCTCGCCAAGTGGAACGCGAGCGCGGGAGCCGTCTCCAGCGCGGTGGTCAACGGCGGGCTCTGATCCGGCGGGTGACCGCGAAGCCGCCCCGGTGGCCGGTATTGACCGGTCATCGGGGCGGGCCCGCGTGTCGGGGCGGCGGGTGGGTGCCGTGGTTCTCTATCGTCCGTCTCGGACCGCCGAGTCCGGCCGCGTCCGAACGGCCCCGTCCGAATGAACCTGTCCGAATGAACCTGTCCGAGTCCGTCCGGTGCCCCTCCGGCCCCGCCGGGCCCGCAGCCGATCCGACCCCGTGGGAGTGCGTGATGCCCGGCCCAGAGCAGCAGGTGCCCGCAGACGGCGGCCGGGCCCCCCGGCCCGCCCGGACCGAGGAGCACGCCGACGTCATCGTGGTCGGCGCCGGCCCGGCCGGTTCCACCGCCGCCTACCACCTCGCCCGCACCGGCCTGGACGTCCTGCTGCTGGAGAAGTCCGCGTTCCCGCGCGAGAAGGTCTGCGGCGACGGCCTCACCCCGCGCGCCGTCAAGCAGTTGACCGACCTCGGCATCGACGTCTCCGAGCAGGCCGGCTGGCTGCACAACCAGGGGCTGCGGCTGATCTCCGGCCGGCGCGCGCTGGAGTTCGACTGGCCCGAGCTGTCCGCCTACCCCGGCTACGGACTCGTCCGCCGGCGCGCCGACTTCGACGAACTGCTCGCCCGCAGGGCCGCCTCGGCCGGCGCCCGGCTGATCGAACGGGCCAACGTGGCCGGCCCGTTGGTGGACGAGCGGAGCGGCCGGATCACCGGCGTCACCGCGAAGCTCGGCGACGAACGCCGGCCCGTCAGCTACCAGGCGCCGGTCGTGGTCGCCGCCGACGGCAACTCCACCCGCCTCTCCGTCGCCATGAAGCGCTACCGCCGCACCGACCGCGCCATGGGCGTCGCCTACCGCACCTACTTCACCACCCCCCGCCACCAGGACCGCTACCTGGAGGCCTGGCTCGACCTGCGCGACCCGAGCGACCCCGCCCGCCGCCTGCTGCCCGGCTACGCCTGGGTGTTCGGCATGGGCGACGGCACCGCCAACGTCGGCCTCGGCGTCCTCGACACCGCCCACGTCGACCTCGACTGGCGCGACCTGCTGCGCCGCTGGTGCGACGACCTGCCGCCCGCGTACGGCTACACCCCCGACGCCGTCACCGAACCCGTCCGCGGCTCCGCCCTCCCCATGGGCCTCAACCGCCAACCCCACTACGCCGACGGCCTGTTGCTCATCGGCGACGCCGGCGGCACGGTCAGCCCCGGCACCGGCGAAGGCATCGCCTACGCCATGGAATCCGGCCGCTACGCCGCCGAGACCATCGTCCAGGCCCTCGCCCGGCGCACCGACCGCGGCCGTGAACTCGCCCTGCGCGCCTACCCGCAGGCCCTGCGCTCCGCCTACGCCGGCTACTTCGCGCTCGGCCGCCTCGCCGCCGACCTGCTCGGCCGGCCCAGGCTGCTCGGCGCCGCCGGTGCTGCCGGGCTCGGCCACCCGGCGCTGCTGAAGGTGGCGTTCCGGCTCATGGTCAACCTCACCGAGCCCAACTCCAAGGACGCCCTCGACCGGCTGCTCCACCTGATCGGGCGGGTCGCGCCGGGGCGGTGACGGGCGCCTGTCCCGGATCGACCGACCCGGCCGCCGGTGATATTCGCTGGCAGGCACCGGAGCGGACGGGATAGGAAGGCCGGATGAGCACTACCGAGACCTCCACCGAGCGCCGCGTCCTCCGTCCCGCCACCCTGGACCTGGGCGACATCGTGCTGCGCCCCTGGGGCAGGGCCCTCGACGTGCCCGGCGGCACCGTCCCCGCCCTGATGGCGGCCGCGGCCGACCCGGTGATCGACCGCTGGAACCCCCTGCGCATCGCCGACCCGGCCGGCGCCGAGGCCTACCTCGACCGCTGTGACACCGGCTGGGTCAAGGGGAACCGGGCCTCCTTCGCGATCACCGACGCCGCCGACGGAACCCTCCACGGCAACGCCTTCCTGGGCTGGACCAACCAGGAGGACGGCGTCGCCACGATCGGCTACTGGCTGCTCCCCACCGCCCGCGGCCGCGGCATCGCCACCCGCGCCACCACCGCCGTCACCCGCTGGGCCGTCGCCACCGCCGACGCCCGCCGCATCGAGCTGTGGCACGGAGTCGGCAACGAGGCCTCCTGCCGCGTCGCCGCCCGCGGCGGCTTCCCCCACGAGGGAACCACCCGGGCCTCCTACCGCTACGGCGACGGCGACTACGTCGACGAACACCTCCACGCCCGCCTCGCCACCGACCCGGACGTCGGGTAGGCCGGTCGCTGGTAGCAGGTCGGCAGGTCGGCAGGTCGCCGAGCGGGTTTTCCCGGTGCCGGGAAACCGGTGGGCGGCAGGCTGCGCGCGCGGCGGGGGAGCGGCCTAACCTGGAAGGGCGCGTACGGTGCGTGGCCTGGGAAGGGAAGCGGTGGGCCATGACGGTGATCTCGGCGGCTCTCTTCGGCACCGATTGGCGGCCCGCGCCGCCCGGTTCCGTCGCACTGCTGCGCGAGTGCGCCGCCCGGGGCTGGACGGTCGTGCTGACCGGGCCCGGGCCGGGCGGGGCGCCGGCCCTGACCGTGACGGCCCCCGGGCGTGACCCGATGCGGGCCGCGCTGGAGCTGGTCGGGGGCACACCGCCGCACGCCGTGGCGGTGGCCGGGAGCGTGCGCGAAGTGCTGGCGGCGCGGCGGGCCGGGGTGCCGTGCGTCGCCCTGGCGGCCGGCGCGGATGCCGGCCCCGAGCTCCGGGCGGCGGGCGCGGTCGAGGTCCACCGCGACGTCGACGCCCTGCTGCGTGTCCTGGACGACAGCCTGCTGGCCCGCCCCCGGGCCTTCGGCCCCGTCGGCGCCGCGACCGGTGCCGCATCACACGCCGCAACAGGCGGCCCCCTGAGCGGTTAGCGCCGGCCCGTACCGGGCAACCGCCCGGGTGCGAGCACGTCACCGGAAGTGTCGGAGGTGACCGAGATGGACGGACCCGCGTTGAGCGGATGGGAGCGGCGGCTCCTTGAGGAGATCGAGTCCGATCTGCGCCAGGACACGCGCCTCGACCGGAAGTTGAGCACGATGGGTGCCAAGCCGCCGAGCCGGGTCCGGCGCGTGCTGCGCGGCGTCGGACGCCGCCTGTCCGCCGGGGTGGTGCTGACCGCCCTGGTGATGTCGGCGATCTGCCTCAGCATCGGCGTGCGGACCCCGACCACCGCGGTGCTGACCGCCCTCGGGGTGGTGTGGGCGGCCTCGGTGGTGGCGGCGATCGCCACCTCGGCGCTGCTGCGCCGCCGCGCGGGCCGGGGCGAGGGCCGGGACCGGGACGGGGGCCAACGCCGGGCCGAACCCCCCGACCGGGACGAGCGCCGCGAACGCCGTCCCTGGGACCAACCGGAGGCGTGATGAGCACCGACCTGTGGGAGTACCGCCCGGGCCCCCACCACGCTGCCGACCTGAGCCTGACCGGGTACGAGGTGCAGGCGACCGACGGCCCGCTCGGCCGGGTCGAACAGGACACCGGGGACCACCTGCTGGTCGACGCCGGGCCCTGGGTGGCGGGCACCCGGCTGTCCGTCCCGGTCGGCCTGGTGTCGCGGGTCGACCACCTGGAGCTGACCGTCCACCTGGACTGCCCGCGCGCCCGGCTCAACCCCGCCCCGCCCGCCGCCCTCGACCTGGGTCCCGACCTCGCCGCCCGCGACCCGCACCGGCGCTGAACCATGGGCTGGCCGTCCATCACGCTCACCGGCCGGACGATCGCCTTCCTGGTCGCGCCGTACGGGGCGGAGCAGGTCGAGCTGACCTCGCCGTGGCAGGCGGTGGCCGAGTCCGGCGGCACCCCGCGGCTGCTGTCCACCGAGCCCGGGCGCGTCCAGGCCGTCCGGCACCGCGCCCCGGGCGACACCTTCGCCGTCGACGCCCTCGTCGCCGAGGCGCGGCCGTCGGCCTTCGACGGCCTGATCCTGCCCGGCGGCGTCGCGAGCCCCGACCGGCTGCGGCTGGACGAGGGCGCGGTGGCCTTCGTCCGCGCCTACTGCGCCTCCGGCCGCCCGGTCGCCGCGATCTGCCACGCCGCCTGGACCCTGATCGAGGCCGACGCCGTCCGCGGCCGCACCCTCACCTCCTGGCCGAGCCTGCGCACCGACCTGCGCAACGCCGGCGCCCACTGGGTCGACGAGGAGGTCCACGTCTGCCGCGACGGCCCCGGCCTCCTCGTCACCAGTCGCAGACCCGGTGACCTGCCGGTCTTCAACGACACCCTGGTCACCGAGTTCGTCCACGCGGCGAAGCGGCGGAAGCGGTGAACGGGCTTCCGGTGCGGAGGAGTTCCGGGCGGGCCGGCCTGGGGTGTGGCGGGGTGGTCAGTCGCCGCGCAGCCGGATGAAGGTGGCGGTGGGTGGTCGGCCGGTGAGGGTGAGTTCGGCGCGCAGGGGGCTGGTGAGGGGGTGGACCGGGCCGTGGTCGGGGTCGGTGACGGGCGGGCCGAGGAGGGGGCCGGCGGCCTCGGCGACCTCACGGGCCTGGACCGGGGTCAGCCGGGGGGCGGTGAGGAGCATCCGGCCGTCGTCGAGTTCGAGGACGAGGGCGTGCGGGTGGGCGGCCGGGCCGGTGAGGGCGCGGACGGTGGCGTCGTGAGTGTCGCTGCGGCGGTACTTGACCCAGGCGCGGCCGGCGCCGTGCGGGCGGTAGGGGGAGGCGGCGGCCTTGCAGACCAGGCCCTCGACGCCGGTGCCGGCGAGGCGGGTCATCCAGTCCAGCGCCTCCGCCCGGTCGGTGGTGGCCAGCACCGGCTGGATCGGCGGCGGGACGTCGGCCAGGGCGGCGAGCAGCAGGCGGCGGCGGTCGGTGAGCGGCAGCCGCCGCACGTCCCGGCCGGGCAGGGCGAGCAGGTCGAAGGCGATCAGGCCGAGGGCGACGTCCGGGGCGGCGGCCCGGGCCCGGCGGGTGCGCAGCAACTCCCCGAAGGCGAACCGGCCGCCCCGCCAGGCGACGAGTTCGGCGTCCAGCACCAGCCCCTCGGGCAGCCGGGCGACGGCGGCGGCGATCGGTGGGAACTCGGGGGCGAGATCGCGGCCGGTCCGGGACTGCAGGCAGGGCGGGCGGGCGCCGCGGGCGAAGGCGACGCAGCGGAAGCCGTCCAGCTTCAGCTCGTACTGGACGCCCGCGCCGCCCAGGCCGTCGGCGGGCGGGACGGCCGGGACGGCGGCGGGGCGCATCACCTCGACGGGCGGGTGGAGCACCTGGCGGGGCTGCTCCTGCGGCTTCGCCGGCCCGGTGGTGGGCGGTGGGGTGGTGGGCGGTGGGGTGGTGGGCGGTCGGGTGGTGGGCGGCCGGGCCGGGAGCGGCCGGGCCTGTTCCGGGTCCAGCAGCGGGGCGAACAGGTCGCCGTGGGCGGCGAGGCGGTCCGGCACCTCGGCGAGGGTGAACACCAGGTCGTCCGCCGTGCCCGCGCGCTCCACCTCGGCCCAGGACAGCGGGGTGGAGACCGTCGGCAGCGGCCGGGCCCGGAGGGTGTACGGCGCGGCGGTGGTCTTCTTGGCGTTGTTCTGCGACCAGTCGACCAGCACCCGGCCGGCCCGCCGGGCCTTCGCCATGGTGTGCACCACCAGCTCCGGGTGGTCGCCCTCCAGGGCGGCGGCGAGCGCCTTCGCGTACGCCGAGACCCGGGCGCTGGGGGTGGGCTCGATCGGGACCAGCAGGTGCAGGCCCTTGGAGCCGGAGGTCTTCACCCAGGCCGTCAGGCCGTCCGCCGCGAGCCGCTCGCGCAGCAGCACGGCGACGGTGCGGCAGGTGAGGACGGACGCGCCCTCGCCGGGGTCGAGGTCCAGGACGAGGCGGTCGGCGAGCCCGGGCGCGGCCGCGTGCCACTGCGGGACGTGCAGCTCCAGACAGCCCAGGTTGGCGGCCCAGAGCAGCGCGGCGCCGTCGTCGATGACCACCTGGCGCAGGTCACCGCCGCTGCTCGGCACCTCGACGGTGCGCACCCAGCGCGGGGTGCCGGCCGGGGGGTTCTTGGCGACGAACACCTCGGCCTCGACGCCGTCCGGGCAGCGCAGGAAGGACACCGGGCGGTCGCGCAGGTGGGGGAGCAGGGCGTCGTGCACGGCGGCGTAGTAGCGCAGCACCTCGCCCTTGAGGGTGCCGGTGCGTGGGTAGTACACCTTGTCGAGGTGGGAGAGCGCGAGGGTGCGCCCGTCCACCGTGAGCTGCGGCATGGGCGCTCTCCGAAGCCTGGGTGGGCCTGCGAGTGGCCCCCGCAGCCAGTCTGCCCGGGCGGCGGCGGGGGCGCAGCCGTTACCCCGGGCCGGGCCCACCAGGGCGTGCGCGTCCCGGCGGAGGCGGGCCGCTCACCCCTGTGCGGGGGCGGCGGGCCGCGGCGCGCCCGGGTAGGTGCCGAAGTACCACTGGTTGCCCTCCGGGTCGGCGGCGGCGAAGTCGCGCGAGCCGTAGTCCGTCTCCGTGAGCGCGGTGGTGATCCGGGCCCCGGCGGCGACGGCCCGGTCGTGCACGCCGTCCGGGTCGGCGGTGACCACGTACGCGGTGAAGCCGCCCGGCCGGCCCGGGCAGGGTGCGGCGCCCTCGGGCGCCTCCCGGTCGGAGCCGAGCATCACGCCGCCGCCCTCCGGCCAGGCCAGTTCGGCGTGGGCGACGAACTCGCCCTCACCGTAGGCGACGACCTCCTGGAAGCCGAAGGCGTCGACCAGGAAGCGGATCAGGGCCCGGGCGTCGGTGGCGCGCAGGCTGGGCCAGACCTGTGGGGCGGGGGCGGTGCCGTCCATGGCTGTCTCCTCGGGAGGGGGCTGGGGTCGCTTACGCCTCCCACTCTGCGGCCGCCGCACCCGCCCCGCCTTGGACGTTTCGGAACTTCGCCTTCTCCGGCCTCTCCGCCGCCAGCCACGCGCTCGGCGCGGCCCCGGCCAGCGCGCGGAACTCCCGGGCCAGGTGGGCTTGGTCGAAGTACCCGCAGCGAACGGCCAGGTCGCCGAGCCGGGGCGGCGGCGAGGCGGCCAGCAGATGGCGGGCCCGGTCGAAGCGGATCACCCGGGCGGCGGCCTTCGGCGTCAGGCCGGTCTCCCGGCGGAACCGCTCCTGGAGGTGCCGGGCGCTCCAGCCGGTCTCCCGGGCCAGCGCCGCCACCGGCAGGGCGCCGCCGCTGCGCCGCAGCGCCCGCCAGGCCCAGCCGACCTCCGGCGGCACCTGCCCGGACGGGCGGGCGGCCCGCAGCAGCGCCCCGTCCAGCAGCGCGAAGCGCTCGGACCAGGTGCGCGCGGCCTGCACCTGCTCCTGGAGGTGCGGGCCGAGCCGCCCCAGCACCTCCTCCGCCGGGAGGTCGATGCCGGCCAGTTCCCCGGCGGGCAGCCCGAACAGCGCCCGGGCGGCCAGCGGGTGCACGGCGATCTGCACGCCGGACTGCCGGCCGTCGTGGGTAATCAGCGCCGGACGGGTGTGCAGGCCGCCGAGCAGCGTCGGGTAGCTGCCGGGCGGCTGAGCCGGGTCGGGGTGCCCGGCGATCACCAGCGGCTCGTCCAGGGTGAGGATGAAGGTCAGGTACGGGGACGGCAGGCCACGGTGCAGGGCGGGCGGGATGCCGCGCTGGCGGTACCCGGAGTACCAGGCCACGTACGGGCGCAGCGCGGTCGCGGGCCGGGCGCGGACGGCTTCGTCGATCAGGCCGGCGTCGGCGGCCTGGTCGGCTGCGGCCGCAGGGCCGGTCGCGCCGGTTGCGGACGTCTCGGGGGCTTCCGTCGTCACGTTCCCAGTATCGGCGGCCGGTGGTGCGCGTGCCGCAGCGTTCCGCCGGTCCGCTGCGGCCGTCCGGGCCCGGCCGGTCCCCCGTACCGGCCGGGCCTTTCGAGGGTGCCGTGCGGTGGGGGCGGGCGTCTTGTACAAATGCGCACCGGGGCCTGCGGGTTCAGCCGCCCGGGGCGAGGACGGCGCTGGTCACCCGCCCGGCGATCCGGTCGGTGGGCTCGGGCCGGGCGGTGGCGGAGCCCCGGGAGGACAGGAACTCGCGCGGCGAGCAGCCCACCATGGTGCGGAAGGTGCGGTCGAGGTGTGACTGGTCGTAGTAGCCGCAGAGGGAGGCGATCCGGGCGCCGTCGATCCGTTCACCGGCGAGCCGCCCGCCGTCCGGGCCGGTCGCGGCCTGGTGGGTGAGGACGCGGAGCGTCCGTTGGAGGCGCAGGATGGTGGCGGCCTGTTTGGGCGCCAGCCCGAGGTGGCGGCGGAAGCACAGCTCCAGGCGGCGGCGGCTCCACCCGGTGCCCTCGACCAGGGCGTGGATCGGCACCAGCCCGTGGGAGCGCCGCAGTTGGTGCCAGACCCAGTGGACGGACGGCTCCCAGCGCGGGCCGTCGGCGAGCCGCGCGTCGAAGTAGGCGTCCAGCAACGCGAACCGGGCCGGCCAGGTCGGGGCGTCGGCGAGCCGGGCGGACAGCGTGCGCAGCCGCGGGCCCAGTACGTCCCCGGCCTCGGCCCACTGCCCGCCCAGCTCGCCGGCCAGCGGCCCGAACGCCCGGTACGCGCCGTGCGGGGTGAGCGAGACGGCCAACCCGTGCAGGACACCGGCGTGTTCGGCGATCGTGGCGGTGCGGCGCAGTCCGGCGGCGACGGAGGCCAGGGCGACGCCGGGGCCCGGCTCGACGGCGTCGGTGAGCCGCATCGTCCCCTCGAAGGTGAGCGCCAGGGTGACCACGTCCGTCGGCACCTCCAGCCGTCGGCGCGGCACGTGCAGCGCCAGCCGGTAGCCGCGGTAGCCGAGTACGTAGGGGCGCAGCGGCGCGGCGGGTGTGCCGAAGGCCATCCCGTGGGCGGCCGTGGCGAGGGCGTCCCGGGCCATCTCAACTCCCTTGGCGGGATGGACGGGTGGCTTGTGCACGAGCCATCCTACGGGCGCCCCGGCGGGGTGGTGGCCGTCTCGCCCAGTGGATCATCCTTTCTTACCAGGCGAGATGGGCGCACACTGGTGGGCATGGGAAAGCAGTACGAGAGCATCGACGGCCGGCTGCGGCAGTTCATCGAACGGCAGCCCGTCTACTTCGTCGCGACCGCGCCCCTCGCCACCGACGGGCACGTCAACGTCTCGCCCAAGGGCCGCTCCGGCACGCTCGTGGTGATCGACGAACTCACCCTCGCCTACCTGGACTTCGGCGGATCCACCGCCGAGACGATCGCCCACCTGCGGGAGAACGGCCGGATCACGCTGATGTGGTGCGCCTTCGACGGTCCGCCGACCGTGGTGCGGGTGCACGGCCGGGGCGAGCCGGTGTTCCGTGACGATCCGCGCTTCGCGGGGCTGCTGGGGCGCTTCGACCCGACCGTCGACGGTTCGGGGTTGCGCGCGATCGTGCTGGTGCGGGCCGAACGGGTCAGCGACTCCTGCGGGTTCGCCGTCCCGTTGATGGACTACCGCGCCGACCGCGAGCTGCACGCGCAGTACTTCGACCGCAAGGGCGAGGAGGAGTTCGGCACCTACTGCGAGGGCAAGCAGTACGTCGGCAGCAGCATCGACGGCCTGCCCGCCCTCCCGTTGCCGCTCCCGCCCCGGCCGGGCACGCCGTAGCGGGTCTTCGGGCGGCGTCCGCCTGCGGGCAGGGTTCCCCGGTGCGCATCGCGGTCGGGCCGGTCACCTGCCTGGTCGGCACCGCCCCGCCCGCCGCTCGCCCGCGCTACGGACGGCAGTCATCCGGTTGCCCTGCGTGTCGGATGGGGGGAGCGTGATGGTCATGATACGAACCCTGCGTGCGGCCGCTCTGGCTGCGCTCTCCGTTGTCCTCGTGGCGTGGCCGGCCCAGGCCGCCACCGCCCCGCGCGCGGCGCAGCCCGCGACCGCACGGCTGTCCGTCGAACTCTGCCCGCCCCAGGGCCCGGTGGTCCCGGGCGAGACCGGGGTCCTGGAGGTGCGCGTCACCAACCAGGGCCCGGCGGCGACCACCGAGCCGACCCTGGTGGTCGTCCACCTGCCCCCGCCGGGCGTGGTGAAGTCGGCCGACCCGCCGGTGGAGCTGACGTACTTCGGGACGGGCAGCTCCTATTCCGTCCCGGCCGGCCTGGCGCTGGGGGAGGCGTCCGTGGAGCGGCTGTCGTTGTACGTCGCGCCGATCACCTCGCCGTTCATCACCATCAGCGGTGACGTGCAGGCCTTCTACCCGGGCGACCCGGACCAGTCCGGCCACACCACGCCGTACAGCTTCACGACGGCCGACACCCGGGCCCACTTCATGGTCGGCGCCTCCTCCGCCTGGCAGGCCGGGCACCCGGTGCCGCAGCCGGGCGACTTCACCGGCAAGCCCGGGGCCACCATCGACCTGCCGCTGTGGGTGTACAACGCGGGTCCGTCGTACTCGACCCACCCGATCGACGTACGGATCACCGTGCCGGAGCACACCACGCTGACCGGCACGACGCCGTACGACTGCACGGCCACCGGGCCGCGGACGCTGACCTGCCACTACGGGGTCGGGCCGCGCTACCAGGACGCGATGTTCATCGACCCGGCCGTGGTGATTGATCCGGCGACGACCGCCGGCCAGGTGCTGCCCGGCGGGACGCTGGACGTGGCCGGGCAGGAGGACTGCCCCTCGCCCGACTGGCACACCGACTTCTCGGTGACGGTGGACTGACCCCGCCTGGCGGGACCAGGGGGCGGGGGCCGCTCCGGCAGCTCGATCAACCGCCCGGAGCGCGGCCCGGGGCCGGCCCGAGGGTCGGCGCTGCGGCCGCGCCCCGGGCGCGAACGCGACGACGCCGCCGCACCCGGGGAGGGTGCGGCGGCGTCGGGGGCCCGGAACAGGCGGGCCGGGGGGAGGGACTACTTGCCCAGGCCCGCCTTGACCGAGCAGATCGGCCAGGCGCCGGGGCCCTGGGCGGCGAGGACCTTCTCGCCGATGGCGATCTGCTGGTCCTTGGTGGCCTGGTGGGCCTGCGGGGCGTACGCGGTGCCACCGAAGGCGGCCCAGGTGCTGGAGGTGAACTGCAGGCCGCCGAAGAAGCCGTTGCCGGAGTTGATGGCCCAGTTTCCGGTGGCCTCGCAGGAGGCGACCTTGTCCCAGACACCGGCCGGCGCGGCGGAGGCGCTGGTGGCCGTGACGAGGCCGGCCACCGGCAGGGCGGTGATCGCCCCGGCCATCAGAGCCATCCGGACGCGGTTGCGGCGCTTCGGGGTGGCAGTGGTGGTGGCAGCGGCAGTCTCGTTACGGAAAGTCATGAAGGTCCTTTCGGAGGGGGTCTGCGAGCGTGCGGAACCAGGCCCTCGGAAGGCCGTCGGTTTCGGGGACTCATCACTCGCGTGGTTCGGCACCGTTCCGGTTCCGGGGCGGTGAGGCCGATCGGAGCTGGTCGCTCGGTGCAACGAGTTCGAAGGTACGGGGGCCGTCGTGGCGGATTCAAGGATTTGGAGGTTTAGGCACGTCAGGAGCCTGCTACCGGCGGTAAGGATCAAGGAAATGGCATGATTTGGGCCGATTTGCCCCCATTTGCAAGATCAAACCACCTGGTGAAGTGGCCTGCGTCACGCCAAATGCCGTGTGAGCCCGCGCACATCGTCGACAGAGGGTGACGACCCGCCTGCCCCCGGTGCCGGAATCGCCGCGTCGCCCGGCGCCCCGGGTGGCCCGCGCCACAGCCCTCACCCGGAGGGCCCCCTCCACTCACGCTCGGTGGCGGGCATAGCCTCAGGGCCATGAACAACGAGAGCGATACAGGAGACGTGGAGGCCGTCGGCGGCGCCGAGGAGCCCGGGGCGGCGGTCGCCCCCGCGGGCTTCGAGCTGGGGACGGACGGGCCCAAGGTGATCCTGGCCGGGCTGGACGGCTCCGACTCCTCCTGGCGCGCCACCGCCTACGCCGCCGGACTGGCCCGCCGGCAGGGCGCCACCCTCGCGGTCGCGTACGTCCAGCCGATCCTGGGCGCCGCCACCGCCCTGGCCGGTGCCGTGGTGGAGGAGACCACCCAGGAGATCGCCGACGAACTGCTGGCCGCCCTGCGCGAGGCCGAGCACCACGTGAAGGAGGTGTGGCGGGTGGAATGGCGCTTCCTCACCATGCGCGGCGACCCCTATACGGGGCTGGCCAAGCTCGCGGACGAACTGCGCGCCGACGCCGTCGTGGTCGGCGCCTCCGAGCAGGCCGGGCACCGGGTGATCGGCTCGGTCGCCGTCCGCCTGGTGAAGGCGGGCCGCTGGCCGGTCACCGTCGTCCCGTAGCGCGGGCCGGGCCCTGCCGGGCCGCCCGGCAGGGGGCCGGACGGCGGCGGGTAGGGTGCGTGACCATGACGGAAACGCCGGGCGCGCACCCCATCGGGCCCGCCCACCCGACCGGCAGCGACCTGCACCTCGACCTCCCCGCCGGCGGCGGCCGCCGTGCCGCGCTGATGGCGGCCCTGCGCGAGGCGATCCGCAGCGGCCGGCTCGCACCCGGCACCCGACTGCCGCCGTACCGGGCGCTCGCCGCCGACCTCGGGCTGGCCCGCAACACCGCCGCCGAGGCGTACGCCGAACTCGTCGCGGAGGGCTGGCTGACCGCCCGTCAGGGCTCCGGCACCGCCGTCGCCGAGCGCGCCGAGCCCGTCCCGCCGACCCGGGCCCGCCGGCCCTCCGTGCGGCCGGGCCCCGTCCACGACCTGCGCCAGGGCCAGCCGGACGCCGCCTCCTTCCCGCGCACCGCCTGGCTGGCCGCCGCCCGCCGGGCCCTCACCACGGCACCCAACGAGGCCTTCGGGCCCGGCGATCCGCAGGGGCGGCGCGAGCTGCGCACCGTCCTCGCCGACTACCTGGCCCGCGCCCGCGGGGTGCGCACCGACCCGGACCGGATCGTGGTCTGCTCGGGCTTCGCCCACGCGCTGCGGCTGCTGTTCGCCGGCGGGGCGCCCGTCCTGCCGCCGGAGGCGACCGGGCCGCTGGCCGTCGAGGCGTACGGGCTGGGGTTCCACCGCGGGCTGCTCGCCGCCGCCGGGGTCGCCACCGTGCCCCTTCCGGTCGACGAACACGGCGCCCGGCTCGGCGGGTTGGCGCACCGTCAGGACGTCCGGACGGCCCTGCTCACCCCCGCCCACCAGTTCCCGACCGGCGGGCCGCTGCACGCCGGCCGCCGCGCCGCCGTGGTCGACTGGGCGCGCGGGCGCGGCGGCCTGCTGCTGGAGGACGACTACGACGGCGAGTTCCGCTACGACCGCCAGCCGGTCGGCGCCGTCCAGGGGCTCGACCCGGAACGGGTGGTCTACCTCGGCTCGGTCAGCAAGAGCCTGTCGCCGGCGCTGCGGCTCGGCTGGATGGTGCTGCCGGACCACCTGGTCGACCGGGTGCTCGCCGCCAAGGGCGAACGCGAGGGCTGGGCCAGCGCGTTGGACCAGCTGACCCTCGCCGAGCTGATCGACTCCGGCGGCTACGACCGGCACGTGCGGCGGATGCGCCGCCGCTACCGGGAGCGCCGCGACCAGCTGGTGGCCGCCCTGGCGGCGAGCGCCCCGCACGTCGAGGTCTCCGGCGTCGCGGCGGGTCTGCACGCCGTCCTGCGGCTGGAGCCCGGCACCGAGCACTCGGTGCTCCAGGCCGCGGCCTACCGGGGCCTGGGCCTGGACGGGCTCGCCGACTACCGGCACCCGGGGATCGGCCCGGAGGCCATGCCGGTCGTGGACGGCCTGGTCGTGGGCTATGCCACGCCGCCCGACCACGCCTACCCGGCGGCGCTCGCCGCGCTCTGCGACATCCTGCCGCCGCTCGCCTGAACCGGCCGGTCCAGGGCGGGGCCGGGGCCGCCGCGGCCGGTCCGACCGGCCGGTCCGGGGCGGCGGCGAAGCATAGGGCCCCGAGCGGGGCGGCGGGGGCGGAACGCGGCCGGGGTGGTCCACGGTGTCCGCCGCCGACTCGTGCGTCGGTACGGACCGGGGCGGAGCGGGGCAACGGAACCGGTGCCGCGCCCTACGCTCCTTGGTCATGCGCAGAACACATTTGAGCCGTGTCGCCCTCGCCGCGTGTCCGGCCCTCGCGGTCGGTCTGCTCCTGTCCGCCACGCCCGCGCAGGCCGACGCCCCGCTGCCGTTCACGGCCGTCTCCGACCGGCAAACGACCGTCCGGGGCGGCGAGTTCACCCTGACCCTGACGCTCAGCAACCCGTACGACACGCCGATCCAGTTCGTGTACCAGAGCGTTCAGCCGACCTACCGGACCAGTCTGGAGAACGGCCTCAAGTTCACCGCCACGGCCTGCGGCACCCAGACCAACGGTTGCAGCGACAACGTCCACGGCGGCATCGCCCGGTACAACGTGCCGCTCGCCCCCGGCGCCACGAGCAGCTTCACGGTCACCTACACCGTGGCGCCGGACTCGACCTGCGGAGCGGCGACCCGGATCGACTTCTACTCCTACCTGTACTACGAGTACAAGGGGGGCGAGGCCAAGAACTCCGGCATCGTCGGCATCCCCGGCAGCCAGATCGCCTGCGCCTGACGCGCCGCCCGACCGGCGTTCCCCTCGCCGCTTCCCCCGTCGCAACCCCCACTGCGCATCCCCGATCCCCGTCAGGTGCCGGCCGCCCCCGTCCCGGCACCTGACGGGCTGTTCGCATGCCCGGATCCCGGCGGGGCGGGCACGGCGCCCACGGCCGAAGCGCAGCTCACCGCCCCTGCCGACGACCCGCTCCCGCCGATGTCGTACGGGAGGTACGCCGCCGTCCGCGCGCGGGCGCCGGGCCGCCGTCCGCGCCCGGGCGGGCGTCGGGCGGGCGTCGGGCGGGCGTCGGGCGGGCGTCTGGCGGTGCGGGATCCACGGCGGCGAACGGATGTTCTCGCGGCCCGGGGTCCGACCGGAATGGGACCGCTCCAGATTCACCCTATCGGGGGGTAGTCGGCCTCCGTGCGGGTCTGGTCGGGGGCTGGTGATCTAGGGTTCCGCATGGGCCGCCGGGAGACGGTGGCCGTGATCGCGATGAATCGCCAACACCCCCGCCAACGCGCGTATCTGATGATCCATCATGGCATCAGTCGAGGTGGACCGGTACGACTCCGTCGCCGTCCGTCCCTGACCGCGTGATCCGACCAGATGAGGAGACCCCTGCCGATGCCCGTGGACACGAGCCCGGAGACAGCGCAGGTCCCGCAGCAGTCCAGCCTTACGACGGCCGCTGCCCGCAACCTTGCCACCACGACCAAGTCCGCACCGCAGATGCAGGAGATCACCTCCCGCTGGCTGCTCAAGGTGCTTCCCTGGGTGCAGGCCGCCGGCGGCGCCTACCGCGTCAACCGACGGCTCACCTACACCGTCGGCAACGGCGTGGTCGAGTTCATCAAGACCGGCTCCCAGGTCCGGGTGATCCCCGCCGAGCTGGGCGAACTCGCCCTGCTGCGCGGCTTCGAGGACGAGGAGGTGCTGGCCGCGATCGCCGACCGCTGCGAGCAGCGCGACTTCGGCCCCGGCGAGGTGCTCACCACCCAGGGCGAGGCCGCCGACCGGATCTTCCTGATCGCGCACGGCAAGATCAACAAGATCGGCACCGGCAAGTACGGCGACGACACCGTGGTCGGCGTGGCCGGCGACGGCGACCGCTTCGGCGACGACGCCCTGCTGGACCCGGACGCCGCCTGGGAGTTCACCGCCACGTCCGCCACCGCCGGTGTGGCGCTCACCCTGACCCGCCGCGACTTCGCCGCCATCCGGGACAACTCGCCGAGCCTCCAGGAGCACCTGCTCTCGTTCCTGGCCCTGCCGCAGCAGGCCCAGAACGAGCGCGGCGAGGCCGAGATCGCCATGTCGGCCGGCCACCACGGCGAGTTCGAGCTCCCCGGCGCCTTCGTGGACTACGAGCTCAAGCCCCGCGAGTACGAGCTGAGCGTCGCGCAGACCATCCTCAAGGTCCACACCCGCGTCGCGGACCTGTACAACGAGCCGATGAACCAGATCGAGCACCAGCTCCGGCTGACCATCGAGGCGCTGCGCGAGCGCCAGGAGCACGAGCTGATCAACAACCCGGAGTTCGGCCTGCTCAACAACGCCGACTTCGACCAGCGGATCCAGACCCACTCCGGCCCGCCCACCCCGGACGACCTGGACGAGCTGCTCAACCGCCGCCGCGAGCCCGACTACCTGCTCGCCCACCCGCGGGCCATCGCCGCGATCGGCCGCGAGTTCAACGCCCGTGGCCTGTACCCCCACCACGTCGACCTCGGCGGGCAGCAGGTGCCGGCCTGGCGCGGGGTGCCGATCCTGCCGTGCAACAAGATCCCGATCACCAAGGAGAACACCAGCTCCATCCTGGTGATCCGTACTGGTGAGGACAACCAGGGCGTCATCGGCCTGCACCAGAACGGCATCCCGGACGAGTACCAGCCGTCGCTGTCGGTCCGCTTCATGGGGATCGACGAGAAGGCGATCATCTCCTACCTGGTCAGCGCCTACTACTCGGCCGCGATCCTGGTGCCGGACGCGGTCGGCGTCCTGGAGAACGTCGAGATCGCGCACCGCCGCCACTGAGGGCGGCCGACAGCGGGCCCGGGCCGTAACCGGCCGGCTCGAAGATCGTTTGACCTGATGACGGACGGCCCGCCCCCGAAGGCGGGCCGTCCGCCTGATCACGCCTGATCACGCCTGCCCGCGTCCGACTGCGGGCCGGGCGGATCGCCCTGTTCTGATCCTGTTCGCGACCCCGTTCCCGTCCCTGGCGACCCGAGAGGTGAGTGGAGCCCATGCCGCAGCGCCGGCAGTCCCGACGGATATCGCTGGACGGTGGTGGGGGTGCGGCCTCCGGTCGGCGGACCAGGCTGATCGGCGCCGCGGTCGGCGTGGTCGCGATGTGCGCGTTGGTCAGCGGAGCCTCGGCGTCCGGCACCGAACACCACGGCGGGGGGCAGCGGTACGGCACGACCGTCGACTCCTGCGTCTGCACCGGGACGGACGTGTCGGTGCAGGTCGGGCCGGGTGGGGACGTGAACGTCGGAGTGGACGTGGACGTCCAGGTCGGCGTCACCGTCGCCCCGACGGCCGACCCGCGGCACCAGGGCCCCAAGCCCCCGCACTGGCACCACCCGTGCCACGCGTCGAAGGCCGCACCGGGCCCGGCGGCACCGTCGTCCTCGGGCACCGGGGGAGTCCGCCGGCAGCCCGGCCGCCCGGACGACGAGCACGGCGGGTACGGCGGGTACGACGAGCACGGCGGGTACGGCGGCCAAGACGGGGACTGGTGGCCCGGGGAGCACGACGGGGACTGGTGGCACCACCACCATCACCACCCGCACCCCTGCCCGAGCCCCACCCCCAGCCCGACCCCCACGCCGACGCGGACGGCCACGCCGATCCCGACGTCGAGCCCCACCCACACGCCCAGCCCGACACCGACACCGACGCCTCCGCCGAGCGCCACTCCGACGCCTTCGCCGACGCCGAAGCCCAGTCCGTCGCCGACACCCACCCCCTCGCCGACGGCGCCGGCCCCCAGCCCGCCACCGGCGTCACCCGCGCCCCCGCCACCGCCCGCCCCGGCTCCGGTGGCACCCGGGCCCCCGCCGGCCCCCAGTTCGGACGCGCCGAGCCCGGTGCGCCCGAGCCCCCTGTGGCCGACCCCGGCGGCGCAGCCGGTGTACCACGTGCGGGCGGCGAGGCCGCTGGCCGTGCCGCAGCACCACCACAGCGCCCCGGCGACGACCACCATGCTGCTGGTCACCGTGCCCGCCGTGCTGGCGGCGGCGGCCCTGCGCCCGGGCCGTGGACGCGGCCGCGGCCGTTCCGGGCGGTCCTGACCGCCCCGCCGAGGCGGCCCGCCCCGGGCCCCCGGTCCGGCCCTGGAGCCCGACCTGTCTGGCCCGGGGCCGGCCTCGACCCTTTGTTCCGTCACAAGCCGAGCCAGAGAAGGGAGTTCCCATGTCCGAATGGTTGGCGTTGGCCATCGCGATGGCGGCGGCCTGTGCCGTCGTGGTGGCGGTGGTGGTGCTGCGGCACCGCCGGGTGGGCACCGAGAAGAACGTCGACGAGACCCCGGACGTCATCGACTACATCACGATGATGATCGGCGTGGTCTACGCGATCGTCCTCGGCCTCGCCCTCGCGGGTGTCTGGGAGGCGCGCGGCGCCGCCCAGGACGACCTGTTCCGGGAGGCGCAGTCCTTGCAGGAGGTGAGCGACCGGGCGGTGGTCTACCCGGCCGAGTTCCGCGACCAGGTCCGGGCCGACGTGGACGCCTACGTCTCGTACGTGGTGAAGGTCGAGTGGGACTACATGCGCAAGAACGGCGAGATCTCCGACAAGGGCACCGAACTGCTGGACAAGCTGCGGGTGGACGTCGCCACCCGGCCGCCGGCCTCCGAGCTGGAGTCGCAGTCCTACCAGCCGATCATGGACCGGATCAGTCAGGCCGACGACGCCCGCAACTCGCGCGGGCAGAACGCCGGGCCGACCATGCCCGGGGTGGTCTGGTTCGGCCTGATCACGGGCGCCGTGGTGACGGTCGGCATGCTCTTCGCGCTACAGATCCGGCGCACACCACGGGAGTTGATCCTGGCGGGCTGCTTCAGCGCGCTGATCGCGTTCCTGCTGTTCATGATCTGGGACTTCGACGATCCGTTCGGCCGGAGCGTCTCGGTGACCACCCAGACGTTCGTCGACCTGTTCCCCTCCCTCGGGCTCAAGGGCTGAGCAGGACCTGCTGAACCACGGTGGGCCCGCGCGGATCCGCGCGGGCCCACCGGTGTGCCGGGCGTCAGCGCAGGCTGCCGTCCATGGAGTTGAGCAGCGTGCCGGAGGCGTCGTCGTTCTCCAGGGAGAAGGCGAACAGACCGCCGAGGCCCTTGCTCTTGGCGTAGGCCCCGCGCGCCTGGATGGCCTGCGGGGTGTCACCGGTCCAGAAGTTGGTGCCGTCGTAGACCCAGCTGCTCTCGGTGACCGAGTCCCAGTGGGTGGTGGCGGCGGTCGGGTTGAGCTCCTTCCAGGCGGCCAGTCCGGCCTCCTGGCTCAGCGGCTTGGCGGCCGTCGGGCCGGTCGCGCTCTGGTACAGGCCGTAGTCGGAGCCGGCCGGGACACCGGTCCAGCCGCGCCAGTAGAACGGGATGCCGAGCACCAGCTTGCCGGCCGGGAAGCCGCCGGGGATGCCGTACTCGGGTAGGCCGGTGGTGTATGCGGCGAGCATGGTGTCCACGTTGTACTTGCGGGTGCCGGGGGTGATCGGCGTGGTCGGGTCGGCCGGGCTGTCGTGCAGCGGGTCCTGGTGGTTGGTCGGGCCCTTGGCGTCCCAGGCGCCGTGCATGTCGTAGGACATGACGTCGGCGTAGTCGAGGTAGGCGCCGATCTTGTCGGTCTCCAGCTGGGCGATCTTGTCCTGGCCGCTGGGCAGGGCGGCGGACAGCAGGTAGCGCTTGCCCTGGGCGGAGCCGAGCGCGTCCAGCTGGGTGCGGAACTCCTTGAGCAGGAGGGTGAAGTTCTGCTTGTCGGCGGGGGAGTAGTGGTTGCCGGTGTGGCCGCCGGCCGAGCCCGGGTACTCCCAGTCGAGGTCGACGCCGTCGAAGATGCCGGCCGCCGTGGCCGCGCCGCCGGAGGCGTCGCCCGCGACGCCGGTCGGCAGGTTCCCCTTGAGGAACATGTCGACGCAGGAGGAGACGAAGGTCTTCCGGGAGGCGTCGGTGGCGGCCGCGTCGGAGAAGTACTTGGAGTACGTCCAGCCGCCGATCGAGATGGTGAACCGCAGGTTCGGGTACTTGGCCTTGAGCTGGCGCAGCTGGTTGAAGTTGCCCTTGAGCGGCTGCTCCCAGGTGTCGCTGCTGCCGTCCACGCTGGTGCCGGAGTTGTAGTCGGACTGGTAGTCGGCGTAGGCGTCGCCCGCGCCGTCACCGGCGTTGGGGTTGTTCTCGTTGGTCGAGTCGGAGGCCTTCACCGCCTGGAAGCAGGTGAGCTTGGTGGGGTCGATGTTGGCGAACGCGTAGTGGATGACGTCCAGCTTGCCCGCGGCGCCGCTGGTGTCGACGTTCTTCGGGTAGTACGCGTTCTCGTAGACGCCCCACTGGTCGAAGTAGGCCGAGCGGACGGGCTGTTGCGCGGGGGCGGCGGCGGTCGTGGTGCTCACCGCGGCGGACTGGGCGGAGGCGTGGGAGCCGGAGTAGCCCTGGACGCTGAAGGTGTAGGCCTTGCCGGGCAGCAGCGAGCTGACGGCGACCGAGGTGCCCATCGAGGTGGCGACCAGCTGGCCGTTGGACCACACCTTGTAGGCGATCGGGCCGTCGCCGGTGGTCAGGGTGGAGGGCTGCCAGGTGAGGACCACGGCGCCCGCGGTGACCGTGCTGACACCGACGCCGGTGGGCGTGGTGACCTTGCCGTCCCCGGCCGGGCCGCTGGCGGTGGCCGTCGCGGTCGGGCTGCCGGTGGCGGTGGGACTGCCGGTGGCCGTCGGGCTGGTGGAGGCGGTGGGGCTGCCGGACGCGGTCGGACTGCTGGACCCGGTGGGGCTGGTGGAGGCCGTCGGACTGCCGCTCGCCGTCGGGCTGCCGGAGGAGGTGGGCCCGGCCGGGCCGGTCAGGCTGAGGTCGTCGGCGTAGTAGGCACCGGTGCCGTACCAGCCGTGGGTGAAGACCGTCACCGAGGTGGTGGTGGCGCCGGTGGTGAAGGTGGTGCTCAGCGGGTTCCAGCCGGTGCCGCCGGGCGTCCAGACCGAGGAGTTGACGCCCGCCCCGGTGGCGCCGAGGTAGACGTAGCTGCCCTGGACGAAGCCGGACAGGGTGTACGTGGTGTTCGGCTGGACGGTGACGGTCTGCTGGCACTGCGCGGTGTCGGAGGCCGAGGCGGCGCCGCTGAGCGCGTGACTCCCGCCGTGCACCGGGGTGGTGACGACGGACCCGTTGGCACAGGTCCAGCCGGCCAGGGTGCCGGCTTCGAAGTCGCCGTTGGTCAGCAGGTTCACCGGGGCGGCCGAGGCGGGGCCGAGGGTCAGGGCGAGGGCGGCGCCGCTGGTGCAGAGGGTGGCGGCGAGGGCCAGGGCCGTGGCCCGTCTGCGCGGAGCGGCCCGGCGCCCGGTGGGCTCCTGGGCGGCCCGTGCGGGCATGACGCGGTCGTGCATGCGGTGTGTCCTCCGGATGTGTGGGGGTTCCGGCGGTGCGTGGCCCGGGTGGGCCTGGGGAGCCGCCCGGGCGCTGTGGGGGCGCGCGGACAGGTGGAGCGTGCCGACGTGCGGACGGCGGACGCGGCGGGCCGGTTGACCCGCTCGCATCACGACATCACAGATTGGACTGGACCAATATTCGCCGTCAAGGGTGTCCGCCCGCTGGACCGTTCCGGGCCGCCGCCGCCCAGGCCCGGTAGGTTGACCGCTGCGGAGCAGGCCCGCCGAACGGAGGACTCGCCATGGACAGCCAGGACTGGGACGACCGCTACGCCGGGAGCGCGCTGGTGTGGGGCGCCGAGCCCAACCGCTGGGTGGTCCGCGAACTGACCGGCCACACCCCGGCCCACACCCCCGGCCACGCCCTCGACCTGGCCACCGGGGAGGGCCGCAACGCCATCTGGCTGGCCACCCTGGGCTGGGAGGTCACCGGCCTGGACTACTCCGCCGTCGCCCTGGAACGCGCCGAGCGGCTCACCGCCGACCTGCCCGACGAGGTCGCCGACCGGCTCACCTGGCGGCACGGCGACGCCCGCACCTTCGACGCCCCCGCCGCCGGCTACGACCTGATCCTGGTCGCCTACCTCCAGGTCCCCGCCCAGGACCGCCGGGCCGCGCTGCGCCGCGCCGCCGCCGCGCTCGCCCCGGGCGGCACCCTGCTGGTGATCGGGCACGACCTGAGCAACCTCACCGAGGGCGTCGGCGGCCCCCAGGATCCGGCCGTGCTGTTCACCCCCCAGGACGTCCTCGCCGACCTCGCCGACCACGGCCTGCGCACCGTCCGGGCCGAACGGGTGCACCGGCCGGTCGGCCCGGAACCCGGGCACAAGGGGGAGGGCGGCGGCGTCGCGATCGACGTGCTGGTGCGCCTGGAGCGGGGTGCCGAGTGACGGGGGACCAGGTGA
The DNA here is from genome assembly GCF_044745805.1 of Kitasatospora sp. NPDC086801. Lineage (NCBI taxonomy): Bacteria > Bacillati > Actinomycetota > Actinomycetes > Kitasatosporales > Streptomycetaceae > Kitasatospora > Kitasatospora sp. NPDC086801. Next base: position 284,536 of record NZ_JBIVAX010000006.1, read on the forward strand.
TGGAGCACCGAGTGGCGGCGCGGCCGGCCCGGCGCACCCTGCTCACCGGCCTGGCGATCGCCGCTCCGGTGCTGCTGGCGGGCTGCTCGGCCTCCTCCGGCAAGGCCGGCAAGAAGGCGGGCAAGGACGCCGGTGCGGCCCGGGCGAGCGACGCGGGCGGTGAGGCCCTGGTGATGATCATCCGGCACGGCGAGAAGCCGGACGGCGCCCACCCGGGACTGGACGAGAACGGCAGCCACGACGGCAAGTCCCTGACCGAGCGCGGCTGGTCCCGCGCCCGGGCGCTGCCCACCCTGTTCGCCCCGCCCGCCCCCGGCCTGCGCACCCCCGCCCGGATCCTCGCCGCCGCCGACCAGGGCCCGCTGGCCGGGGCGCACCGGATGCGGCAGACCGTCACCCCGCTCGCCGCCGAGCTCGGGCTGACCGTCGACACCGGGTACGCCGAGTCCCAGGAGACGGCCCTGGCCGGCGCCGCCCTGGCCGGGCCCCAGCCGGTGCTGATCTGCTGGGAGCACTCGCGGATCCCGCGGATCGTCGAGGCGCTCGGCGCCGCCGGCAGCGGTGTGCCCGCCACCTGGCCGGACCGCTTCGATCTGGTCTGGGTGTTCGCCCGGCCGGCCGGCGGGGCCTGGACCTTCCAGGAGGTCCGCCAGCACCTGCTGGACGGCGACGCCTGATCCACCTGTGGGCGTACGCGGCCTGATGCAGCGTCAACTAGCTTGTGAGTCATGAGGACTCGCACGCTCTTCGCCGCCGTGGCCGCCGCGGCGCTGCTGCTGTCCGGCTGCGCCGAATCCGGCTCCGAGGACGGGCCGCAGCCCCGGCCGACCCGGGCCACCGGCGTGCCGCCGACGGGAGGCGAGCGCCGTGCCGACGGCGCCGAACTGCTCTACCGGGCCGACGGCGGCCACAGCGCCCAGAACCCCGCCTTCGCCCCGGACGGCCGCTCGGTGCTGCTGACCGAGTTCAGCGAGGGGTACAACAAGGGCGCCGCCGCCCTCGGCGTGCTGCCCCTGGACGGCGGCCGCACACCGCAGAAGGTCCTGGAGGATCCCGACAAGGCCGCCGTCAACCTCCCCGGCACCAGCTGGAACGCCGCCACCGGCGCCTTCACCTTCGCCACCGACCGGGAGTCCGGCCACGACGAGGTCTGGCTGATGACGCCCGGCGGCAGCCCCGAGCGGGTCACCCGGCACGAGGACGGCAGCGGCTACAGCGAGCCGAGCTTCTCCCCGGACGGCGCCTGGATCGTCTTCCAGCAGAGCTGGGAGCCGGAACACGCCGCCGTGCACGGCGACAACGCCGAACAGGACTCGCTGTGGAAGGTCCGCCGCGACGGCGGCGCCCCGCTCCGGCTGGTCGACGGCAAGGGCACCGGTACCGACAACCGGCAGCCGAACTGGTCACCCCGGGGCGACCGGATCGTCTTCCAGCGGCGCACTGCCGGCGGCGAGAACTGGGCGCTGTGGACGGTCGGCGCGGACGGCACCGGCCTGCGCCAGGTCACCGACGTGCCGGGCGAGCACACCGATCCCACCTGGTCCCCGGACGGCCGGTACCTGGTGTTCTCCTCCAACCTCGGCGACCTGCCGAACGCCCAGGTCTTCGTGGTCGCGGCCGACGGCGGCCGCCCCGTCCGGGTGACCGGCGACGACGGCTCGTACGACGGCGCGCCGAGCTGGTCCCCGGACGGGAAGTGGATCGCCTTCGAGTCCGCCCCGGGCGGCGAGGCCAACCCCGCCGCCCTCTGGCGCATCCCCGCGCCCGCGCTCTAGCTCACCGTCACCGTCACCACCGAGTACTGCACGACGGTCAGCGGCACGCTGACCGTCGTGCCCGTGACGGTGTACGGGACGGGCTTGGGCGTCGGGTCGGTGCCGTCCGGGGTGGCGACGGTGACGGCCGTGACGGCGGCGCCGGCCGGGAGGGCGTAGGAGAGCGTGCAGTTGGCGGGCGTGGTGCGGAAGGCCGCCGGGGTGTCGCCGAAGTTGGTGAAGTTCACCAGGTGGACGACGGTGTCGTTGCCGAGCCGCCGCGCGTCCAGGAAGATCCGGCGGTCCCCGGCCAGGGTGACGGCGGGCGGTGCGGACTGGCGGACGGGGGCGAGCAGTTGGTCGGCCGAGGCCTGGTCGGTCTTGGTGAGGTAGCTGAGCCCGGCCCGGTTGCGGACGTACCAGCAGGTGCCGCTGCCGTAGGAGTTCTGCTTGCTGGCCGGCAGCGGGCTGCCCCGGCGCAGCCCGAGCACGTCGGAGAGCGCGAACTCGGTGCGCTGGCCGCCCAGTTCGTCGAGCGCGGTGGGAGCCGGGCCGGTGATCACGATCGTCCCGCCAGCCGCGACGAAGCCCCGCAGCACGGCCGCCTCGGCGTCCGAGACCGCCTGGAGGTCGGGCAGCAGCAGCACCTTGAACCGGGCCAGGTCGGCGGCGGCCAGGCCGGGGCTGGGCACCGTGTCGAACGGGATGTGCGCGTACACCAGCGCCTTCACCGAGCCCCGGAACTCGCCCAGCCAGGGGACGGACGCGCAGCTCTGCTCCGGGTCGTCGCCGCCCCACCAGTCGCTGATCCCGGCCGGCGCGGTCGCGTTGACGTACATCCCGATGCCCGCGCCCGGGCTGACGTAGTCCCGGGACGGGCTGGAGTGGTAGACGCCCACCTGGGCGGTCGGGGCGGCGTTGTACAGCCGCTCCTGGTTGGCCTGGACGAAGCGGTACATCCGGGCGCGCATGGCCGCGTCCACGGTGTCGTTCTTGTACGGCGTCTTCACCTCGTACGGGTTGCAGCCGGCCGCGATCAGCTGGGACATCACCAGTGAGGCGTCGTCCGCCTGCCAGCCGTAGGAGAACGCCCAGGCGGGCTTGGTGCCGCTGGCGCCGCGCGCGTACTTGTACATCGAGATGAGACAGACCCAGTCGGAGGCGGTGGCGTGCCGCATGCCGTCGTAGTTGCCGAGGATGTCCACCTCCCAGACCTGGCTGACGGCGCCCTCGGCCTGGCGCAGGTAGCCGCCGTCCAGGCCGATCGAGGTGGCGTAGCGGTAGTCCATCGAGACGGTCTCGATGAAGGTGACCAGGTCGGGGTTGACCGCGCGCCCGGCGGCGGCGATGTCGAGCTGGAACTGGAGCAGGTTGCGGTGGCGCCATTCGAGGTAGCGGCGGAACACCGGGTCGGCGAAGTCGGCGGCCTTGGGCAGGGCGAGGCCGGTGTCGGCCTTGAAGGCGGCCGCGCCCCAGGTGGAGGCGTCGCACCAGGAGAGCACGCCGTCGAAGTAGATCGGGACGTCCGGCCAGATGCCGTCCACGCCGGTGGCGGCCACGCCCTTGATCCGCTTGAGGAAGTAGTCCCGCCAGGGCGAGTTGGGGCTGAGCCAGACGCTCTCGTCGCCCGGGTCGACCCAGACCACCACGCTGCCGTAGAACACGTTGGGCTTTCCGGCGAGGTCGCGTTGGACCCAGGCGCCGCCCTGGTCGTTCTTGTAGAATGAGCGGCCCTTCTCGCCGCCGGGGGAGATCAGCTCCAGGGAGGGGTAGTACATGACGACCTTGAGGCCGGCGGCGTGCGCCAGGCCGGTGAAGGTCTTCACCTCGGCCATGTGGGCCGCGAACTCGGCGTCGGTGAGCCAGTTGGAGAGCAGGGTGTCGAGTTCGATGACGCTGACGTTCTGCGCCCTGAGGGCGTCGACGGCGCTCTGCATGTCGGCGGGCTCGTTGAAGGTGCCGTCGCCGACGCGGGCGAACCGGGCCCAGTCCGGCCAGGGCTGCGCCGTGGCGGCGCCGCCGCCGGGGAGGGCGGCGGGTGCGGGCGCGGACTCCGGTACGGGCGCGGGCGCGGGCTCCGGGGCGGCGGCCCAGGCCTGGCCGCCGGGCAGCAGGCGGACGGCGGCCAGCGCGCCGCCGGTGCCCAGGCCGGCCCGCAGCAGGCGGCGGCGGCCGAGGCGCGAGGTGGTGGCGGCGGTGGCGGGTGCGGGTGGTGTTCCTTCGTGCTCGGACATGGTGGTCCCCCCAGCGTGGGTTGGCGGATCACGGGAACGTGCGCGGAACGCTCGGTGCGTCGGCGGCCGTTCTCCCGGTCGGCGGCGCCTCCGAGCCGACCCTAGTCCGCGTGCCGCCCGCCTGTTCGGCCCCTGTTCGCGGCTACGCCAGACGTCGGATCGCCGGTTGCCAGGTTGACCGAGCCGGATTGCGCGCCCGCCCCGCGCAAGCTCCTCCCCGGGGCGCTTGACAGTGTGCGGACCGCCCCCGGTGGTGACGGCGGGGGGAGTGCGGGGTAGGGGTCCTGGAAGCGCGTCGGTCGGATGATCATAGATGTTCGACAGTGCTGTAGATTCACGGCACGGAGCGGCGGCAGGAACGAGGAGGGCACGATGAGCGTTTCGCTGGCCAAGGGGCAGAAGATCAGCCTGGAGAAGCCGGGCGGCGGTCAGCTGAGTGTGGTCCGGATGGGCCTGGGCTGGCGGGCCGCGCAGCCGAAGGGCTTCTTCGCCAAGCTGCTGGCCGCCGGCCGGGAGATCGACCTGGACGCCTCGGCCGTGCTGTTCTCCCAGGGGCGGCCGGTGGACGTGGTCTTCTTCCAGCACCTCACCAGCAACGACGGCTCGGTCCGGCACAGCGGCGACAACCTGGTCGGCGGCGCGGGCGACGCGACGGACGACGAGTCGATCACCGTCGACCTGACCACGATGGCCGCCGAGGTCGACCAGATCCTCTTCACCGTCAACTCCTTCACCGGTCAGACCTTCCAGGAGGTCGAGGCGGCCTTCTGCCGGCTGGTCGACGAGCAGACCGGCGCCGAACTCGCCCGGTACACGCTCACCGGCGGCGGCCCGTACACCGCGCAGATCATGGCCAAGGTGCAGCGCACGCCCACCGGTTGGCAGATGACCGCGATCGGGCAGCCGGCCAGCGGGCGGACCTTCCAGGACCTGATGCCGGAGCTCGTCAAGCACCTGTGACCCGGTCCGGGGCCGGCCCGCCGCGGCCGGCCCCGGCCACTCCCGGTGAAGCTCCGGGCGTCAGCGCGCTTCCAGGTCGCGGCGCCGGAACCCGGCCAGCGCCAGCGCGATCAGGGCGGCCGCGACCAGGGTGAGCGCCGCGAGCGGCGTCCAGTCCATGGCGGCGGCCGGGAGCCGGGGCACCTGTCCGAACGGGGAGAGCCGGTCCAGGCCCGCCGGGAGCTTCAGCAGCGGGCCCAGGTACCCGATCACGAACGCGTACGCCGGCACCAGCCAGGCCAGCGGCGTCGCCCGGGGCAGCCAGCCGTACACGGCGGCGGCGAAACCCACCGTCACCCACTGGGCGGGCGCGAACGCCAGGGCCGCGCCGACCAGCCGCGGGAACGCGCCGCCGTCACCGGTGGACAGCGCCCCGGCCAGGCCGAAGCCCACCCCTGCCGCGAGCAGCACCGCGGTCGACCCGAGCAGCGCCGCCGCCAGGTGCCCGCCCAGCCAGCCGGACCGGGACACCCCGGTGGCGAGCACCGGCTCGGCCCGCCCGGCGCTCTCCTCGGCGCGTGGGCGCAGCGTCGCCAGCACCGCGTAGACCGCGCCGACCACCGCCACCACCAGCATGGTCATCGCGGCGAAGGAGTCGGTGAGCGAGCGCCCGCCGAGCCGGGCGAGGGCCTCCTTCAGCTGGTCGACGTCCTTGACCATCGCGTCGGCGCCGCCCAGCAGCGACCCGTACATCGCGCCGAGCAGCAGCAGCGCCGCCGCGAAGCCGCCCAGCAGGCCGCGGTGCAGGCGCAGGGCGAGGCCGAGCGGGGTGCCGAGGGCGGGACGCGCGGTGGGCGGCCCCGGGCGGGCGGCGCGCAGGCCGGAGCCCAGGTCCCGGCGGGTGCTCAGGGCGAAGCCGGCCGCGCCGGTGGCGGCGGTCAGGGCGAGCGCGGGCAGCAGCGGCCACCAGCGGTCGTCCACGAAGGGGTAGCTGCGCTGGAGCCAGCCGATCGGGGAGGCCCAGGAGAGCCCGTTCGACCCGGCGTCCCCGGCCGCGCGCACCGCGTAGGCGGCGCCGAGCACCGCGAGGGCCAGCCCGGAGGCCGTCCGGGCGTGCGCGGTGACCTGGACGGCGACGGCGGCCACCGCCGCGAACAGCAGCCCGCCGGCGGCGGTCGCGGCCCCGAACAGCAGCGCGCCGCCGGTGCCGAGCCCGGGGACGCCGAGGGCGGGCAGCCCGGCGGCGAGCAGCAGGCCGAGCGCGAGGTCGGCGACGGCGGCGGCGGCCAGGGCGGCCGCGAGCTGGGCGTGCCGGCCGACGGCGGCGGAGCGGACCAGTTCGGCCCGCCCGCTCTCCTCCTCGGCCCGGGTGTGCCGGGTGACGATCAGGACGCTCATCAGCCCGGCCAGCACCGCCAGCAGGCCGAGCATCCGGTGGCCGAGCATGGCGCCCCAGGTGTAGTCGGCCAGGTAGTGGCCGGGGCCGGTCATGGCGAGGACGGCCGGGCTGGCGGAGGCGTGGGCGATCGAGGCGCGGTCGGCGGCGGTCGGGTAGACGGTGTGCACGCTGCCGGCGCTGGCGAGGGTGAGCAGGCCGAGGCCGAGCACCCAGGCGGGGAGGCGGACCCGGTCACGGCGCAGGGCGAAGCGGAGCAGCGCGGTGGTGCCGGCCAGGGTGGCGTGCGAGCGGGGCGGGCGCGGGGCCGTGGTGGGCGTGCTGGTCGCGGCGGCGGTGGCGGTCATCGGGCGGCCTCGCCGTCGACCGGGTGCCCGTTGGCGGCCAGCTCGTCGCCGTAGTGGCGCAGCATCAGCTCCTCCAGCGTGGGCGGGTGGCTGACCAGGCTGCGCAGCCCGGCCTCGCCGAGGCGGCGGATGGCGGCGTCCAGGTGGGCGCCGTCCACGGCGAAGCGCACCCGGGTGCCCTCGGTGCGGACGGCGTGCACGCCCTCCAGCGTCTCCAGCCCGGTGACGGGGCGGTGGGTCTCGGCCTCGACCGTGGTGCGGGTGAGGTGGCGCAGCTCGCCGAGGCTGCCGGTCTGCACCACCCGGCCGTGGCGGATGATGCTGACCCGGTCGCCGAGCTTCTCCACCTCGTCCAGGATGTGGCTGGACAGCAGGACGGTCCGCCCCTGCCGCCGGGCCTGGAGGACGACGTCCTGGAAGACCACCTCCATCAGCGGGTCGAGGCCGGAGGTCGGCTCGTCGAGCAGCAGCAGTTCGGCGTCGGAGGCGAGCGCGGCGACGATGGCGACCTTCTGCCGGTTGCCCTTGGAGTAGCTGCGGCCCTTCTTGGTGGGGTCGAGGTCGAAGCGCTCGATCAGCTCGTCGCGGCGGCGGCGGTCGAGTCGGCCGCGCAGCCGGGAGAGCAGGTCGATGGCCTCGCCGCCGGTGAGGTTGGGCCACAGTTCGACGTCGCCGGGGACGTAGGCGAGGCGGCGGTGCAGTTCGACGGCGTCGTGCCACGGGTCCTTGCCGAGCAGCCGGGCGCTGCCGCCGTCGGCGCGCAGCAGGCCGAGGAGCACCCGGATGGCGGTGGACTTCCCGGCGCCGTTGGGCCCCAGGAAGCCGTGCACCTCGCCGGTCTCGACGGTGAGGTCGAGGCCGTCCAGCGCGGTGGTCCGGCCGAAGGTCTTGCGGAGGCCGGTCAGAGCGATTGCCTTCGTCATGTTGTTGAAGCTACCGTAGTTTCAGAAAAACGTGAATATTGGGAAGGCGTTAAAGTTCAGTCGAGTTGTTGATCACCGGAGAGGGGAAGGCGCGCGTGGTGGAGCGGGAAGCGGAGAAGGAGCGCGACGAGCAGGCGGTGTCGGACTTCGTCGAACGGTTCGCGGCCGAGCTGGTGGCCGCGGGCATGGGCCGGATGCCGGCCCGGCTCTTCTCCTGCCTGATGGCCGAGGAGAGCGGCGTCCTGACCTCCGCCGAGCTCTCCGAACGGCTGCGGATCAGCCCGGCCGCGGTGTCCGGCGGGATGCGTTACCTCACCCAGATCGGCCTGGCCGCCAAGGAGCGCGAGCCGGGCTCGCGGCGCGACCGCTACCGGGTGCTGAACGACGTCTGGTTCGAGTCGCTGACCCGGCGCGACGAGTACCTGCTGCGCTGGGTGCGGGTGCTCAGGGAGGGCGAGGCCACCGTCGGCGCGGGCACCGTCGCGGGGGAGCGGCTGGCGGAGAGCGCGGCCTTCTTCGCGTTCATGGTGGAGGAACTGCACGGGATGCTCGCGCGGTGGCGGGTGCACCGGGCGACGCTGGGTCCGGGGGCGCTGCCCAGGGCCGGGGCCGGGTCGGATCCGGCGTAGGTCTCGGTCCAGCTCTCGGTCTCGGTCTCGGTCTCGGTCTCGGGAGCTTGGCGGGCGGGGCGGGGAACGCGGAAGGCCCGCACCAGGGGTGCGGGCCGTCGGCGGATGGGGCGGTGTCAGCGGGTCGGCGGGGCGGCCGAGGGGGAGAGGCCCGCGCTGGGGGTCGTGCTCGGGGCGGCGGAGGAGGGGGTGCCGCCCGGGGTGGGAGTGCCGCCGGGGGTCGGCGTCGCCGTGGCGCACCCGGGGGCGGCCGGGGTGCCGGACGGCGTGCCGGTCGGGGTGGCCGTCGGGGACGGGCTGCCCGTCGGGGTGGTCGTGGCCGTCGGGCTCGGGCAGTCGGTGGGCGTTCCGGTCGGCGTCGTGGTGGGGGTGCCGGTCGGGGTGGCCGTCGAGGACGGGGTACCGGAGGGGGTGCCCGACGGAGTGGTCGACGGCGTGCCGGACGGCGTGGCCGGCGCGGTCGACGGCGGCGTGCTGCTGGGCGTGCCCGTCGGGGTGGTGCTCGGGTCGGTCGTCGGCTGCGCGGAGGGCGACTGCGTCGGGGCCGGCGAGGTCGGCTGCGCACTCGGCGAGGGCTGCCCGTCCGGGGTCGGGGTGGTCGCGGGGGTGCTCGGCGTACCGGTGGTGGCGCCCGGCGTCGTCCCGGTCGGGGGCAGCAGCGGCAGGAGCGGGGAGGGCAGCGAGGCCGGCGGGGTCGAGGAGGCCGGGCGGTTCGGCACGGTGGTGACGGTGCCGCTGCCGTAGTGGGCCATCCAGTTGCGGACCGTCCGCAGGTACTCGCCCGAGTTGTTGTAGCTGAGGATCGCCCGGTCGAGCTGTGCCGGGTCGGAGAGGTCGCGCCCGCCCGCGCACAGGTAGCGGGCGGCGGTCTCGGCGGCGTCGAAGATGTTGTTCGGGTCGGCCTTGCCGTCGCCGTTGGCGTCCGCGCCCCAGGCCGCCCAGGTGGAGGGGATGAACTGCATCGGCCCGACGGCGCGGTCCCAGCGCGCGTCGCCGTCGTAGCGCCCGCCGTCGGTGTCGGGTATCGCGGCGAAGCCGTTGCCGTCCAGCGCCGGACCGAGGATCGGGGTGAGGGTCGTCCCCGCCGCGTCCACCTGGCCGCCGTTGGCCTGGCCGGACTCGACCTGGCCGATCGCGGCCAGCAGTTGCCACGGCAGGTGGCAGCCGGGCGAGCGCTGCGCGATCGAGGCCTCGGCCTGGCGGTAGGCGGCGAGCACGGTCGTGGGCAGGGCCGGGCCGGTGGCGGCGAAGGGGCCGGCGGTGGGCGCGCCGGGCACCGTGCCGGGCGGCTGCGGGAGTTGGACGGTGCCGCCGCCGTCGGCCGGGACGCCGGTGCCGAAGGTGCCGCCGGCTCCGGTGGTCGGGCCGCCGCCGGCCGGTGAGCCGGGCTGGTAGGAGGCGTCCGGTGCCGTCACCGCGTCGGCGGCCGCGACCGGGGCGAGCCCGAAGCCCGTCACCTGGGAGCCGGTCAGTGCGGCGAGCGCGGTGAAGGCCGCAGCCGTCCCCGTGACCCGCTTGCCGAGCCGTAGCCCGCGCCCGCCCTGCAGCTTGCCGAACCTCGCCGTCATACCGTGCCCCTCCCCGTAGCCGTCCCGACCCTGCCGGAACGGATGAACCGTCGTCATCGTGCCTGCCGCCGACCGGTGGCTCCCACCGTCGCAACGATTAGTATCACGATGATCTGACGAGCCAGGGGTGGCCGGAGGTTGCCCCGGCCCCGCACCGGCGTCGAATGCCGCACGTCACCAGGGGCGGGGGAGCTGCCGCTCGGGTTCGGGTCAGGACCCGGGCCGCGTCGCAGCCGGGCGAGCCGACGGCCATGCCGGGTAGGCGAGTTGGCGTGCGCGCGCCCCCACAGGTTCCGTCCGCCGGCCCGGTGGCGGCAGTGGGCGCGGTGCCGGAGGGATGCTGCGGGCTGGCCCCCGGAGCTATCTCCCTTTTCCGCCACGGGAGTTGACCGATGGCGTACCGGTGGTGGGCCGGCGCGGCCGGGGGCCCGGACCGGCGGTCCGGGGCACGGGGGTGGTGCGTGCGCGTCGTTCCGGGCTCCCCGGCGGCGCCCGGTGCCGACCCTCCTGACCTGCGCGAATGTCCGTCGCCCGGCTGGCCTCCCCCTACCAGGGCGGGCGTGCGGACGCCAGGGGGCGGCCCCAACTCGCCCCTGGACGGGTGACGTTCTGGTGAAAGTGGGCATGCCAGGAATCTCCGGCCGTCATGCTGTGCCCCGTGACCATGCGGATGGAGGCCCGGACCGTGAGCGCGAACCTGCCCGAGACCGTCGCCGAGGGAGCGGCCGTCCTCCCGGCACCCCCTCGGGTGGTCGACGACCTGGCCCGCGACCTGACCCAGGCCGCGGCCGCCGTCCGGGCGGTCTCGCGGATCGCCCGCAGCGGCGGGGACCTCGCCGTCGCCGCGTACACCGCCGTGGTGTGCACCGGGCGTTCGGCCGCCCGCGTCCTGGAGGAGGCCGCCGCCTGGTGCCGGCAGGCCCCCGAGGCCGAGGTGCACTCGCTCGCCTGGGCCCGGGTGCCCGGGCACCGCGAGGACGTGGACGAGTACCGCGTCACCCTCGCCGTCAGCTTCCCCGATGACGAGACCGGCGAGCACCTCGGCGACACCCATCGCGCCCGCCGCTGAGGAGTCCGTAAGCTCGTCCCCATGGGCGATGGGGACACGAACCAGCTGACGGACGACCAGGCGCAGGACGCGACGGACGACGGCCCGCGAGAGCTCTCGCGGGCCACCGCCGTCGCCGTGACGGTGCTCGCCGCCCTCTGCGGCGCCGCCGTACTGCTGGCCGTCTTCCACTGGCTGGGCTGGAGCGTCCCCTGGATCGGCTGGATCGTCGCCAAGGGCGGCATCAAGCTCGCCGTCGGCGGCTTCGCCGGGCTCGCCGCCGCCTTCGCCTGGCTCCGGTCGCGGCTGCGGGCCTGACCGGCACCGCGGGCGAGTCACCCGGAACGGCCCAGCAGCATCATCAGGAGCGCGTAGTTCGGGATCCGGCTGACCGCGGTGTTCGACAGCGCGAGGAACTTGCCGTCCTTCTTGACCACCGGGTAGCCGTTGACCGCTCTGATGGACTTGATGTCGGGCCAGGGCACGAGACCGCGCTTCGCCGTGCGCGGCCCGGCCGAACTGACCAGCAGGTCACCGAAGGCCAGCTCCTGGCCGTTCGCCAGCGAGGCCTGGGCCTCGGACGGTTGGGCGGCCGCGATCCGGTGTGCGGCGACCTCGCCCCGTTCCACGTCACCCGGCGGGCGCTCCGGCGGCCGCGGTCGAGGGGCCGGGCGCTCAACCCGCCTGCGGGGTGGGGCAGACGAGGTCGTGCTCGGGGGCGCGGTCGTCCAGCAGGTAGCTCTCGACGGCGTTCGTGACGCAGGAGTTGGCGGTGGGGTACTGGCCGTGGTCGCCGCTGCCGGTGACGGTGACCAGCTTGGAGCCGCGCAGCGCGCGGTGCGCGCCGAGCGCGGCCTCGTAGTACGTCGCCGGGTCGTGCACCGAGTTGAGCATCAGCACCGTCGGCAGGTGGGCGCCGGTCACCTTGACCTTGGGGGCGGGCGCGGTCGGCCAGGCCGCGCAGACCGCGCCGAAGGCCAGCGTGCGCGCGCCCGCCAGCGGATAGCGCGCGGCGTTCTCCGCACCGTGCTGGACCCAGCTGTCCATGTCCTTGGTCCACGGGGTGTCGTTGCAGGTCACCGAGAAGAACTCGGCGAGGAACTCCGGGCTGAGGTACTGGCCGAACAGCCGCCCGGCCATCGTCTTCGCCGCCGGGTCGGCCCCCTGCCAGTCGTCGACGGCGGTCAGGGCCTGGGCCAGGAAGGGGAAGGTGGCCTTCTCGTAGATCGCGCTGATCGCGCCGTTGTCCAGCTGGTTCGGGCCGATCGTCAGCGACCCGTCGGTGATGGGCTGGTCGTGCAGCGCGGCGCGCCGCTGCTCCCAGTGCGCCTGCACCTCCTCGGGGGTCGAGCCCCAGTGGTAGGTGGCGTCGCGGGCCGCCAGCCACGGCACGAAGTCCTCGTCGAAGCGGCGCTGGAAGCTCATCGGCTGGCCCAGTTCGAACTTCTGCCAGGTGTCGTCGAAGCCGATGTTGCTGTCCAGGATCATCCGCTCGACCCGGTGCGGGAAGAGCGTCCCGTAGTAGGCCCCGATCATCGAGGCGTAGGACGGACCGAAGTAGCTGAGCTTCTGCTCGCCGAGCAGGCCGCGGAACAGGTCGATGTCGTGGGCGGTCTGCTCGGTGTTCAGGTAGGGCAGCAGGTCGCCCGTGCGCTCCTGGCAACTGGCGGCCAGTTTCTTGGAGTTGGCGACCACCCGGTCGATCGCCGCCGGGGACTGGTCGCGGAAGTCGCCGGCCAGGAAGTCCTGGAACTCCTCCGGCGTCTGGCACACGGCCCGGGTGCTCTCGCCGACCCCGCGCTGGTCGAAGCCCACGATGTCGTACGCCGCGCCGACGGCCGGGGCCGCCGTGGCCAGGCCCGCCGGGCGTAGCAGGCCCGACGCGCCGGGGCCGCCGGCGGCCATCAGCAGCGTGCCCTTGCGCTTGGCCGGGTCGCCGGCGCGGTGCCGGGAGACCGCGATCGTCACGTCGGCCCCGGCATCGGCGTGGTGCCAGTCGCGCGGGGCGGTCATGGTGGCGCAGTCCAGCGCCGGCTGCTTGGCGCAGGGCTGCCAGGCGAGGGTCTGGTGGGTGTAGCGGGCCGGCGCGACCTCGGCGTCGCCCGGGTTCCGGCCGGCGTCCGGGGCGGCGCTGGCGGTGGTCGGCACGGCGAGGCCGGCCAGGACGGCGGCGGCGACGGCCACGGCGGCGCGCCGGGTGCGGGAGGCGGTGGCGGTGGCGGTCGTCGTCACGGCGTTCGAGGCGGCGGTGTTCGATGCGGCGGTGTTCGATGCGTTGGTGTTCACGGGAACGATCCTGTCCGAGCGCGCTCTGACGGTCGATCATGCGGGGTTCCGTGTCCGGGGTGGTGCTGGGTACACCCCGGACACGGAGGATTGCCCCAGGTCAGTAGGCGGCCGTGAAGCGGGTGCGGCGGTGCACGGGCTGCTCGGCCTCGTCGAGCAGGGCGACGGCGAGGTCCTCCATGGAGATCGCCGAGGTGCCGTCGGCGTCGACGAGCAGTTCGTCCCGTCCGAGCCGGAAGCGGCCGGTGCGCTCGCCGGGTTCGAGCAGGGCGGCGGGGCTCAGGTAGGTCCAGTCGACGTGCGCGTCGGCGCGGTAGAGGTCGAGCTGCTCGCGGCAGGCCCGGGCGATCGGCAGGAGTTCGGCGGGGAAGCCGGGGTCGTCGACGAGGGCGATCCCGCCGCGGTCGGGCAGGGTGAGGCTGCCCGCACCGCCGACGGCCATCAGGCGCACGCCCGTTCCGGCGAGGCCGGCCAGCAGGCCCCGGGTGGCGGCGGACAGTTCGCGCTCGCTGCCGGGCGCCGGGCGGGTGGTGGTGATCACCAGGTCCTGCCCGGCGGCGAGGCGGGCGACGTCCACGGGGTTGCGGGCGTCGCCGACACCGAGGGTGACGGCGGGCGGCAGGCCGTGCGGCTTGGCGGGGTCGCGCAGGACGGCGGTGACCCGGTGGTCGCGGGCGAGCGCCTCGGTCACCACCCGGCTGCCGACGTTGCCGGTGGCGCCGAACACGGTGATGTGCATGAAGGTTCTCCTGGTGCGGTGGGTGCCAGTGACTGCTGGACGGGGATGACGGAAGGGCCTTCGGCGGGAGCGGGACGGGGTCAGGCGCTCTCGCGGACGGATGGCGCGGCGGCCGGGGTGGCCTGAGCGGCCTGCGCGGTGGGTGCGGTGGGTGCGGTGGTGCTGGGGCGCCGCCGGGTCTGGGCCGCGATCAGCGAGCCGAGGACGATCACCGCCCCGAGCGCCTGGAGCGGGCTGAGGCCCTGCCCGAGGGCCAGCCAGCCGATCGCGGTGGCCACCACCGGGCTGAGCAGCGAGAGGAAGGAGACCGAGGTCGGCGGCAGCGCCCGGATCCCGCGGAACCAGAGCGCGTACGTGAGCGCCGCGCCGATCAGGCTGAGGTAGCCGTAGCCGAGCAGGTTGCCGACGGTGAGGTGGGACGGCGGGGCGCCCTCGACGAACAGCGCGACCGGCACCAGCAGCAGTCCGCCGGCGGTGAGCTGCCAGCCGGTGGTGGCGAGCAGCGGGGCGGGGGAGGTCCAGCGCTTGGAGAGGACCACGCCGGTGGCCATGACGACCGCGCCGGCGAGTGCGGCGGCCACGCCGATCGCGTCCAAGTGGGCGCCGGCCCGCAGGACCAGCACGCTGACGCCCGCGATGCCCGCGATGCCGCAGAGCACCGTCCGCGGGGTGAGCCGGTCGCCGAGCAGCGCGGCCGAGAGTCCGGCGGTGATCAGCGGCTGGACGGCGCCGACGGTGGCGGCGACCCCGCCGGGGAGTCGGTAGGCGGCGATGAAGAGCAGGGCGAGGAAGGCGCCGATGTTCAGCGCGCCGAGGACCAGCGAGCGCCACCACCAGCTGCCCTTCGGCAGGCGGCGGGTGACGGCTATCAGCAGCAGTCCCGCGGGCAGGGCCCGGAGGACGGCCGCGAGGAGCGGGCGGTGGGGCGGGAGCAGTTCGGTGGTGACGATGTACGTCGACCCCCAGACGGCGGGGGCTATCGCCGTCACCAGCACGATTCCGAGGCGATTTCTTAGCACTAAGCCAATGTATCTCAGCGCTAAGGCATATCTCGGCACTCTGATAGGGTGACGTGGCTCACAGTTACCTCATCGCTAAGGAATTTCGACGGAATCCCCTACCCTGAACCTGTGGCAGATCATGTGGACCGAGTAGTCGCGCAATGGGCCGCCGAGCGCCCCGACCTGGACACCTCCCCGATGGAGGTGATCGGCCGGCTCAAGCGCCTCTACCGCCTGGTGGACACGGAGCTCAACCGGACGTTCGGCGAACACGGCCTGGACGCCGCCTCCTTCGATGTCCTCGCCACCCTCAAGCGCAGTGGCCCGCCCTACCGCCTCACCCCCACCGGACTGATGCAGTCCGCCATGGTCACCTCCGGCGCCATCACCCAGCGTCTCGACCGGCTGGAGGCCCGCGGCCTGGTCACCCGCACCCAGAGCGAGCAGGACGGCCGCAGCCGCGTGGTCGGCCTCACCCCCGAAGGCCACGCCCTGATCGACCGCGCCCTCCCCGATCACCTCGCCACCGAACGCGTCCTCCTCGCCGGCCTCGACGAGACCCGGACCGCCGTCCTGGTCGACGCCATGCGCACCCTCCTGGCGGCCCTCGGCGACAGCCCGGAGTGAGCGGGAGGGGAACGGACGGACCTCCTCGCCCGACCGGCCCTACGGGTCGACCGCCACCGCCTTGAAGAAGGCGGAGTGGAACGTCCCCCGTCCGCGCGGGCGCGGGTGTGCTCTTCCGGGGCCCGGGCTAGGGTGGCGACGGGCTCGGCTGCGTTGACGGGCCGTGTCCCGCTGCCGACTTCAGGGAGGCGTGATGGCCGTGCTTCGGCGCACCGTCCAGTTCGGGGCGATGCTGGTGGTGTTGGCGGCCACGCTCGGGCCGGTTCCGGCCGGCTCGGCGTCGGTGTCGACGTCCGCACCGACGTCCGCACCGACGTCCGCACCGACGTCCGCGCCGGAGTCGATACCGGAGTCGATACCGGGTCGGGGCAGCGCCCCGGGGGAGGGGGCGGCGGCGATGGCGATGGCCGATCAGGATGCGCGGCAGCTCGCGGGGCGCCGGATCGTGCTCTCCTACGCCGGTCCGACACCGCCGCCGGGCGTGCTGGAGACGATCCGGGCGGGCCGGGCGGCCGGGGTCATCCTGTTCGCCGAGAACGTCACGAGCCCGGATCAACTCGACGAGGCCGTAGGTCAGTTGCGGCAGGCGGCGGCGCAGTCGCCGGTGCCCGGGGGGCTGCTGCTGATGACCGACCAGGAGGGCGGCAAGGTGCGCCGCCTGCCCGGCGCGCCCGAACTCTCCGCCCGCCGGACGGGATCGCAGCCCGACCCGCTCGGCGCGGCGGGCCGTGCCGGCGCCAGCGCGGCCGGGGCGCTCGCGGACGCGGGGCTCAACGTGAACCTTGCGCCGGTGCTGGACGTGTACGACACCCCGGGCAACTTCATCGACCGCTACGAGCGCTCCTACGGCCAGGACCCCTCCCGGGTCGGCGAGTTGGGCAGCGCCTTCCTCGCCGCCCAGCAGGGCCTGGGCGTCGCCGCCACCGCCAAGCACTTTCCCGGGCTGGGCTCGGCCGCCGACGGCGAGAACACCGATGACCGCCCGGTCACCCTCTCCGTGCCGTTGGACGAGCTGCGCACCCGTGGCGAGGAGCCCTATCGGGCGGCCATCGCGGCGGGCGTCCGGCTGGTGATGGCCTCCTGGGCGGTCTACCCGGCGCTCGACCCGGACCGCCCGGCCGGGCTGTCGCGCGCCGTGGTCCAGGGCGAGCTGCGCGGCCGCCTGGGCTTCCGGGGCGTCACCGTCACCGACGCCCTGGAGGCCGAGGCCCTCGCCCCGTACGGCGACGCCGGCGACCGCGCGGTGGCCGCCGCCGAGGCCGGGATGGACCTGATCCTCTGTTCCGCCCGCGACCCGCAGCAGGCCGAGGACGCCACCACGGCCCTCGCCGACGCCCTGGACTCCGGCCGCCTCGACCGCGCCGCCTTCACGGCCGCCGTGACCCGGGTCGACGCCCTGCGGGCCGCACTGGACTGAGCCGGGGGCGGCCCGACGGCGCGGCCGGTGGCGGACCGGTGGAGGGCGGCCCGTGAGCACGGAGGCCCCCCGGGCCGCGACCGGGGCCCGGCTACGGTCGGTGCAAGGAACCTGACCCTCCGGGGCGTGATTGCGCCATCGAAGGTCTGATTTCGGTCTGCTCTACAGTTCCAAGGCCGAACCTGGGCCATACCTTGGGAATCGCATGGCAAAGTTTCGTCGTGGCACCTGTGCAATGTCATATGTGCCACCTCACCTGTCCAGATCGTTCCTCACACCCTCCGAAGGAGAAGTCCAATGAACCGCATCATGCGGATCGCGGCGGGCGCGGCCGGTGCCGCCGCCCTGCTGGCGGCGCCGGTGCCGGCGCTCGCCGCGTCGACGGGCGTCACCGCCGATGCCGCGACGGTCACGACCTGCGGCTACAACGGCCTGCAGGCCGGACTGTCGACCAAGGTCTGCGCCGAGGTCACCGGCGGCAGCGTCGTGCTGTACGGGCAGATCGGCCTGGCCGGCCCGCCCTCCCCGGGCACCCCGTGGCCGCCGAACCCGCAGGATCTGCTGACCCACCTGTCGGCCGACGTGACCGGCGGAGCGTCGCTCGGCGCGGTGAGCGGGCGCGCCGTGTTCACGGTCAGCACCGTGCGGGTCGAGGGCATCAGCGCCACCGTGCCGTGCGGTTCGACCGTCCACGCCTCCTTCAGTGTCGAGTCGATCTCGCGGGGTCCGGCCCCGGTCACGGTGGACGTGCCTGTAGTCTGCTAACGGGACGTCACCATGACGGCCGAGTCCGGGAGTTGGCAGCGTCCCGGGCTCGGCTTCCGGCGTTCCCGCGCGCCCTCCGGATGTGACGTGGACCACCCGGAGACGGCCCCGGCGGGTCGGGTGCGCCGGGTGCCCGCCGGGATGGCCGCCCGGGCGCTCGCCATGACGACTTGAAGAAATCTTCATCTGTCGCGATGATGCTTGCCGGCCGCCGGTGAGGACGCGGCCGCACGCCCACCGAACCGTACCCGAGGGAGGGACGCGGACGATGCCGGTCCCGCTGTACCAGGCCAAGGCGGAGTTCTTCCGCACCCTCGGCCACCCGGTCCGGATCCGGGTGCTGGAACTGCTCCAGGACGGGCCCCGGCCGGTGCGCGAGCTGCTGGCCGAGATCGAGGTCGAGCCCTCCAACCTCTCCCAGCAGCTCGCGGTGCTGCGCCGCACCCAGCTGGTCGCGGCCACCCGCGAGGGCAACACCGTGGTGTACGCGCTCAGCACCCCGGACGTGGCGGAGCTGCTGCGTGCCGCGCGCCGGATCCTGACCGAACTGATCACCGACCAGGGCGCGCTGCTCACCGAACTGCGCGCGCCCGGCGGCCGGCCGCACCGTTGAGCCCGTCGAGGCCCCCGGGCCGTCAAGCCCGTTGAACCCGCGCCCGGTCCGGCCGGCCGACCCGAGGAGAACCCCCGCCATGAGCGAGAGCACGAGCGACGGCACGCGCGAGGAGCAGCGCCGGCGCAAGGCCATGCTCGTCCGGGCCGGTATCTACATCTTCGCCACGCACCTGTTCGCCGGCTTCGTGCTGCTGCTGTTCGCGCTCGGCGGGCGCAAGTAGGCACCTCCTAGCTAGGTCCTGTCCGGCCGATCTCGGCGGATCAGCCCGCGGCTCCCCCAGCCTTCGGCCGGGATGCCTGGGGGCACCTCCCGGCCGCCGGGCCGGGGGAGCGTCGCGGGCCCGGCAAGATCGGCCGGACACGGACTAGGGGCGAGGACCGTCCGCCACGAGGTACCGGTCGCTGGTGCTGGTCCAGGCCTGGACGCCCTCGATGAGCTCCCGGGTGCCGTCCAGGTACCAGCGCCCGGCCGGGTGGCGGCGGCGCAGGTCGCTGCGCAGGGCGTCGTTCTCCCGCCGCAGCCGGGCGACCCGGGCGCGGACGGCGCCGACGGCCCGGCTGCGGGTGCAGCCGCGGATCCGCTGCAGGGTGAGGACGGTGTTGAAGGCGGCCGCGCTCTGGCGTTCCTCCCGCTCCAGTGAGTACAGGTCGTTGATCAGCGTGGCGGCGTCGGCGGTGTTGGCGCGCAGCCGGTGCAGTGCGGGCTCCGCGTGGAGTGCGGCGGGGGCGTCGGCGCCGTGGACCCGTTCCAGTATGTTCATGAACGGGTAGAGGCAGCTGCCGTGGCGGCGCAGCCGCATGGTCTCGGGCAGGCCGAGGACGGGGACGGTGCCGCGGGCGCGGTGTTCGGCCTCGGCGGGGAAGGTCTCCAGACAGGCCTGCCACTCGCGGGCGGCCCGGGCGCGCCAGCTGGGCGACATGCCCTGTGCCTGCCGGCTCCACAGGTCGTGCCAGGCGCGGAGCAGGTGGTCGCCCGAGCGTGGTGCCGGGTCGGAGAGGACCGGGGCGGAGGCGGCCGTCCGGTCGGCCCCGGTGCGGTGCAGGACGTCGATGAGCGGGTCGACGACGGCGCGGGCCTCGGCGGGGCGGCGCCCGGGCGGGCCGTCGAAGCGGTCGTCGAGGATGGTGAACCAGCCCAGCATGTCCACCAGCAGGTCGAGGTTGGCGCCGTGGGTGCGGGGGAAGGCGTGGCCGATCAACTCGTGCAGGGCGTAGGCCCCGTAGCGGGTCATCTCGGGCGGGGTGAGGAGGTTGCGGCCGACCACCCAGGCGGCGTGCCGGGCTGCGGCGGTGCGCAGTTCGCCGGACCGGTGCGGGAGTTGGGGCTGGGCGGCGGGGGCCCGGGCGGGGATGCTCACCGGGCAGCGGGCCGCCGGCGGCGCTTCGACGCCCACCCGGTCGTCCGGCGGGGTGTCCGGGCGGGGGACCCGGGCGCCGCGCGGGGTCAGCCGGACGCGCAGCCCGTGTGCCTGGACCGTCGTCCACACCACCTCCCGGGCCCGGGTGCCGGAGACGGCCACCGGCCGCCAGCGGCGCAGGATCGCGGCCGCCGCGACCGTCAGCTCGGCCCAGGCGAAGGCCTCCCCGATGCACTTGTGCTTGCCGGCCCCGAACGGGAGGAAGGAGTGCCGTCCGGCCCCGCCCGACTGCCAGCGCTCCGGGCGGAACCGCAGCGGGTCCGGGTAGCGGTCCGGGTCGCGGTGCAGCGCGGTGAGGCTGTAGAGCAGTTCGGTGCCGGCCGGGATCCGGTACGGGCCGAGGTCCACCGGCACCTGGGCGGTGCGCATCAGGAAGGCGTTGGGCGCGTGCAGCCGCACCACCTCCTGGGTGACGCTGCGGGTGTAGGTGAGCTTGGCCAGCGCCTCGGGGGTGGGGACGGTGCCGGCGGGCAGGTGCTCGTCGAGTTCGGCGAGCAGCCGGGCCTCCACCTCGGGGTGGCGCAGGAGTTCGTCGAGGAGCCAGGTGAGCGTGGTGGAGACGGTCTCGGTGCCGGCGCCGAACATGGTGATCGCCTCGGACCGGACGTCCGCCTCGGTGAGCGGGCGGCCGGTGCCCGGGTCGGTGGCGGCGCGCAGCAGGGCGGGCAGGGTGCCGCCCCGCTCGGCGGAGCGGGCGCCCGTCGGCCTGACGGCCTGGTCGACGACCTGGTTGAGCACCCGGACGGCGGCGTCGAAGCGCCGGTTGACCGGCAGCGGCAGCCGGGCGAGCGCCGGGTGCGGGTAGAGGGACTGGACGATCTGGCCCTTCACCATGTCCGGCAGGGCCTGGTGGAAGGCCAGGGTGGCGTCCTCGCTGAGCCGGGCGTCGAACAGCGAGCGGGTGACGATCTCCAGCGCGAGGTGGTTCATCTCCTTGGCCACGTCGAGGACCTGCTCGGGGTGCCAGCGCCCGGCCCGCTCCTCGGTGACCTGGTGCATCACGGCGACGTACTCGGCCATCCGGTCCGGTCCGAAGGCGGGTTGGATGATCCGGCGGCGGTCGCGGTGGGCCTGGCCCTCGGACATCAGCAGGCCGTCGCCGAAGGCCGTCTTGAGGGTGTCCTGGACGGCGCCGCGCGGGCAGTCGTAGGCGAGGGCGACGAGCAGGGTGTGGACGAGCGGGGCGTCGGTGACCACGCAGACGGTGCGCGGCCCGAGCCGGATCCGGACGACGCCGCCGTGCCGGGAGAGCGAGCCGAGGAAGCCGAGCGGGTCGCGCAGCAGGGCGGCCGCGTGGCCGAGGCCGGGGACCGCGCCGGGGGCGAGCGGGGGGACGGACGTGCGGGTCGTGCGGGGTGCGGTCGGTGCGGTTCTCGGGGGGACGTCCCGTTGCCGCGTCTCGGTTAGCAGGGTCATGTCAGTACCTCTCATCAGAGGAGCCGGTGCGGACGATACCGGGGGCGCCGACGGGCCGGCCGGGAGGTGGGGGGTCGGCCCGCGCGGATCCCGCGCGTGCCCCGGCTGGAGGGGCGCACGTCATGGCAAACGCGCCGGTCCGACGGGCGTTGCGCCGAACGCGGGTGGATCACTCCAACGGTCGATCATCCGGGCCGACTTCGGCCGCCCCGGAACGCGGCGCTGACCTGCGGTGACGGCCCCGCCGGAAAGATCCGCGCCGGGCCCCTCGGGCAGGGTCTTTGGACCCTCGCCGCCCGGCCGTCCGAGGGCCAGCATGGTCCGGGAGAAGGAGGACCCTGATGACCAGTCTGCGCCACCGGCCCGCCCTCGACGTCCGGGTGGAGATCCGCGGTGAGCTGTCGCGCGAGGACGCCGAGTACGCCCGGGCGCAGGCACTGGACACGGTGGCCGGGCTCGGCCCCGGAACCCGCGCGCTGCGCATCCGGCTCACCCGCGCGCGCGACCGGGCCATGACCCGGCCCGCCCTCGCCCAGGCCGACGTCGACCTGGCCGGCGCCGGTCCGGTCCGGGTGCAACTCGCCGCCGCCACCGCCCGCGAGGCCGTCGACCTCGCCCTCGGCACGCTCGCCGGCCGGGCCGCCCGGCTGCGCGACCAGGGCGACATCGGATTCGCCGCCGCCCACGAGAGCGCCTACCGCCCGCAGTACGCCGCCCGCCCGCTCGCCGAACGGCGGATCGCCCGGCACAAGGAGGTCGTCCTCGCCCGCCGCACCCCCGAGCAGGCCACCCGCGAACTGCTCGCGCTGGACCGGCCGTTCCACCTCTTCTCGGACGCCGCGACCGGCCGGGACGCCCTGGTCCACCGCTGCCCGCTCAGCGGTGCGCCCGGGACGGGCGGGTCCACGGGCGCCGACCCGGCGAGCCCGCTCGACCTCACCGAGGCGGCCCGACGGCTCTGGCTGACCGGCGGCCCGTTCGTCTGCTACGCCGACCCCGGCGACGGCCGCGCCCGGGTGCTCTACCGCCGCTACGACGGCCACTACGGCCTGATAACGCCGGTAGCGGAGCCTCGTTGACGGGCAGGAGGACCACCGGGACGGGCCCACCGGCCCCGCTGGCCACGACCGCCACGACTTCCACGACCGCCACGACTTCCACGACAGGGGAACCGGGACCATGGACTGCGACGAGGTCATGCTGACCGTCCGGATCACCGCCGCCGAACGCGCGCTGCTGCGGGCCCTCGCGCGCGGCCACGGCGGGGACGTCTCCGAGGTCGTGGTGGACGGTCTGCTGGAGGTCATCCCCGCGCTGCACGACGACGCCTCCACGCTGCCGCTGCGGCGCGTCCTGGCCCGCCCCGCCCCCTGCGCCCTGACCCTCTGGCTGCCCGCCCCGATCGCGGACCTGCTGCCGCTGCTGGGCGAGCGGATCGCGCGGACCGGCGGCCCGTCGACCGGACCGGCCAGCGCCGCGCTGTCCGTCGCGCTGCGCCTGTGGCTCGCCGGGGACCGGGCCGGCCTGGCCGCAGGGCTGGCCCGGCTGCACGGCGGCTGCGCCGGTGGGCGGGCGGCGGCGCAGCCGGCCCCGGTGCGGGCGGCGGCCTGACCGCAGGCTGGCGGTGCATCGGGCACCGGCCTCAGCTGGCATGTCCTGGGCTGGAATTGGCCACTTCACGGCTCTGGCCAGGGCCCGGCGCCGGGTCTAGCATTCCCGTCACGGCCGTCACGGCCGTCACGGCCGTCGTGGCCCAGGCCCCGGGACTCCGGCCGGGTGGCCGCCACCACCCCCGGTGCCGGGGAGCGCACACCCCCCGAGTGCGCTCCCCGGCACCGTCACGTCCTGGGACGTTCGCGGACCGTTCTCAGGCCGTTCCCGGACCGTCCTCCGGTGTCCTCCGCTCCGCGCGACCCGGCCCGCCGCGTACGGGCGGCCGAATTTCGCAAGAGGTTTCCGTTATTCCCCTCCGGCCCCGTCGCTCTCCTGGGTGTC
Source organism: Kitasatospora sp. NPDC086801 (assembly GCF_044745805.1). Lineage (NCBI taxonomy): Bacteria > Bacillati > Actinomycetota > Actinomycetes > Kitasatosporales > Streptomycetaceae > Kitasatospora > Kitasatospora sp. NPDC086801. The sequence goes on from NZ_JBIVAX010000006.1 coordinate 307,653, forward strand.
GGAAGGTCCGAGCCCGCTCGCCGAAGGGTGCCCGGGCCTCGCGGTGAGGAGGGGGACGTGCGGGGACACCGGGGTGCGGAGCTTCGCCGGCGCCGCCGACCAGGAGCGGCAACTCGCCTCCGGGGTCGGCTGGTTCACCTTTGCGACGGGTGGCGGCGCGCTGCTGCTCGGGCTCGACGGCCGCTGGCACTACGGTGGTTGGCTAGGGGGCTCCAGTAATCGAACGGCCGGCCGCGCCTGAACTGGCCGCTGCTGAAGGCCTCCTGAGACCGCCCGGTGGTGGGGGGGGGGGGGGGGGGGCGCCCCCCCCCCCCCCCCCCCCCCCCCCCCCCCCCCGGGGCCGGGGGGGGGGGGGGGGGGGGGGGGGGGGGGGGGGGCCCCCCCCCGGGGGGGGGGGGGGGGGGGGGGGGGGGGGGGGGGGGGGGGGGGGGGGGGCGGCGGCGGGCGGGGGGGGGGGGGGGGGGGGGGGGGGGGGCCCCCC